>JAIPJW010000033.1 GCA_021734075.1 Cephaloticoccus sp.
CCGGATAGATGCAGTCCGGACCAATCGGCAGCGGTGCACTCAGCTTGTGCGGAACACAACGTGGATCAACACCACCGGTGACGGGAGGCGGCTCGCGCTGGGGGGAAACAGGCGTGGGGTTAAGCATGTCCTCTCCAGAAATTTGGGGGTTTGGAGTTTCCGGCCGGTGGGCCCGGCATTGTGGAGGCCAACATGCTAACAGGGAGCGGGGGATCTGCCATCGCCCGAAGGGAGTAAACGCCCGCAGTGCAGGCCCGAAGCTTGCAGTGCCGCCCGCCACCCTTGGCGGGGGATTGCGCCCACCCTGGGATTTATAGGCGCACGTTCAATTCGGCCTCGCCCAGGCGGAAGGTCACGACTTTTGGGGTGATTTTCATCACGCGCACGAGCACGGTTTCGTTCCCCAGATGCACCAGAATTACGGAGCCTTCCTTGTAGATGAGCTGGTTGGCGACGATCTGCAATTGGCTGCCCATGTTGACCACTCCGGTGATCTTGATGCCGTTGACGGCCTGGCGCAGGAGAGCTTCATCCCGTTTGACCGGTTTCACCGTGCCAGCATTCCCGTCCGGCAGAACTTCCGCAATCAGCGCGGCACTGTCCTCGGGGCGGAAGGGATTGCTGTCCGCGTTTGGGGGCGGCGATTTTTGATCGTGATAGTGATACAACGCCGAGATGCGAGCCTGCGTGATTTCAATCAACTTGGCATCGGCCTGCGGTGCCGCACCCACCCGGGCGGAAAAGGGCAGCAGCAGCAGCAGAGTGAGGATAGGGCGCGGGTTCATGAGGTTCCGGGGGCTCCCGAATTTCCTGAGATTCCAAGCATGACCAGGTCGAGTTGCAGCACGACTTCAGTTGATCCGGGCACGGTGGGGCGAATGTTGAACGAGCGTATCTTGACCAAGCGGGGACCCGCCTCGAGGTTATGCAGAAAATCCATCACTTTCACGTAGGAGCCGCTGACTTCCAGGGTGTAGGGAATGGCACGCAGGGGCGCCTGGCCCGCGACCGTCACCGGGCCACTTTCGATGACATTGAGTTGGTTGAGACCGCGGATGTGGGCATCCGTGCGCTCCTCAATGCTGTAAAAATAAGCCAGGTTGTCCGCCAATTTGCTTTCCACGGCGAGGTTGGCCTCGATGCGTTCGACGGCGGTGTGGGTTTCCTCCAGGGCCTGACGCAGGCGCGGACTGTTGGCGATGGTGCCCAGTTCATTCTCACCCAGTTGGCTGACCTCATTGAGATCCGCCTTGATGCTGCCGATGTTGGTCCACAGCCAAAACCCGGTGCCGGCAAGCAGCAGGATTATACCCGCACAGATCGTGGCGAAAAGATTCTGGCGCAGGAAGGTGGCGTTCAGCAATTTCATGGATTGGCCACCGGTTTCAGGGTCAGGGTGATTTCAAAGTTCATGCGATCGTCCGACTCCTGGCGCTCCAGGTTGGTCAGGCGGATGCTCTGGAAGAGTTGCTCAAACTCTGGATTGGCCTGCAACTTGTCCACATAACCCCCCAGGACCCGACTGGCGCGCTCCGAGTTGCCGCGGAGGCTGCCCCGCAGGAGCATGCCTTCCATCCCGCCGGTCTCGATGGTTTCAAAAACCACCTGCGGTGGCCGGGTAAGGCCGATTTGCTCGATGAACTTTGACACCGCGATCGGTTGTTGCATGAGGGCGAAAGCCTCGTTGATCCGGGCGCTGTCGCGGGTGTATTGATTTTGCAGGTGCCGGATTTCCTTCAGGGAGATGGAGTGCTCGCCCATGCGCTGTTCCCAATCCTGAATCTGGTTGCGCAGGGCCAGATTGGTGTAGAGCAACCAACCGAAAAAGAGCACCACGGCCAGGGTGGCCGCGCCGTAAACCGAGTTCAGCAGGAAGCGCGTGCTGACGATCTTTTCATCCGGCAGTTCCGCCACGATCCGGCAATCCATGTGCCAGGATATGCCGATTGGCGCCTTGCCCGGCACGGGGATGGGTGGACGCGTGCCCGCCTTGCCCGTCTCGTTGAAGTTGGCCAGCAGGCCGATGGAGGAAAGCCACTGCTGGCTCAAGGGAGCCGCATCCGGGGCAAATTTCACACTGGGGGCCTGCAGCGGCAGTTCCAGCAGGGCGAGGTTGACCCCTTCACCCAATTTGGCACTCAGCCAGTGAAACTTGTCCGGCAATTGGGCGCAGTAGAGCTCATCCACGCGCTGGCCGGTATGGAGTTCGAACTGGTCCACGACCGGCTTGAGATGCCGGGCCAGCAACCGAACGAACCGACCGCCATTTTCCAGCACCTCGTCGTCGGGGTTTTCCAGGCGCTCCCGGGTCGCGTCGAGGTCCGCGGTCTGCAGCTTCTTCATCGCCGCATCCATGATGGAAGCCACGCCGTGGGGCACGGGCGGCAGGGTGTGGATGCCGTCGCGACCGATGATGTAGACCCGAGTCTGGGTGTATTCGATTTCGCAAACCACCACCGCGTGCTTGAACCCGGTCATGTCGATGTGCTGCGATAGCATCCCGAGCATGGGCAAGGTGGTCAGCTCGAGCGCATGGGGTCGCAGGCGCAGGTTGAGTAGCTGGGATTGCGCGGCGCGTATGGCGGAAAGCGGCACGCCCACCAAGAGGCCCGAGCGGATCGTGCCGTTGTTGGTCAACGGGGTCCCGTCGAGGGGATTCAGGGCCCGCACCAACCATTCCGAGGCACTGGCCAGTTTGCCGTGGTCGGCCAGCACTGACCGCAAATAATCCGGTTCGGCGAGCCGCCGGGTGTTGATCTGCAACCGGGCCAGGATGCGTTCCGGGGGATGAAATCCGCAATACGTGGCCAGGCGCCCCTGCCGGTCCTTCTCGAGCGAATTGTTCTCCAGCCACTGCTTGATGCCGGCTTCGTCATCCGGAAGCAGCTCCGTCATGCAGTCCATCATCACGGGCGCCTCGTCCAATTGCAGGCGGGACAGCCGGAGACGATTGTCCGTCAGATTGAACAGCACCCCGGTGCTGGTCAGATTGGAAAAGTTAAAGGAGGGGAATTTCACGGAACACGCGATGCTTGAACGGGTGGGCTCTCAGGCATGGCAGACAAAGGAGAATATATGAAAAAGTGATAATTATAAGCCTAACCCAATTACCAGGTCCTGACCGGTGGCCAGCCTATTCTGTCCCCAGTTAACTGATTGTGATGCAATCTCATTTTATGGTGGCTTCCAAGCCCAGTCTTTGCCGGACAATTGCATTGTGCGGAGCGAGAGGCAGTTGACCTCATCAAGGTGGCATTGCCCTGCCGGGCGGAAATTGCCCGGTGGGCAGTGGGCTTGTGGCGGAGCCCAAGGTGGGGTTAAAGCGAAGCCCGTTCCGTGGTGATGGTCAACTCACGCCAGTCGGTGATGACACCGGGTGCGTCCGCGCCCGGTATCTCATAGGTGCGCAACGATGTGTCGTAGTGGAGTTGCACGTTGTCGCCGAAGGTGAGGTTTTGGGCGTAAATGGCACCGAAAAAATTTACCGAGTTCCCAACAGTGAAAGTAGTGCTGTTGTTGGGTAGATAGATGACGCCATAGAAATTCTGGATAGTATAGGAGTATTGGAAGGGTCCTGAGCCGCTACTATCCGAAATCAATATGACGCATTTCTTTGGATCTAAGGTTTGGTTGTCGATACCACCCGCGATGTTGTCTATCTCAAAATCGCGTCCGACATGCATCAATAACGAACCAGTCGGGGTGATGGTTAGTTTTGCCGAGGGATGGGTTTTGATGCGAAAGTTCGACGCGACTTTCAAAATCACGGGACCATTAATGGTAATTTGTTCGATTGCAGAATTCAGACTTATCCCCCCGGTGTCGTAATACACCGTGGGTGTTGCAGCCCCGGCGGTGCCTAGTTTTATGGGATAGGTATAGAGGGAGATGTCCTGACCACCGGAGGGAGACAGGGTTTCAAACTGCGGGATATAGGGGCTGCGACTGATCCGCGCCAAATCCACGTTGGAGGCTGAACCGGAAGGCACCGAGACTGCGCCTGCGTAATTTGTCACGCTGGCGCTGTTGGCGTAGGATACCAATGGAGAATAGGGCGATGTGCCGGCAGAAGGCGCGGCCAGGTAGCCTTTGACAGCGGCGTTATTGATTACGACCGCTGTGCTGCCTGCCAGCACAGCCTGGTCGTTGGTGCTCGTGCCCACTTGCGAAGCATAGGTGCCCGTGTCTGGATTGTAACTGTCCACGGTGGCGCCGGTGCCAAAGGTGAGGGTTTGAGCCGCGGCGGCGTTGGGGAAAAGCGGGGCTGCCGCCACAACCGCCCGGAGTTGGGTTTTGATGGTGTCGCCGTTGGGGATGGCCGCCTGGCCTTCGGCGTAGATCACCGGCGCGCCCTGCGCCTGCCAATAAGTGGAATTGTTGGGGGACTGGCCGGAATGACCGGCGATGCATTTATACCAGACATTGGCATAGCTCACGTAGCTGCCGCTGGAATAGTAGGTGGAGGAATTCCACGGGGTATAGGACGCGGCCGTGCGCCAGGGGGATGCCGGGGGCACATTGCTCGTGCTGCTGGTGTTGCGATACCAGGTGCCCTGATAGAAGACGACGCTGTTGGTGGCGTAGGTTTTGTTTTGCATCCAGTTCAGGGTTTGGCGCGGGTTGGTGCTCCAATTGGTCGTGCTGAACGACCCTCCGCTGTTGTGGGCGAGAATACAACGATACCACGAACCACTGCGATAGACCACATCCCCCAGCTTGTAATTGGTGTAGGACAGCCAGGCGGCGTTGGCCCCGGTTTCGTCTGCGGAGGTTGAAGACGTGTTCCATTTCGATGAGTCGGTGGGATATATAATTGGTGGACTTCCTCCGCTGCCACTGTTGTGAGCGACTTTACAGACATACCAAGTCCCATTACTGTAGCACACAACGTCTCCCACAGCATAATCTGTATTCTGTGTCCACACCCAGGAAATAGGGGGATTCGATTGCCAGCTCGAACCCGTCCACCGATACCAAGTGCCATACCAATTGACCAGGGAATCCGTGCTGTAATAAAGGGTGGGATTCTGGGTGATGTAGGGGATGACCTTCCAGTAATCGGTGTCCGTTGTGAGGATGCTCGCACTGCTGGTGTGGTCCTGAATGCAGCTATACCAATTGCCGCCATCATAGGCCATGTCACCCACGGTGTAGTCGACGCCCAGGGCCCATGTGTTGGTTAATGTTGACTTGTCGTTGACCCAATAGGTGGAGGTGGCTGAAGGCGTCTTGTTGGAGTGTGCTGATACGCAACGATACCAGATGCCACTGTAGCCGACGACATCACCCGCACTGTAGCTTTCGGATGAACTCCACGCCGCGTCCTTCACGAAGGCATCGTAGTTGTCGATCCGCAGCTTGATGGTTCCCGTCGTGCCGATGGCCCCATATTTGGAGTTGGCGAAACTGATGGTGCGGGTGGCCGTGGTGCCACTGAGGGTCCAGTTGGTCCAGTCATTGCGGTTGATGGACCACAATGCGCGTTCCAGACCCATCTCGGCGAGTTGCCGACTGACGGTGCCTTGGTAGTTGCGGTTGCTGAGGGTCATCGCCTGCTTGGCCACCGCGAGGTAGCCGGCCAGCCCGATGCCCAGGGCCGCGAGAAAGCAAAGCGTCATCAGCGCCACTGAACCCCGGGAATATTGGCCTGTGCGCAGCATCATTGCAGGTTGGGCAGGTTGCGCAGCAGCAGCCGCGGGGAGGCGTTCACATAGACCGGGGTCATCGTGCCGTTGGAGGCATTGCCGGTTTGCGCGGTGAAACTGAGTGAGATCTGTTTGATGCCTTTAGTGTAGCCGCTGAAGCTGCTGTAGGGATTGCCCGAGGCATCATAATAGGTGAAGACACAGGTCAGCAGCCGGCGGTGCAACGTGCGGGCACTTTGCCCCGTAACCTGTCGCGTCAGCGTCTGGGCCGAGCTGTCGTAGTAATAGGTTACGGTGGTCGTGCCGGAGGTGTTGGGTATGGTGAGGGTGACCTTGTTCGACAAGGTGGCAGAGACGGGGGTGGTGGGCGCAGTGATGGCACTGGCCATGGCCACGTCTTGGGTGAAGTATTGCAGGGTGCGGCGCGCCTGCACCTCCAGCGTGGGTTCGGCTGCGGTGCTGATGCCGATGGAGCGCACGAAATGCCGGGCCAGAAAGACGTAGCTGGAAAGGACAACTCCCATGATCATCAGGCTGAGGGTCGCGCCGATAATCAGTTCGACGATGGTAAAGCCACGCTGCGACTTGATGGACGATGGCATCACGAGCGTTGGTAAGTGAGACTCAACCCGTATTTGGCGAAATAGGCCGAGTTGATCCGGGTGTAGGTGCGGGCGGCGTTTTGTCCGCTGGAACGCACGGCCCAGGTGACCGTGAAGGTGACTTCCCTTAATTCGGTATCCACGGTGGATACCGAACGGGTGACTATATAGGAAGCGCTTGAGGCGGTGATGGCATTTTGGAACGTCGAGTGGGCTATGCTGCCGGTCAAGTTCGCATAGTTGTCGTCGGTCGGCCAGACGCTGTTCGCGGAGTCCATGATGGTCGTGGGGCCACTGGGCAGCGCGTTGATGGTCGTCCAATCACTAAAGCGCAGTTTCTCGATTTCATGGGTCAGCAGCTGGGTGGCCAGGGTCTGCCGGCGGGCGTTGGCTAGAATCTCGGACCCGGTGATCATCGCCTGGATCATCGCGCCAAACCCGATGGTCAGTATGACCGCGGCCATCATCACCTCGACCAAGGTAAAACCACGCCGCAGGAAAGCGCGAGGGTTCACCCGATGGGCTGGATTACTGGATTCGATCATCACCTTCGGGTATTCATGCACTTAAAAGCAGTGGGTTCGAGGTAGATTTGCAGCCATGGGTTTTCGGACAAGAAATTTCAGCGCGCGGCCGGGTCTTGAGCGAGGGCCGAGCGCAACCCACCCCGTCCGGTGTAGGGGCGTGCCTTGTGCACGCCCTGTTTATTTGAGGTGGAATCGGGGTCGAACACGGAAAGATTCGACCACGGCCCTACGGTCCGCCTAAATCGGGACCCAGAAAGCCATGCGCCTCGCTACCATCATGCCTCACGCCAGTGTTGAACCCGTGGTGGTTGCGGCCGCTACCGACGGAGCCTGGGTGGAACTGGCCGGCCTGATGGGTCGCACCAGTCTGCGGATGGAGGACAGCCTGCCGTGGCTGCAAACCCACGGGGTGCGCTGCGCCGAACGGTTGAAAAAATGGACGGGCCCGCGTTATCACGAGAGCGAATTCCAGTTCATGTCCCCGGTCGTGCAACCTCCAACCTTTCGCGATTTTTATGCCTTTGAGCAGCACGTGAAGACTTGTCGGGCCAAGCGTGGACTGGAAATGGCGCCGGCCTGGTATGAAATGCCTGTTTTTTATTTTTCCAATCCGCATGCCCTGGTGGGGCACAACGACAAGGTGCATGCGCCCGAAGGTTCGAGGGAGCTCGATTACGAATTGGAGTTGGGGGTCATCATGGGTCGGGCGGGGCGCGACATTGGGCCCGACCGGGCCTGGGAACACGTGGCGGGATTCACCATTCTCAACGATTTCAGTGCGCGTGATATACAACGCAAGGAAGTCACGGTCGGTCTGGGTCCGGCGAAGGCCAAGGACTTTGCCAGCGGGCTCGGTCCTTGGCTGGTGACGCGGGATGAGTTCACCGATCGCATCGCGGGCGAGACGCTCGACCTGGCGATGAGCGCCCGGGTCAATGGCCGCGAGTTGTCTCGCGGCAATACTTCGAGTCTGCACTATTCCATCCCGCAACTCATCGCGCAGGCCTCACGCGATGTTGAACTCTATCCCGGCGACCTGATCGGCACCGGCACGGTGGGCACGGGCTGCATGCTCGAACTCGGACCCGAGAACACCGGTGGCTGGCTCAAGCCCGGTGATGTGGTCGAATTGGAGATTGAGCGCCTCGGCACCCTGCGGCACCACATCGTGGCGCGGCCAGTCTGAGGGGAGTTATCACAACTCCCAGTGATGTGGACTATGAAAAAATGTAGGGCTGCACCTTGGTGCAGCCTCGGCGCGACCAAGGTCGCGCCCTACGAGTCCATTTCTTCAGGGATGTTCGAATTACTCGTAAGTCTGCGTGGCCTTCCAGCGGTCGCGATCGGTGAAGGTGGAAGTGGCCGTGCTGGGCGCATGGGGCACCCCCGCGAGCAGCACGACAATGCGGCGCGCCGTTGCGGGTGCCAGGACCGTTTGCAACAGCGCGGACACGTCGGCCTTGGTCAGTTGGTCCAGGGCGGCGAGGGACTCGGCTTGACGTTCCCAGTCCCGGTCATGGTCAAATCCGAGCGCGAACATCCGGGTGGCTTTCTCCGCGATGCTCTTGGGTTTTTCCTCAAAATTGGAGCGCACGCCGGCGACGAGCGTGGCGAATTTTTCATCGGTCAGGGCACCGATTTACTCAGGCAAGGTGGCCAGGTAGGTATCGGCGCGTTGGCGTAGCTCGTCCGGGCTGTAAGCGCTCGATTGGATCACGAACATTTGCAGATATTGCCGCAGGGAAGACGAGGCCCCCGAGCCGACAATATAGCCGAGTTGCTGGCGGGTGCGCAGCTCGGTGTAGAAGGGTTCGGAGATGAACTTGCCCAATACCGCCGCGGCCGCCCGGAGTTGCGGAGTTTCCTCGGGCAGCAGATAGAGTTCCCAAATGGCTGAGTTGGCCCCGGCGATTTTTTGGGCGTCGACCACCATGGACCCGGCGGCCAGGGCGAGGTGATCGCGGCGCAGCAAATCAGTTTCGGTGGCGGGTTGTGCCTTGATGGCGGCGGCAAAACCACGGGCGGCAACCACGGCGGCATCGGCGGTCATATGGCCGTGCACCACGGCTTCGATCTTACCGCGGGCAAAAAAATTCCGGCCAAAATCACGGGTTTCCGCCCACGTGACCGCGGGGGCGCGGTCCAGATGTTGGTTCGGTAGGTATTCAAATTCGCACATGCCGCATCGCCTCGTTGTTCACGGCGTTGACCTCCCGGGCGGTGAAATCGGCATTGATCAGCGGGGCGATGAAGAATTGGGCGAAACGGTCCAGGGCCTCCGGGAAAGCCTCGTGCCGCACTTGGAACTGATAATTGGTGTGATCGGTCGTGGTGTAGGCGTTGCGACCCCCGCCGTTTTGGCTGATGAAAGCGGAGTAGCTGGCGACATCGGGATATTTCTCCGTGCCGAGAAACAGCATGTGCTCGGTGAAGTGGGCGAGCCCGACCATGTCGAAGGGATCGTCGATCTGGCCCGTGGCGACGACGAGGGACGCGCCCGACTTGTTGAACTTGGGATCGGAGACGAGGAGGACTTTCAGGCCGTTGTCCAAGGTGAAATGACGGAACTCCGCCTTGTCGGTCGGGGCGACGATCCGGGGCGGCAAATCGGACAAACCGGGCGTGGCAAACAGGGGTGCGGCCCATGCGAGGGCCGCGAACAGCAGACGAGGGGAGTAGGACATGGCGGGGAAGTTTGGTGAATGGCCGACCATTCGGCGCTGGTTCATAAGAAGGACGCAGCGTAAGAGCCGACCGCCACCACCGACGAGCCATTTCAGGATGAACGGTCGCGGGAGCGTTTGGCTGACACCTGTCTAGGCTGAAGCGGCGGCTTGGTCGGCGAGTTCCGCCTGCACCACGGCGTGCAGTTCATCAACCGAGAAGGGTTTGTGCAGGGTTTGGCGGATGCCGAGTTTTTTGCATATATCCAGATAGGTGTCGGCCCGGGGGCCCCCACCGGACATGGCGATAATGCTGAGCTTGGGGTATTTTTGCCGCAGCAGGATGATGGTTTCCACGCCTTCCTGTTCGGGCATGACCATGTCGGTGATCACGAGATCGGCCGGATTGGCCTTGAATTGGGCCATGCCGGTTTTGCCGTTGTCGGCGGTAGTGACTTGATGCCCCGCGGCCAGTAACACGGCTTCCAGCAAATCCCGAATCATATCATCATCATCGATTACAAGAATATGAGCCATGGTGCCAGTGTTAGCGGAACAAAGTTGGGTTGTATAATATGGGCACTATAGCAACCGATCCACCGACTATATCAACGATTAAGTAAAGCGGCGACCCGGGTGCGACCCCGCACGCCCAGTTTGGCAAAGACAGAGGCCAGCTGCGTTTTGATCGTGAGGGGGCTGCGGCGCAGCTCGGTGGCGATCTCGGCGGTGCGCAGGCCTTCCCGCACCCGCATGGCAACCTCGCGTTCGCGCTCGGTCAGGCGGGCCAGCAGGGCCACGGCCCCGGGGGACAATTGTCGGTGCCGGTCGCCCCGCGGTCGACGATAGTCGAGCTGGATATGAAAGGCCATGGGCTGATCGGGCTTGCCTGGGGCATGCACCTTGATGCGGGCATGCAAGCCACGGGTATGGTCACTAACGACCTGGGGGTGAGCCGGTAATTCGTGGGGCGATTGCTCGGCCTGCATGGTGCGGCAGGCTTCGGCCAAGACTGCGGGCAGGGCAAATTCATTGCGCACCCGCATGGCCGCGGCATTGCGTTCGCCGTGATTCCACACGGCACAGGCGATGGCGGCTTCGTGGTTGAACCACAGCGGATGCAATTCCCAATCCAGCAGGAGCAGACCGACCGGAACTTCCTCCAGCATGATCTCAAAATGGGTGATTCTTTGCGTGGCGTCCTCGGGGCTAAGCGGGGTGGGGTGTCGCGACATGGGGGCAGTAAAGCGAGTTATGGCCCGAGCACAAGCTGTCCGTTTACGCCGTTTGGCTTATGGACCGGAAATTCCCCCCGGAGTAGATTGAGGTTAACCCCGCCACCGTCGACCAACGGTCACCCCCCTGAACCCGCCCGTTTTATCCCTATGAGCACGACTTTTTTTGCGAAACCCACCGACCGAAAAACCACCGCCAATCCCCTCGGGTTGCGGGGCGTGGATCACATCGAGTTCATCGTTGATAACGTGGACCAGTGGGCCGACTTCTTCATTGGTAAATATGGCATGGCCAAGCGCTTCTATGCGGATGAATCCACCGGGGTGAAGGGCCGGCGCGCCTTTGTGGTGGGGCAGGGCCGCATCAATTTTATCATCGCCGAGCCGCAGGGGCGCGGCCCCGAGGCGGACTTCATGCACTGGCACCTGGAAAAACATGGCTGCGGGGTGCGCGACGTGGCGTTCAGGGTGAATGATGCCCGCCACGCCATCGACGAGGCGGTGCGGCGCGGCGCCAGGCAAGTGCGCGCCCTCGACGAGCATGCCGAGTTCAACGGCGCATCCATTGCCGTCTATGGCGACACGATCCACACCTTCGTCGAGCGCAAGCCTCACACGGGGTTTGCCCCGGGTTACCAGTCCGTCCCCGGCGTGGTGGAGGATGGCGACATCCACTTCGCGATGATCGACCACGTGGTCGCCAACGTGGAGCACATGGAGGAGTGGGTTAAGTTCTACGAGGACGTGTTTGGCTTCGATCTCTACATGCATTTTGACATCAACACGGGCCGCAGCGCCCTCATGTCCAAGGTCATGAGTCCGACCGACGGCTGGGTGAAGATGCCGATCAACGAGCCATCGTCGGCCAATTCGCAGATCCAGGAATTTCTCGATCAATACCAGGGTCCGGGCGTGCAACACATTGCCCTGCTCACTCCCGACATCATGAAGACGATTGCCGAGATGCGGCGCATGGGGCAGGATTTTCTCGATGTGCCCGACACCTATTACGATGAGGAGTTTGAGCAGCGCATCGGCGAGATCGAGGAGGACAAGGCGGAACTCAAGCGGCTCAAGATACTCGCGGACCGCGATCACGACGGCTACCTGTTGCAGCTCTTCACCAAGTGCGTTTTTACCCGGCCCACCCTGTTCTTTGAGGTCATCCAGCGCCGCGGTCGCGCCATGGGCTTTGGCGAGGGCAACTTCCGCGCCCTGTTCGAGGCGATTGAACGCGAACAGGCCAAGCGCGGGTCACTGTGAGCTTGGTAGCGTGTAGTGAGCAACGAGTAGAAACCATCTCCCCCCTCCGACCATTCTTGGGGTAATTTTATCGCCGCCACCGTTTCACTCTCACCACCCGATCTAACTTCGCCCGACTACTCCCTACCCACTAATCACCACCCGCTACTACCCACTCCCATGCCGCACTACCTCAAGCTCGGTGAGATTCCCCGCAAACATCACCTCCGGTTTCCCCGGGATCCGGCGGTGAGCTACAAGGGCGAGGGCCTGCATTACGAACATGTCATTACCACCGAGGGTTTTGATCGCGCCTACAGCATTCTCTACCACCAGAAACCGCCGACGCGGGTGAAGCAGGTTGAGCTGTTTTCGGAGTGGAGCCTGCAGCCCGCCGCGCCGACCCCGTTGCGGCATCACCATCTCAAGTCCGCGCAAATTCCGCGCGCCGGCGATCCCTACACCGGCCGGGTGCCGTTGATGTATAATGCCGACATCACCTGCTGTCGCTGCCGCCCGGCCACCACCATGGCGTCGGGCTATGACTTTTACCGCAACGGGCAGAGCGATGATGTGATCTTTGTCTGGTCGGGCGGCGGCTGGCTCGAGAGCAACTTTGGCCGGCTGCGCTACGCGCAGGACGACTACATTGTCATTCCCCGCGGCACCATTTACCGCCTCGTGCCCGACGACATTGCGCAGGAGGACTACCTGATTCTCGAATCCGCGCATCCCGTGCGCATCCCGGCACGATACCTGCACCCCGAGGGTCAGATCCGGCTCGGGGCGCCCTACAGCGAGCGAGACTTTCACGGCCCCACCGAACTCGTGCCGGATGAAACCGAGGGCGATTTTGCCGTGTTGCTGAAGGATCGGAACCGTTTCACGCGCAACGTGCTCGCGAGCCATCCCTTCGACGTCGTGGGCTGGGACGGGCAGTTGTATCCCTACACCTTCAGCGCGAATGATTTTGAACCGATCACGGGCACGGTGCATTTGCCGCCGCCGATCCACCAGACCTTTGAAATCAAGGGCTACGTAATCTGCACCTTTGCCCCGCGCTGGCTCGATCATCACCCCGAGGCGGTCAAGGTGCCCTGGTCGCACGACAACACCGAGGCCGACGAGGTGCTGTTTTACGTGCGGGGCAATTTTGGTTCCCGCAAGGGGATCGAGCCCGGCTCGTTCACCCTGCACCCGCAGGGGATTCCGCACGGGCCGCACCCCGGCACGACCCTCGCCGCCATGGACGCGGTCCGCACCGAGGAACTTGCGGTGATGTTTGACACGCAATATCCCTTGGAACTGACCGCGCAGGCTCTCGCCCTCGATGATCCCAATTATCCGCTGAGTTGGCTCGGTTGATGCGCATAATAGCGGCCATCGAGCAGGGATTGGCGGGCAGACCAGGGTTTGCGTCCCCGCCGCGATTCGCCACCTTCCACTCACTCCTGACAACATGCTACTCGACTTCACCACCACTTCACCCCGCGACGCCTATTTGTGGATGATCTCCACGATCATGCCGCGACCCATCGCCTGGGTCTCGACGATCTCGGTCGACGGGAGAACCAATCTTGCGCCGTATTCGTTTTTTCAGGGCGTGTGTGCCAACCCGCCCACGCTCATGTTTGTGCCGGTCAACAACCGGCAGGGTGAAAAGAAGGATACCATTCGCAACATCGAGGCGGTGCCGGAATTCGTGGTGAATCTGGTTTCACATGACCTCGGCCTGCAGATGAGTCAGACGGCCGCCCTGCTGCCGCACGGCGACAGTGAATTTGAAAAATTTGGCATCGCCAGCACGCCCGCCACCACGGTGCGTCCGCCCCGGGTTGCCGCCGCCCCGGTTTCCTTCGAATGCTCGCTCGACCGCATTGTGCATTTTGGCGCGGGCCCCCTGGCGGCCAATGTCGTCTTCGGTCGCATCCTGACGGTGCACGTGGCCGACGCCATGCTGAGCCCCGACGGCAAACCCGATCCGATCAAGCTCGACCTGATTGGACGCATGGGGGGCGAGGAATACACCACCACCCGCGATCTGTTCACCATGGAACGCCCCGACTAAACCAATCTTTCTTCTTTCCTCTTTATCTTAATCATTCTCCGATCAGCGCGAACCTTGGTGGATAAAGATTACGAGAAAGAATAAAGCGAAAGAGACTCTACACCCCAACCCCATGAAAGACATCGTCATACTCGCTGCCACTCGCACCCCCATTGGTAATTTTCAAGGCGGACTTGCCGCCACCCCGGCGTCACGACTTGGGGCCACCGCCATCATGGGGGCATTGGTGGAAGCCGGAGTCTCACCCGAGCATGTCACCGATGTGCTGATGGGCAATGTGCTGCAAGCGGGCCAGGGCCAGGCCCCGGCGCGACAGGCAGCAATCTACGCTGGTCTGCCCTCCTCGGCGCGCGCGGTGACGATTCACAAGGTTTGCGGCTCCGGTCTGCAGGCCGTCATGCAGAGCTCGCAGATGCTGGCCACCGGCATGGGGGAATTTGTGGTCGCTGGTGGGATGGAAAACATGTCGCAGGCGCCCTATCTGCTGCCCAAGGCACGCGACGGTTATCGTATCGGCCACCAACAGGTCATTGATTCATTGATCGTCGACGGGTTGTGGGATCCCTACAGCGACATCCACATGGGCAATTGCGCGGAGCAGTGTGCCGCCAAATACAATTTTACCCGTGAGGAACAGGATGCCTACGCCATCGCTTCATTTCAACGCGCCAACGCGGCGCAGAAGAGCGGCCGTTTCGCGGCCGAAATCACCCCGGTGGAAATCAAGGACCGCAAGGGCAATGTGACCAGGATCGAACTCGACGAGGGTCCGGCCAAGGTGAACTACGACAAGGTGCCGCAACTGAAACCGGCCTTCCAAAAGGACGGCACCATCACCCCGGCCAATGCCTCTTCCATCAATGACGGCGCTGCCGCCCTCGTGCTGGCCCCACTCGAGGCCGCCCAACGTCACAATCTGAAGCCCATCGCCCGCGTGGTGGCTTTTGGCGGGCATGCGCAGGACCCGGTGTGGTTTACCACGGCGCCCGTGCAGGCCGCAAAACACGCCCTGACCTCAGCGGGTTGGCAGGTGGCCGACGTGGATCTGTGGGAGGTCAATGAGGCCTTCGCGGTTGTCCCCATGGCCTTCATGCGCGAAATGGGTGTGGCGCACGACAAGGTCAACGTGGACGGCGGCGCGATTTCACTCGGTCATCCCATCGGCTGTTCCGGGGCGCGGATCATTGTCACCTTGATCGCGGCCCTCAAGGCCCGTGGCCTCAAGCGCGGGGTGGCCGCCATCTGCATCGGCGGTGGCGAAGGCCTGGCCGCCTGCGTGGAGATGGTTTGAATTCTTAACCACTGATCACACGGATAGCACTGATATCGACATGCTTCACCGCGAGGTAACAGAGGATATTATCGGTGGTGCAATGGTGGTGCTAAATACCCTGAAACCGGGTTTGGATGAGAAACTTTATGAGCGTGCACTGATAATTGAATTGAAGAAACGAGGGCACAAGGTGGACCAGCAGAAGGCTTACTCCGTGAATTATGATGACGTTGAAATAGGAACATTGATTCCGGATATGATCGTGGACAATGCCGTGATTGCGGACCCAAAAGTAGCGACCGAATTTAACGACGCCCATATTGCCCAGATGATTGGCTGTCTGAATATTACAGGCCTTCAGGTTGCGTTACTTCTCAATTTCAAACACTCCGATTTACGCTGGAAGCGGATTGTTCGATAAATTGTATCCGTGAAATCAGTGTAATCCGTGGTCATGAGTTCCCCTAAAAAATACCTCTGGCAGCCCGATGACCACGCTTGGACGCGTGAGTCGCATCTGGCGAAATTCATGCGGGCGCAGCACTGCGCCACTCCGGCGGAGCTGCACGCCTGGTCGGTGCGGGACACGGCGAAGTTCTGGGATGCGGCGGTCAAGGATTGCGGGATCGAATGGGCCAAACCTTACACTCAGGTGAAGGATGATTCGCGCGGGTTTGCGTGGACGAAATGGTTTGTCGGCGGTGAGGCGAACATCACCCACAACTGCATCGACCGACATGTGCGCGACGGTCACGGCGATGAGATCGCGCTTTATTACGAGGCTGATTCCGACGCGCCGGAGTCGCGCGGAAAGTTCACCTTTGCCCAGCTCAAGAAAACCATCGACGCCTGCTGCCGCAAATTGACGGAGTTGGGTGTCGGGCGCGGGGACAGCGTGGGGCTGTATGCGCCGATGTGTGTGCAAACGGTCGAGATCATGCTGGCGACATTCAAGATCGGGGCGCGCTTTGTGCCGATCTTCTGCGGTTATGGTGAAGCAGCGGTCGTGGAGCGTCTCGCCTCCTGCGAGGCGAAATTTCTCTTTGCGGTCGAACACCTGCACCGGCGCGGCAAAACCGTGATGACCGGGGACATTGCCCGCGCCGCCGCGGCCCAGGTGCCCAGCATCAATCACGTGCTGATGTTTGATACCCCGGCGTGGCCGGATTTTGTTTACAGTGGCGGTTACGGCACGCCTTACGCCGGGGTGCAAACCGCGGCGGAGGAAGCGGCGATGATCATCTACACCAGCGGCACCACCGGCCGGCCCAAGGGCACCGTGCACACGCACGCCGGCTGTCTGGCGCAGCCGGGCAAGGAGCTGCGCTATGCCTTCAACGTGCAGCCGGGCGAGCCGTTCTTCTGGTTCACCGACATCGGCTGGATGATGGGGCCGTGGGAAATCATCGGCTGTCTGTTTTATCGCACGCCGATCGTGCTGTTCGATGGCGCACCGGACTTTCCCGACAGCGACCGGCTGTGGCGCACCTTGGCGCGTTTGCAGGTCGTGACTTTCTGTGCCTCGCCGACCCTGGTGCGCATGTTCATGCGCGTGACCGCGGGCCGGGGACCGCAGGGACACGACCTGTCGAGTTTGCGCATGCTGGGTTCGACGGGGGAACCGTGGGACGAGACGAGCTACCGTTGGTTTTTCGAGCATGTGGGCGGGGGACGTTGCCCGATCATCAATATCTCGGGAGGCACCGAGTTGCTCGGTTGCCTGCTTTCGTGCACGCCGCTCACGCCGCTGCGGCCCTGTTCCCTCGGGGCCCCGGCGCTCGGCATGGATGTGGTGACGATGAACGATGAGGGTGAACTTGCCGCGCAGGGTGCCGTGGGGCATCTCGTCTGCCGGCAACCCGCCCCCTCGATGACCAAAAGTTTTCTGCACGATGATGCGCGCTATCTCGAAACCTATTTCAGCCGTTGGCCCGCAGTGTGGTATCACGGCGACTGGGCGCGGGAGGATGCGGACGGCTCCTGGTTCGTGCTCGGCCGCAGTGACGATACGATCAAGGTCGCGGGCAAGCGCGTCGGCCCCGCCGAGGTCGAGGGCGTGCTGACTTCGCATCCCGCGGTTAGTGAAGCCGCGACGATCGGGGCGCCCGACGACTTGAAGGGGCAGGTGCTGGTTTGCTTTGTGGTGTTGAAACCCGGGGCGTCGGTTGAGACCGCGGAATTGGTCGCGCACGTGACGAAGCAAATGGGCAAGCCACTCGCCCCGAAGGCGGTCCACGTGGTCGCGGCGCTACCCAAAACCCGCAGTGGGAAAATCCTGCGTGGCATGATTCTGCGGGTCTACAGCGGGCAACCCGCCGGGGATCTCACGAGCGTGGACAACCCCGCGGCCCTCGAGGAAATCCGCACGGCAATAAAGTGAGTTTTTAGCTCGTAAAATCGCGTGCCAAAACCCCTAGGCCTTTTGGCGTAAACGAGTGTTTCAACCCTTGCGCAGTTTTTGGCAAGTTATGCGCAGTGATGCCGGTGATTAGGACTAAGATGAGGGCAACCCAACCGGATCCAACCGGTCCATTGCCATGTCTGCCCCCATCCGCCCCAAACCATTCCTCGATGCCCAATACTGCAAGGGTTGTCTGCGCTGCATAGAAGCCTGTCCGCGTGATTGCATCACGCCCGGCACGGAGATCAATCCCGCCACCGGCCTCGTGCCGGTTGAGATGAACCTGGAAAACTGCAACGGCTGCACGCTCTGCATGCAGGCCTGTCCCGAACCCTACGGCATCCGGCTCGAGACCGACCGCACGGATCCGGACAGTGATTTTGTGTTGGAGGATCCGGCCAAGCTTTTTGGCGAGCGCTGCGTGCCGATCAACTCCGAGGGTGATCTGCCCGAGGACTCCATTGCCCTGCCACTCTGCGAGACGATGGTGCTCAAGGGCACCTATGCTTCCGCCATCGGCGCGCTGCTGGCCGGTTGCCGGCATGTCTACGGTTATCCGATCACGCCGAGCACCGAGGGGGCCGAACTGATGGCCAAGATTTTGCCCAAACTCAATGGTGCCTTCGTGCAGGCGGTCAGCGAAGTCGCGGCGGTCAACATGATGTATGGCACCGGCGGCGCCGGCCTGCCGGTGATGACCTTCACGAGCAGTCCGGGTTTCAGTCTCATGCTCGAGGGCATCAGTTACATGATCGGGGCGGAGGTTCCGGGCGTGTTCGTCAACATTATGCGGGGCGGCCCCGGTCTGGGGAATATCGCGCCCGAACAGGCCGACATCAAAATGGCCTGCCGCGGTCTCGGCCACGGCAACACCAAGGCCATCGTGCTCGCGCCCAGCACGCCGCAGGAGATGCTCGATCTTACGCGCGAGGCCTTTGCCCTGTCCTTCCGTTATCGCAACCCGGTGATCGTGCTCGGCGACGGCTACCTGGGCCAGATGACCGGCACGGTGCGCCTCCCCGCCACCATGTCGCGACCCGGCCTGCCCGCCTGGGCGGTCTGGGGTGACCGGAAGCACCGGCACAATCTCATCAGTTCCATCGCGCTGGCCGAGGCCGACCTGGAAACGCACAATGAACATTTGAACCGGAAATATGCGGCCATCGCCACGTGCGAGCAGCGCGTGGAGTGCTATCGTTGCACTGACGCGGAGGTGCTGGTGATTGCGTGCAACACGCCGGCTCGCATGGCCAAGGGCGCGGTCGAGGCCGCCCGGACCGAAGGCGTGAAGGCCGGCCTCTTCCGGCCTATCACGCTGTGGCCGTTCCCGATTTCCTCCCTCCTCGATGTGCTGCCCGGCGTGCAACGCATCGTCGTGGTGGAAGCCGGACCGGGCCAGTTGGAGGACGAACTCCGGCTCGCGCTCAGTCATGCCGGCATCATGCCCCCGCCGATCGAATCGGTGCGGCGGTGTGGTGGGGTGCTGCCATCCCAGGCGGAAATTTCAGCCAACCTGATGTCGGTTGAGGAGGTGTTGCTATGAGTGTTTTCTATGATCGTTTCAGTCGCCACGCGCATGGCGTGGGCCTCAAGGCGCACAGCACGCACTACTGCCCCGGTTGCGGCCACGGCGTGGCGCATCGCGATCTGGCCGAGGCGATCTACGAACTCGGCATTCAGGACCGCACAGTGCTGATCAGCCCCGTGGGTTGTTCCGTGTTTGCCTATTACTATTTCGATGTGGGCAATTCACAGGCGGCCCATGGCCGCGCCCCGGCGGTCGCGCTGGGTCACAAGCTCGCGCATCCGGAAGCGGTCGTGATCAGTTATCAGGGCGATGGTGACCTGGCCTCCATCGGACTCGCCGAGACCATTTCCATCGCGCAGATGGGCCTGCCGATCACGGTCATTTTCATCAACAACGCCATTTACGGCATGACCGGCGGCCAACTCGCCCCCACCTCGTTGATGGGCCAGAAGACCACGACGAGTCCGAGCGGTCGGGTGGAGTCCATGGGCCAGCCCCTTAAGATGGCCGAGCTCATCGCCTCCCTCGACGGACCGGTCTATGTGGAACGCGTCGCGCTCTACAGCGCCCGCGAACGGGTCAAGGCGCGCAAGGCGATCAAGAAGGCGATCTCCAACCAGATCGAGGGCCGCGGGTATTCGTTCGTCGAGATCATTTCGGAATGTCCCACCCACTTGAAAATGTCGCCGCAACAGGCGGTGGAATGGGTGAAGACCAAGATGGCGCCCGTGTTTCCGCTCGGCGTGAAGAAGGACCTCACCGTCGAGCCCTGGTTCAAGCGTGAAGCCCCGGTCTTTACCCCGGAAGCCGTGCTCGGCCTGAGCGGGGCCGAGCCGTTGGACGAAACCAACACCCGCACCACGGTGCCTTGGCCTGACCATCTGGGTTCGCGCGACATCGCGATCAAGTTTGCCGGGGCCGGGGGGGACGGGGCGCAGACCGCGGCCCTGTTGCTGACGCGCGCCGCCATTGGTGAAGGGTATGACGCCACCGCCATTCCGAGCTATGGCCCGGAAAGCCGCGGGGGCACCTCCTATGCCGATGTGCATATTGCCGAACGTGAAGTGCTCAACCCGGCCGCCCCCGAACCCAACGCGCTGGTGGCCTTCAATGCGCCGAGCCTCGCAAAATTTGCCCACAAGGTGATGGCCGGTGGGGTGATTCTCTATGACAGCACCGTCGTTACTGCTCCGGGCAAACTGCCGAAAAATTGCCGCATTCTCGCCTTGCCGCTGACCAAAATCGCGACCGACCTCGGCCGGCCCATGGTGAAGAATGTCGTTGCCTTGGGTGCATTGCACGAGGCGTTGGGACTCCTGCCCGACGACAGTGTGATCACGACGTTGCACCAGGTGTTGAAGGACAAGCCCAGTCTGTTGCCCCTTAATGAAGCGGCGTTCGCGGCCGGGCGCGCGGCGGTTGAAAGCAACGCCGTGCCGGCATGAAACCGGTCGTCACCTCCGACACACCGGTGGAAAGCAACTTCATTGGGGAGGCCGAAGCCTATGCGTTGCTCGCGCACACGGGATTTCGCCCGCCCCGGCATGGGGTGATCGGGCAAACACTGCCTTTCAAGACCGGTGAGCCCGTGGTTTTGAAGGGGCTCGGGGAAAACCTCTGGCACAAATCCGAGATCGGTGCCGTCGAGTTTCTGCCCTTCGATTCCACCACCATTGGGGCCAGCGCGACCGCCATGCGCACCCGCGTGGAAGCCGCCGGTCACCGGTGGCTCGATGCTTTGGTTTGTGAAAGGATTGCCATCGCCCGCACGGAAGGCCTGCCCACCGAGGGCTTTGTTTCCCTGGCCCGGGGCGAGGCCGGCTGGGTGGTGTTGTGTGGCTTTGGTGGCCTGCAGGCGGAGGCCCTGGCCAAGCAGGCCCCGCCGCTGCGCTGGCCCCTGGCCGTCACCAACCCGCTCGATGCCCTCGAGGAATTCAAGCGCCATTTGCTGGGCCGTATCTGGCTGGGCCAGCTGCGGGGCACGAGTGCCCTGACGACAGAGCAAAAGCTCGGTGATTTTTTTGTCGAACTCTGGCAACTGGCCATGCTGGCCGACGCCGAGGGTCTTGACCTGCTCGAGATGAATCCGGTGGTGCTCGATCCCGAAGGTCAGCCGTGCCCCTTGGATGCCTTGGGCCGGCATTGCTTTCCCCCGGCGGTGCGACTTGGTCCGCCGGGAGATTTTCTCACCGCATTGCGCCAGCCCTCCCGGGTGGCGCTGGCCGGGATATCGGAAAAGCCCGGTGGCGTGGGCCGCACGATTTTGGAGAATCTCCAACGCTGCCCGTCGTTGTCCGGGCGGATACTGCTCATCAAACCCGAACTCACCGAACTACTCGGTTGCCCCTGTGTGCCGCATGTGTCGGCCCTGCGCAAGACCCCGGTGGACTTGCTGTTGCTGGCCTTGCCGGCGCCGATTGCGGCGCAAGTCCTGACCGACCTCATCCACCAGGGGGGCGGCGCCCGGGTGGTCGGTTTGGTGTCCGGCGGAATCGGAGACGGGGCGGACCAGCAGGAACTGGGACCCCAATTGACACGGTTGTTGCAGGAGACCCGGACGGCAGGGCGCTGGACCCCGGTGGTGCTCGGGCCCAATTTTCTCGGTCATTGGGTGCCGGCGACCCAACTCGACACCTCTTTTATTCCCGCGGACAAACTCAAATTGCCGATCCGTTCCGTCGGCGAGTTGGTGCTGCTCAGCCAGAGTGGGGCGTTCCTGCTTTGCCGCCGTTCGCGCGCGCCGCAATTGCGCTTCAGTTTGGGGGTGGCTCTGGGCAACCAGATGGATGCCGCCCTGCCTGATTTTTTGCGGGCCCTGGCGGATGATCCCAAGTGCCAGGCCGTGGCCGCATATGTCGAAGGCTTTGGTGCGGGGCACTTGCTGGAGACCGCCCAGGCCGCCGCCCAATTGCGCCAACAGGGGGTGCAGGTCCTGATGCACCGGGCCGGCCGCACCCTGGCGGGACAGGCCGCCGCGGCGAGCCACACCGGTGCAATGGCCGGTGATTACGAACTGGAGTATGAGTTGCTGCACCGCGCGGGCGTGAAGTTTTCGCAATCGATCGCGGCCTTTGATGCGGCGTTGGAATGGCTTGGTGCGTGGCCCGCCATGACCCCCGGTCCGGTGGCCTTGCTGACCAATGCCGGCTTTGAAAGTGTGAATGGCAGCGATCTGTTGGCGGATGAGCGCCTGAAAGCGGCCGTCCTTTCCCCGGCGGCCAAGGCGGCGCTGTTACCGGTTCTGGCCGCACACAGGCTGGACGGACTGGTGGCGCCGCAACTGCCGCTTGATCTCACGCCGATGGCGAACGAGGCTGCGTTTGTGGCCGCGGCGGATATTCTCTTGGGCGAAGCCGGCGCGCTCGTGATCGGTCTCGTGCCCTTCACCAAGCTGCTGGACACCGCGCCCGCGGCCGCCGCCCCCTTTGCCATGGCGCTTGCGAAGTTGCGCGACCACCATGACAAGCCCGTGGCCGTGGTGGTGGATGCCGGCACGGATTACGAAAGTTACCGCGATGTCTTCCGGTCGGCGGGACTGCCCGTGTTTGACCGGGTGGAGACCGCCCTGCTCGGTCTGCACACCCTGGCCTGAGGCCTCAGTCCCCACCGGGTTTGGTGGGACTGGCGGGGGCTGAGGGAGACTTTTGGTGCTTTTGGGCTACGGGGGGTGGCTCGACTCGTGGATCGGGGAACGATGTAATACGTGACATCACCGCCATCATGAATCCGCTGTTCAAAACCATCATCGAGCCCTTTCGCATCAAGTCGGTCGAGCCGATCACTTTCACCACGCGCGAGGAACGGGTCACAAAGCTGGCGGCGGCCGGTTACAATCCGTTTTTGCTGCGGGCCGAGGATGTGATCATCGACCTGCTCACGGACTCCGGCACCGGGGCAATGTCAAAATACCAATGGGCGGGCATGATGCGGGGCGACGAGAGTTATGCCGGGGCCGATTCGTTCTACCGCTTTGAGGCGGCGGTGCGCGACATCACCGGGTTGAAGCACATCATCCCCACGCACCAGGGCCGGGCGGCGGAGCGCATTCTTTTCGGGTCGGTGCTCAAGGCCGGTGACATCGTGCCCAACAACACGCACTTTGACACGACCCGGGCCAACATCGAGGCGCAGGGGGCAATTGCACTCGACCTGCCGGTGGCCGAGGGTCGCCAGCCGGCCCTGCGCGCGCCTTTCAAGGGCAACATCGACCTGGAGGCATTGGCCAAATGTCTCGCCGAAAACCCCGGCAAGGTGCCCCTGGCGATGATCACCATCACCAACAATTCCGGCGGCGGTCAGCCGGTGGCATTGGCCAATATTCGCGGTGCGCGCGAAATCTGCCGCCGGCATGGCGTGCCGTTGTTCCTCGATTGCTGCCGGTTTGCGGAAAATGCCTGGTTCATCAAGCAACGCGAGGAAGGCATGGCGGACCTGACCCCGATTGAAATCGCGCGGGCCATGTTTGCCTGTGCGGACGGCGCGACCATGAGTGCCAAGAAGGACGGCATGAGCAACATCGGCGGATTTCTCGCGCTCAATGACGAGGCGTGGACCGAGACAGCGAAAAACAATCTGATCCTGACCGAGGGTTTCCCGACCTACGGTGGCTTGGCCGGCTACGACCTGGAGGCGCTGGCGGTGGGATTCTACGAGGCGCTCAACGAGGATTATCTGCGCTACCGGATTCGCTCGATCGAATATCTGGGCGAAGTGCTGACCAAGGCGGGGGTGCCGATCGTGCAGCCCACGGGCGGTCATGCGGTTTATATCGATGCCAAGGCGATGTTGCCGCATATCCCCGTGCACGAGTTTCCCGCGTGGTCACTGGCCTGCGCCCTTTACATCGAAGGCGGCATCCGGGGGGTGGAAATCGGTTCGGTCATGTTTGGGCGCCAGCCGGATGGCAGCGAAAAGCCGGCTGCGATGGAGTTGGTGCGCCTCGCCTTCCCCCGGCGGGTTTACACCCAGAGCCATGTGGATTATCTCGGCGAGGTGATTTTGCACGTCAACCGGCAACGGGAGACGATCCGCGGACTGCGGTTCGCCCATGCTCCGAAAGTGCTGCGGCACTTCACGGCGCGCTTCGAGCCGGTCGGGGCATAAGCTGAGCAGAAGTTGCTGACATAAATCCCGCCGGAGTTTGACAATGCGACCGCCGGTCGGGTGACTACCCGCACGTCGAACCCCTTTGCATTATCCCATGAAAAGCCACGCCGTCGTTTTTACCGCCCGCAACCAGGTTGCCTACCGCGAGATCGAATGTCCCGAGCCGGGTGCGGAGGATGTGGTGGTGGAGTTGCATCACTCCTGGATCAGCAACGGCACGGAGGGTTCCTTTCTGCGCGGAGAGCGCATTTCCGGCGATGTGGCATGGTTGCCGGGTGATCCGGATCCGTTTCCGATGGTGGCGGGTTATCAGAAGGTCGGTCGCGTGCTGCAGGTCGGTGCAGCGGTGACCCGCTTTGCCCCCGGAGACTGGGTTTTCGCCATGATGAGCAAGGTCTGCGGCATGTTTGACAACAAGTATGCCGGGCACGTGTCGCCCTCGGTCTGCGACCAGGGCGGATTGATGCCGTTGCCGCCGGGCATCGACCCGGTGGCATTTTGCGGTCTGGTGCTGACCCAGGTTGGTTACAACTGCGGTTCACGCTCAACGGTGCAAGCGGGTCAGGTGGCAGTGGTGGCGGGTGACGGGCTCGTCGGCCAGTGGGCGGGACAGACCCTCGCCAGTCAGGGTGCGAAAGTGGTGATGCTCGGCCGCCATGCGGACCGGTTGGCACGATTCGAGAAATTCGGGAAAACAATTCTGTCGGGGCCCGACAACGGTGTCGCCGCCGTGCGTGCGCTGGGTCCGGGGCCCGTGCAGATTCTGGTGGAAACGACCGGCAGTCATCGGGTGCTCTCGGACTACCTGCCGTTGATGGAACGCAACGGTCACATGGTGATCGCGGGCTTTTATCCCAAGGCTGCGGAAGTGGACCTGTTGCAGGCGCTGCAGCAGTTTCGCAATTCCGAGCTGACCTTTGATCTCGTATCCGGCGCCACCCTGCCTCGACTCGAAAAAACCATGCAGTGGATTGCCGAGGGCCGGCTCAACACGTTGGGCTGCATCACGCATCGTTTTCCAGTCGAACAGGCCGCCGAGGCATGGGCTTTGATTGAATCGAAACGCGAACCCGTGCTCGGCGTGGTGCTCGACTGGCCCGCCGCGCGGCGGTGAAATCTTACCCATGACCAAGACCATGAAAACGCTCGTGATTGAAAAACCCGGCCATGCCGTTTGGCAGGATGCGCCATTGCCCCAACCCGCGGCGGGTGAAGTGCTCGTCAAGGTCCTCGGTGTGACGACCTGTCCGCACTGGGACATGCACATCCTCGGCGGTGTGCCGATGTTCCCCGGCATGATCCTCAAGTATCCCTACATTCCCGGCGCGCCCGGTCACGAGGCGATGGGCGAAGTCGTGGCCCTGGGCAAGGGTGTGAAAAAACTCAAGGTCGGGATGCGCGTGGTCGCTTGGCAGGACACGGGTCAGCCGCGCCCGGGATTTTACGCGCAATACAATGCGTTTCCCGAAAAATCCTTGCTGGAAATCCCGCGGAAACTGACGGCGAAACAAATCGCCGCCCTGGAGCTGGCGATGTGTGTGGAAGTGTCCTTTCAGCAACTGGCGAAGATCGGTGGGATCAAGGGCCGGCGTGTCGGGGTGGCGGGGCTCGGGCCGGCCGGACTCCTCGCGGTGCAGATGGCGAAGGCGCACGGCGCGAGCGAAGTCGTCGGCATCGACATGGTGGCGAGTCGCCGGGCCCTGGCGCGCAAACTCGGCGCCGATCGCACCTGCGCCCCCAACGCCAAAACCTGGCCGGCCAACCGCGGCAATGACCGGGCGCTCGACGACGCGATTGATTGCACGGGTCTGCCCATCTCGATCAGTTTCCTCATGGACCGCACCAAACGCTGCGTGACGATTTTCGGTGTGCTGCGCGAGGAAGTGCCCTTTGCGATGCGTCACCTGTGGGGACCGGGCCTGCTCCTGATGGGCTATGGCGATCACAATCGCCCCGCCGCGGAAACAGCGCTCAAGTTTATCCGCCAGGGCAAGCTCGACCTGGCCCCGCTGGTCTCGAGGACGCTGCCCTTTACGCGTTACCTTGAAGGGGTGGAATTGTTGAAAAACAAGCAGGCGATCAAGGTCCTGTTCGATCCCTGGGCGGAGTGAACTGAACGGGTTGTAGGGCGGGGATTCCGCTCCCCGCCAACGAAAACATAACGACGATCAAGGCGGGGAGCGGAATCCC
>JAIPJW010000034.1 GCA_021734075.1 Cephaloticoccus sp.
CCTCCGGCGCACTGGTGATCGACACCCCCGGCATGCGGGAAGTGCAGTTCTGGCAAACCGAAACCTCCGCGGTGGACGACACCTTCACCGACGTCGGCGCCATCGCGCAAAATTGCCGCTTCCATGATTGCCGGCATAACGGCGAACCCGGCTGCGCCGTGCTGGCGGCCCTCAACTCGGGTGAACTCGATACGGATCGCTGGCACAGTTTCCAGAAGTTGCAGCGCGAACAGGCCTTCGCCGCGCGCAAGGCCGACGCCAGTCTTGAGCGGGTCGCCCGGCAGTCCTGGAAGAAACTTACCGCACAAGGCCGCGAGCAAAGCCGCGCCAAACGCGGGGAGTAGGTCCCCGGTCTTCCCCTCCATCGTAGGCCTCAGCAGTAGGGGCGCGCCTTGCGCGCGCCCGTCACCCTGCCACCGCAGGCGGACGCAAGGTCCGCCCCCACCCGACCGATCCCGGTTGCGACCCGCCGGTCAGGGTTGACGACCGGCATGCCCCTTCCAAGGCTAAGGCCATCATGTTCACGATCATCGGCGGAGACGGCAAAGAGTATGGACCGGCCACCTTTCAACAGGTGCGGACCTGGGTGGGTGATGGCCGCGCCAATCTCGACTCCCAGGCCAAGCGCACGGGTGACGAGCAATGGCGCCGGTTGGGCGACTTCCCGGAATTCAATGAGACCGGCACCACCCTGCCGCCCACGACCCCCGCCCCGGCCGCCATCCCGGTCAATCCCGCCGGCCCGACCCTGGTCGATCCCAAGGTCTACGCCGACGAGTTGATCGCGCGCGC
Organism: Cephaloticoccus sp.; assembly: GCA_021734075.1. Lineage (GTDB taxonomy): Bacteria > Verrucomicrobiota > Verrucomicrobiia > Opitutales > Opitutaceae > Cephaloticoccus. Next base: position 793 of record JAIPJW010000034.1, read on the forward strand.
CGGCACGCTCGACATCGGGGGCTGCTTCGAACGGAGTTGGGCACTGCTCAAGGCCAATTTCTGGTCCATCGTGGGCACGACGACCGGACTGATGGTCATCCTGATCCTGGCCAGTCTAGTGCCCGTCCTCGGCATGTTTGTGGGCCTGTTGTTTACCGGGGTGTTTCTGGGCGGACTTTACGCGTTTTACCTGAAGCAAATCCGCGGCGAACCGGCCGAGTTCGGCGACATCTTCTGCGGCTTCCAACTCGCCTTCGTCCCCCTGCTGCTCGCCACGCTGGTGACCCAGTTGCTCATCACCGCCGGCCTGCTGCTGCTGATCCTGCCCGGCATCTACCTGGCCGTGGCCTACAATTTTGCCTTCATGCTGATCGTCGACCAGAAGCTGGAATTCTGGGCCGCGATGGAAGTGAGCCGCCGCGTCATCACCGCCCAATGGTGGCGCATGTTCGGCCTGATCCTGCTGGGCAGCATTATTGCCATGTTGGGCCTGGTCGGCCTGGGCATCGGCGTCTTCGTCACCCTGCCCATCTACTACGGTGCCTTGGTCTACGCCTACGAGGACCTCTGCAATCCACCCAAGTTGTAATACCGACCGGCCCATGAGATTGGGCCGGAGTTGACGCGTAGGGTGACCCCGCCCCACATTTTATTTGGCGAATCTCCGTAACCTATTCGCGTTACTTCGCGACCCCCGGCCGCTTGAACAACGCATCCAGCGAGAGCCTGCCCGGGCCGAAGACAAACACGATCACGACGGTCAGCAGGAATAGAAACGGCGTGGCCGTCACGAATTTGTCCGGGTCACTGAAGATCGCCCGCGCGGCTTCCTGATCCGCCGTGACATAGGCAATCGCCATGACAAACATCAACGGCACCGTGATGACGCGCGAGGCCAAGCCCAGCATCAACAGCACTCCTCCCAGGGCCTCGGTGCTGCCGGCCATGACCGCATTCAACTTGGGCCAGGGGATGTCGAGACTCGCGAAATAGCCGGCTGTGCGATCGAGGTGCGTGAGCTTGCCCCAGCCGGTTTGGGCAAACTGCCAGCCCCAATACAGGCGCAAGACCAGCAGGACTAAACATTGCAGGGCGTTGCCGATCTTGGTCAGCAGGGATTCCAATTTGTTGAAGCTGGCGGGAAGGTTCATGGGGATATGGATAGGAAGCCTCAAACGCCGGATTATTCCCGGTAGGAGCGGCTTTACGCCGCGACCGGATGGGTTTAATGAGGATCCATGCTCAACCCCGCCAAAGGTCACGCCGCTTTGCGCCGTGGTCGCTGGTCGGTTCCAGGTGCCACCTATTTCCTCACCATCTGCACTCAAGCACGGCAAACGGGTCTCGATTCGATAGCTCTGGCGCCCTCAATCCTGCAACACGCGAGGGCGCTGTCCGTGGGTTGGAACCTGCGCACGGCGGTTGTCATGCCCGATCATGTTCATCTTGTGGTTGAGCTGCGGGCGGATGAAACGCTGTCATCCTCGGTCAGAAAATTCAAAGGTCTCCTATCCGTAATAATCAGAAGACACGGCATCAAATGGCAGCGCGCCTACTTTGACCATCGTATGCGCACCAAAGAAGACCTTTTGCCTGTGTTCCTATATGTGTTCCTGAATCCATACCGGGCCATGCTGATCGATACCAGCCAACGCTGGCCCGCGTATTACTGTTCCGCTGCCGATTGGATCTGGTTTGGCGATCTTACCAATTGCTGCCACCCTGTCCCGGCATGGCTGGCCTGAACTCGCGGCCTAAAGCCGCTCCTACCCCAGCTTTTTCTGTCTCGGATAAAACCAGCCGAGCTGCATCCAGTTGGCGAACCAGCCTTGCACACGGTCGGGTTTCACCCGTGGGCCGGCGGTGGCGACGGCGCGCAACAACGGTTCACCTGCCCGCAAGGCCAACAGCACACGATAGGCCGGGGCCTCGAGCCGCTTGAAATAGATGCGTCCTTCATGGCGATGCACGGCCAGATAAGTGCGGGCCGCCTTGGGGCGTCGCACCGGCCGGCTTTTCTTCACTTTCCGGATGGTCGCTTCCACGGCATTGCTGGCATCCGCGCGGAGCCCGTTTTGCCGGAGTGCGACGGCATAGTCGTCCACCGGATGGCGCAGGGCCAAAAGTTGGATCTGGGGTTGCAGGGCCAGCTTCAATCGGGCCGGGGATCGGGCGGCCAGGTCATCCGGCGTCATCGGCGGAAACGCCCCGCCGTCATAACACTGGATCTGGGCCCATTCAAACGCGGCCATGTCGGCCGCGAGCGCCGTGTGCGGCGCGGTCAACTTGGGGTGGGCGCGGATGAACTTTTCCAGCCGCTCCGGCAGGTCGCGCAAGCTGGGGGAACGCGAGGGCACTGCCGCCATATACGTCTCGATCAGGCGCATGAATCGCCGCTCGCCCAACACCGCCCGCACGCCCGGCAGGTCCTCGTGGAGCGAATCGAGGGTGCGAAACCAATACATGCGATTGTAGATTTCGATTCGTTCCAAACCCGACAGCTGCGCGTTCGGTTTGGAAAAGGTGCCAACCACGTTTGCCGCCGCCCGGCCGTCGGGCCAGCGGCGCTGCGACCGGTTGCCGGGAGCCAGTGGACGCGTCACCGCCTGCATCATCAGACGCTGGAAGTCGCGCAGATCCGCCGTGCTGCGGATGCGTTCAGGCGCGCGTGACGGTAATTTGGGCTTTTTTGGCACCATCGATGAACTCATTGGCCTTGAGGGCTTCATTGTGCACTTCCTCGAACGAGGGGATCTTGTCATCCCATTCGAGCAGCGTGGCGGTCACACCGCAGCGGCGGGTGGCGTGGTCGTAAAGTTTCCACACCGGGTCGAGCACGGGGTGGTCATGGGTATCAAGCAGGTATTTCTCGAACTTGGTGTGCCCTGCGATATGCATCTGCCCCACCCGGTGGAAGGGGATGGCATTGAGGTAGGCGTAGGGATCGAAGTCGTGATTCTTCGACGAGACGTAGATGTTGTTCACATCGAGCAAAATCCCGCAGTCGGCCCGCTCGACCACCTCGGAGAGGAATTCCCATTCGGTCATTTCCGATTGGTGAAAGGCGGCATAGCTGGAAACATTTTCCACGCAGATCGGCACTTCCAGAAAGTCGCGGACCTGCCGGATTTTTTCCGCCGTGCGCTTCGCTGCCGCCGTGGTGTAGGGCATCGGCAGCAGGTCGTGCGAATAGGTGCCGTCCACACTGCCCCAGCACAAGTGATCGGACAACCAGGGGGTTTTCGTGCGCTTGATCAGGGCCTGCAAGCGACGCAAATGGGCCCGGTCGGGTTTGTCCGCCGAACCAAAATATAGCGACACCCCGTGCTGCACCACTTGGTATTGCTCGAGAATCGCATCCAACACCTCCAGGGGCCGCCCCCCGTCCACCATGAAGGTTTCCGAGATGATCTCAAACCAGGCCACGTCCGGTTTCTGCTCCAGAATGTGTCCGTAATGCGGCACGCGCAAACCGAGGCCGATGCCCAGATCCGTGTATCCGTTGAATGGGTTGGCTGGCATGGGGTCAGGAAAGGGTGAAACGAAACAGGCCGGATTCAAAGCGAATCCGGCCCGGTGGAATCATTGCGCAGGGACCTCTGCCCCTGCGATGGTGATCATGAGGAAGGATGCTTACTTGCTGGCTTCGGTATCCTCGGCCTTGCAACTCTCCTTGGCTTTGCAGCCGTCCTTGCCCTTGCAGGAATCCTTGGCCTTGTCCGCCGCCTTGCAGCCGTCCTTGCCTTTGCAGGAATCCTTGGCTTTGCAGCTTTCCTTGCCCTTGCAGGAATCCTTGGCCTTGTCGGCCGCTTTGCAGCCGTCCTTGCCTTTGCAGGAGTCCTTGGCCTTGTCGTTGGACTGGGTCGTGGTGGTGCCGGCATCCTGGGCCAGGCCCTTGGTGGCGAGGGAACCGGCGTAAAGTCCGGCGATGGCAGCGGCAGTGATAATCAAGCGGGTCGATTTAGTCATATGATGAACGGTATTGGGTTAAGCTATGTAATGGCGGCCTTGGCACCAGCCTTGGCTCGGTCCGTCACTATTCGAGCGCGCACTGGACATCTTATTCCTGAAATAAGCAAATTTGTCCGGACAGTCCCGGCCCCCCACTGACCACAAGGTTTCAAATCACGCGATCCACCAGTGACTTCGAACCCTGGGCAAAGCGGGCCAGGTTGCTGAGAAAATGCCCGACCAGGGCCTCATCCTGATCCCGCCGGCCCCCCGCCGTGTGCGGGGTGACATAGCAATGCGGGGTCGTCCAAAGCGGATGACCGGGGGCCAATGGCTCGGGATCAAACACGTCCAGATAGGCGGCGCCAAGGCGACCCGATTCCAGGGCTGCGATCAACGCGGGCTCATCGACCGTGTTGCCCCGACCGACATTGTAGAACTTGGCCCCGCGCCGGCAGCACGACAAACGCCGGGCATTCACATAGCCCCGGGTCGCGGCGTTGTCGGGCAGGATGTTGACCACATGATCCGCCTCGGCCAGCACACTGCTCAGACGGTCCTCCGCAATGATGGTCACCCCGGTCTCACTGCGCGTCTGCCGGCGCACGGCATAAAGTTTCATGCCGAAAGGCGCGAGCAGCTCCGTCAGGCGCCGGCCGATCGCGCCATAGCCCAACATCAACACCGTCTGGCCCGTGAGCAGGGCCGAGTGATAACGACGCTCCTGATAATGCCAGCTGTGATCGGTCAACTGATCCCGGTGCGAGGGCAGCAGGTTCCGGCCCAGCGCCAGCATCATCGCCAATACATGCTGGGCGCAGGGATCAGCAAAAACTTCAGAGGCATTGGAAACCAAGGCGCCCCGGGCAAGCATCGCCTCCCTGAACTCCGGGGTGTCGAACCGCGTGTAACCGGCCGAGTTTATTTCCACCCAGCGCACCCTTTTCGATTCCAGGCAGTCGGAGATCGCCGGTTGGCCGAACAGGACATCGGCTTCGGCGGTCGTCGCGTCGGGCTCCCCCGCCTGCAACACATTTTGGGAAAGCTTTTGCGCCCAGATCAGCCGATGCGCTTGCGTGCCCTCGACCAATTGTCGCGTGGCCTCGTCGCTGAACTTGCCGTTGCACCAGATCGCCAGACTCATCGGTTACTCGTTCTCGTTGAAAGCGCAGAGAGCATGCACATTGAACCCGGCGGCGCGCAACAGATTGGACCCCCCGAGTTCGGGCAGATCAATCACCGCCGCCACCCCCGCCACGATGCCCCCCAGCGAGGCGAAAAGTTTCGCCGCCGCCAGCAGCGTCCCCCCCGTGGCAATGAGATCATCCACGATCAGCACGCGTTGACCCGCCCGGATCGCATCCGTGTGAATCTCCACCGCCGCCGTGCCGTATTCCAGGGTGTATTCCTGCGAGACGGTGGCATACGGCAATTTGCCCTTCTTGCGCACCGGCACAAACGGCTTGTGCATCTGGTAGGCCAGGGCACCACCGAGAATGAAGCCGCGTGCATCCACCGCCGCGATGATGTCCACGCCCAGCCGGGTGCAATCGAGCGAGAAGGCCTCGACCATCACCCGGATGGTGTCGGGGTCGTTGAACAGCGTGGTCACGTCGCGAAAATTGACGCCCGGTTTCGGCCAGTCCTTCACGGTGCGGACGCGGGCCTTCAGGTAGTCGGCGATGTCGACGGAGTTCATACGCAGTGGCATGACGCCGTGCGACCGCTTGGCGTGCAAGCAAATCCTCCGGCTTAAACCGCCGCCACTCAGTTGTCCTTGGTCAAATCCACCCACACCTCGTGCGGCAACGCGGCATTCTGCGGGGTGACCTCATGTGTCTCCATGGAATAGAATTGCAGGCGACCCTCCACCTCAATGCGCGCATCGATCACGTAACGTCGTGTGGCGGTGATGCCGCCGAAGGGATAGGGCAACGCAAACGCAATGGGCGGGTTGCCCGGATTCGAGATACTGCGCTCGGCCAGCACCACCGCCGGGGCATCCGCCTTGGTCTTGTCGAGCAGACGGACGGTGAGCGCGGCCGTCGGGGGCAGGGTCAGGCGGGCTTTGAAATTGACCGTGCCGGTCATGGTGGGTCGCAGGGCATGCGCCGGGCCTCCGTCGTGCGAGCATCCCGCCACGAACAAACTCATCCCGGCCCAGAACAACAATGCCGGTAAGGTTTTCATATCATGTCCTCCACATACAATGTCATGGCGCGTAACTCTTCCACCCGATCATTGATGGCAGTCAACAATTCCGTGTGTTCCCGTGCTTCATTCTCGTTGGCGTGGACCAGTCCGCTGCCAAACGGGGCCTGCTCCCCGGCGCGGTCATGCCACCGGCTCCAGGCATAACCCACCACGGCGGGATGGGCCACCGCCCGGGCCAAACCCAGCCGGCCCCGGCGCAACATTCTTTCCAATGTCGTCGGACCCAGCAGCCGCCGCGCGGTCCCCTCCTCCCAAAAGGCCTTGGTGCTCCAGTTGAAATCGCCCAACAGCACCGGCATGGTCGGGACTCCCGGCAGTTCCGTGTGGTCGATCAGGCAAATGTCGGCCACGGCCGCACAGGCGGATCGCAGCGTGGCGCTGACCGGCCCGCCCCACCGGCAACCCAGCACCAGGTGGTGTGGCGCATGCCGACGGATGGCCGCCACCGTGGTGGTAAAATACCGTTGGGCAAATTCCTGCGACCAGCGTTCCTCGTCACGCAAATATCCCCGGGTGACCAACCCTTGTTCCCGCCGGGTCAGGTCGCGCAGCGCCTCCTTGTTGGTCAACGTCACGCCCCAGGCCTTGGCCAGCACCGGCAATTTGCTCCCGTGCAGCGCCAGCACAAATTCCCAAGCCGCATGATAGACCGCCAATCCCGGTTCCAGACTGAGGCACACTTGCAGCAAGCCCGGCCGATCCACGGCCGGTTGGGTGGGCCAACCGGGAACATCGTCGGTCACCCAACCCAGCAGGTGCCGGTTCTCCGCCAGCGGCTCGCAAACCGCCCGGGCACGCTCGTCCACCGCCCGGGGCCAGTCGGCATCAAACACATCCGGCAGCCTGACCCCCGCCAGATTGATCACCGGACCGGTCCCGGCGAATCCCACCGCGCGCAGAAATGCCATGCCCTCCTCCTGATACAACCGTTCACTGCCGCAGCCCAGGGTGTTGAAACCCCACTGGCGCAGCCGCGCCGCGGGATCGTGCACGGCCTCGGGTGTCGCCGCCACGCCGTGCACCGCCCGGGCAAAAAACGGCCGGTCCGCGGGATCGACCATCCACCACTGGCCCACCTGCGTCAGCCCCACCCGGAAATATCCGGGTGCTCCCCGCAGACTCTCGCGTTTGAAATCAATCAAGGCATCGCTGGATACCGACATGAGGGCGGAGCGTGGAGCGTCACCGCAAAAATGCAAAGCGAGATCGATGCGGCCAATCCAAAGTCTGGGCGTGTCATGCCCGAAAAGGCGAACGCTCATGGTGGACCGGGCGCTCCCGCGCGCGGTCATTGGCCGATCCCGGCTGCGTTACCAGCCGCGCGCGGAGCACCCGGCCCACTCGAAAGTCGAGCCCGGCCTGCCACGGTGCGGCTTGTTGGTAGAGCGGCTTGTCCCGCTACGCCGGATTTGTTCTGCAGGGCGTCCTGCCGGCCGGCAGGACGTCGAGGCTGCACCAAGGTGCAGCCCTACAACATGCGCTCTCACCCCTGCGCTGGATTTTTCTTGGAGGGCGCGACCTTGGTCGCGCCGAGTCATCATGCGCGTTAAGCCTGCGTCGGAATTCGCAACAGTGTGAGCAGCGCGTCAAGATGGACAAAGTCGCCCACCACCAGATGCGCCCCGGCCCGGATGACGCGGGTGCGCTTGGCCGGGTTGATGCCATGCCGTTGACATTCGTCGCTGGCGAGCCCCACGGTCAACCCGCCGCGCTTGCGTGTCTCGCGGATTTCGACCGGCCCGTCGCCAAAGGTCACCATGCTGGCTGCATTGGCCGGACCAATCTCACCGAGGATTCGCTCCAGCACCATGCGCTTGGCGTCGTGGTCCATGTCCTGACTGGCGCCGTAAATCCGGCCTTCGAAAAGTGAGGCATAGCCGAGCCCCGCCGCCTCCAGTTTCACGTCCTGTTCATCGGTGCCACTCGCGAGATAAAGCCGCACCCCGGCGGCCTGCAGCCGCTGGAGAAAGGCCACCGCATGCTTGAGGGAGAAATCCTCCACCCCGAGTTCGCCGCGCTCGAGCTTGTCCTTGCGCTGTTGCACAAGGGCCATGAGGGCATCGTTGTAGATGCGCTTGTAACCGGCGGCATCGAGGATGTCCGCCGCGGGCACGAACCCCGCCTCGCGCACCATGAGCGCCAACCCGTGCATTTGCTGCAGGGTCTGGATGCCCGTGGTCTGATCAATGAATTCCCGCACCTGCCGGGTGATCCGTTCATGGTCGCCGCGGGCCGCCGTGGAAAATACCGGGCCCAATATCGCACGGATCATCATGGGTTCCATCACCTCCTCCCAACCTTGGCGCAGGGTCGAGATCGTGCCATCGTGATCGAATATCGCGTGACGGATGGCAAACTCCGGCGGCAGCGGTTCCACAATTTCAATTTCCGTCCCGGCCGCGTAGGTGGCCCGGCGCACATCCTCCGCCAACTCGGGTTGGTAAACGTAGTCGGGGCTTGCGCCGATGGCGAGTATCTCGGCCGGGGTGGCCGTGCCGGTTTGATGCAGCTTCTGCACCGTCACGCCCGCCACGAAATTGCCGAAGGCAATCGCCTCGGCCGGGGTGGCCTGCAACGCCAGACAAGCGGCGATCCCCGCCACCATGCTGTCACCCGCGCCGACCGAATCTATTTTTTTGATGAGGTGCAGGCCCGGCGTCTCATAAGTCCCCTTGGCGTCAACCGCGATGCAACCCCGGGCACCGCGCGAGACAAACACGGGGGTTTGCCAGCGCGCGAAAAGTTCCCTTGCCGCCGCCAGCGTGACCTCCCGCGGGATCGTGTCCCGGGGTTGATAGCTGTTGCCGCACAGGCGCGTGGCCTCGAGATCGTTGAGCTTGCGCAACCCCGTGGGAAAGGCCGCGGCCAGTTGCCGGCAATCCACGAGCGCGATCAACCGGGGATGAGCGCGGAGCGCCGCGTTCAATCCCTCCTGAAAACGTTGCGTGTAAATGCCGGTCTTGAACTGTTGGTTGATCACCAGCACGTCGAGTGACGGCAATGCGGCCGTGATGGCCTGCAGCAGCGCCGTCTCCGACTCCGGCGCGAGCTGATTGAAGATCCCGAAATCATAGCGATGACATTCCTCACCTTCGACAATGGGCTTCAGGTAGGAGTTCGTCATCCAGTCCTTGGATTGCGGCACCAACCCGCACGTCTCGACCTTGCGCTCCGCCAGCAGGCGCAGCAACTCACGTCCATTGATGTCGTCGCCGATCACCGCGAAGGCAGAGAGTTGGGTGACGCCCAACGCATGCAAATTGGCCATGACGTTCCCCGCCCCGCCCAGGGTCTGGCGTTGCTCCCGCACCGGCCGGGTTGAGATGCCGGTTTCCAGCGACGGCTCGGACGCGGCGACATCGACAAGGTAGTAACTGTCGACGCAGAAGTCCCCCACCACCCCGATGCGGGCACGGTTGAGATTGGCCAAAAGTTCCTTGAGGCGGGCCAAGGGGAGCGGGGATTGCGACATGGTGAAGCGGGTAGGATCATCTTCTCCCGGCTGGATTCCCGTCGCCACCGAATTGATTGCCAATTGGTCATATCCTGTAATTACATTTGCCATGGCCGCGCTCCCCAAACACGCGCAGATCTTTCAGCAATTGCATCAGGCTATTCAGCGCGGTGACTACAAGGATGGTTCCCGTTTGCCCAGTGAGGCCGTGCTGGGACGCCAATTCAGTGCCTCCCGGCCCACGGTGGCCCAAGCCCTGCGGGAGTTGTCGCGCCTGGGCCTGCTCGAGCGGCACAAGGGCGCGGGATCCTTCGTGCGTCTGGCGCCTGCCAACACTGGAACCTTCGGGCTACTGGCCGATGGTCTGGGCGCGACCGAAATCGTGGAGCCCATGTCGGTGGAAATCTCCCGGGCCGCCCGGGCGCTGGGCTGGAATGTGGTCATGGGCGCCGCCGTGGCCGACCGCTCGCCGGATCTCATCGCCCGCGAATGGGCGGAACGCGGGGTCGCCGGAGTCTTCTTTGCCCCCATCGAGCATCATCCCGTGCGCATGACCATGAACCGGGCCGTGGCGGAACGTCTGCACCACCGCGGCATGACCGTCGTGCTGCTCGACCGCGACCTTGAGGAGTTCCCGGGCCGCAGCGATTATGATCTGGTGGCCATCGATGATTTCTTTGCCGGCTTCGAACTGACCGAACACCTGGTTGAGCGTGGTTGCCGGCGCTTCGCCTTTGTCGCCCGACCAGCCTTTCCCGCGACGACCGATCTACGCCTCGCCGGCGCCCGCGCCGCCCTCGCCCCGGTCGATAAAGCGCAGCTCGAATTCGCGGTGGGCTACCCCCATGACGTAGCCTGGCTGAAAAAGCTGCTCAAGCGCACGCGCGCCGATGCGGTCATTGCCTCCAACGACGCCACCGCGGCCCAAGTGCTGCAAACCCTCCAACAGCTCGGCCACCAGATTCCGGCGGAGATCAAGGTCGCGGCCTTCGACGACATCCGCTACGCCCAACTCCTCTCCCCGCCCCTGACGACCATGCGCCAACCTTGTGCTGACCTGGGGATCGCCGCGGTGGAAACCATGCTGGGACGATTGCGTCAACCGACCATGCCCGCCCGCCGCATTCTGTTGCGCGCCGAATTAATCGCCCGAAAATCAACCGCCAAAACAGGAGACTCTCATGCTGAAAAATAAATCCGCCGTCGTCACCGGCTCCACCAGCGGCATCGGCTTCGGGATTGCCCAAGCCCTCGCCCGGGCCGGAGTGAATGTCATGCTCAATGGTTTCGGTGATGCTGCCGTGATCGAAAAAATGCGAAGCGATCTCGCCGCCGAAACCGGCGTGCAGGTGCTCCATCACCCGTCCGATGTCAGCCAACCCGCGGAAGTCGCCGCCCTCATCGGCGCCGCGGCCGATGCTTTCGGTGCTGTGGACATCCTGGTCAACAATGCGGGTATCCAGCACGTCGCCCCGGTCGATGAATTTCCCGAGGACAAGTGGACGGCCATCCAGAGCATCATCATCAATTCCAGTTTCCACGCCATCAAGGCGGCTCTTCCCGGGATGAAGGCGCGCAACTGGGGCCGCATCATCAACCTTGTTTCGGCGCACGGCCTCGTTGCCTCGCCCTTCAAGTCCGCCTACGTCACGGCCAAGCACGGCCAGATCGGTCTGACCAAGACGGTTGCGCTCGAGGTCGCCGAGACCGGCATCACCTGCAACGCGATCTGTCCCGGCTATGTGCGCACCCCTTTGGTCGAGGGTCAAATCGAGGCCCAGGCCAAGGCGCACAACCTGCCGCATGACCGCGTGATCCGCGAAGTGATCCTCGCCGCACAACCCAGCAAACGCTTTGTCGAAATCGACGAAGTCGCCGCCCTCACGATTTTTCTCTGCGGCGACGCCGCCAAATCCATCACCGGCACCGCCATCCCCATCGACGGCGGCTGGACCGCGAGGTGAAAATAACCGTATGCATCCAACAGCAAATCGATTCTTCAATCAGTTGGAGGCGCAACCAGTTCAGCACAGGTCATTTGCCACTAATATCACTTGTCCCTTCAATCTGACCTGACACAACATAAGCTCAATGGCGCTGCATCCCCAATTTCCAACCTCGCCTTATGCTCCGCTCATTCCCGAGCACCGTTGGTTTCCCGCCGATGAGGTGCTGCGCGCATCCTCCTACGAAAAGCTGCTTCCTCCGCTGGTGGCGAAGGTGCGCAAGGATGTTCAACTCTGGCGGGATCAAGGATACCCGGGTTGCTCCCCCACATCGCTGACCCTCCTGCACCACTGGTTTGAAACGGATCACCTACTAGAGAATGCTGATCACACGCTTTCGACTTTTCGCTATTACTTCGCCCAACGTGAAGCAGTCGAGACGGTCATTTGGCTGCACGAAGTAAGACAGGCCCGCGACAAATACGATTTGCTACGATTCGACGCATCCGGCGCTGTGTCCACCGGCATGTTCGACGAGGACTGGCCCCGCTACGTCCTGAAAATGGCGACTGGTGCGGGCAAGACAAAGGTCCTCTCGCTACTGATCGCCTGGTGTTATTTTCACAAGCTCTACGAACCCGGCTCCACCCTCTCCCGCAACTTCCTCGTCATTGCACCCAATATCATCGTCCTGGACCGGCTCCGGGCCGATTTCGACGGGCTGAAAATTTTCTTCAACGACCCGGTCCTCCCGCCCAATGGCCAGGACGGGCACAACTGGCGGGATGATTTTCAGATTACCCTCCACCTGCAGGACGATGTCCGCATCGTCCGCGAAACCGGGAATTTTTTCCTCACCAACATCCATCGCGTCTTTCTCGGCGAAGTCCGGGAGCCTTCAATGGAAGATGACGATCTGCGCGATTATTTCCTCGCCGACGCCTTCGGGGCCAAACCCGCTGGCAAGACAACAGACAGCAAGACCGACCTCGGTGAGATTATCCGCGAAATCGAGGAACTCGCCGTGTTCAACGACGAAGCACACCACATCCATGACGCCCGGATGGCGTGGTTCAAAAGCATCCAGGACATCCATCACAAGATGCTCCAGAAGGATCTCCGCCTCGCCTTGCAAGTGGATGTTACTGCAACCCCACGCCACGACAACGGCGCCATCTTTGTCCAGACCGTATCCGATTATCCCCTCGTCGAGGCCATTCATCAGAACGTCGTCAAGCACCCCGTCCTGCCTGACTTGCCCAGTCAGACCAAATTGGTCGAGAAGAAGAGCGCCATTTTCACCGGAAAATACGACGACTACCTCAAACTCGGCATCGAGGAGTGGCGCAAATCCTACGCTGAACACAAGGCGCTCGGTAAAAAAGCTGTCCTCTTTGTGATGGTCGACGACACGCGCAACTGTGACGAAGTCGGTGCCCATCTGGAGAAAATCTGTCCCGAATTGCAGGGTGCTGTCCTCGTCATTCACACCAAGAATAACGGCGAAATCTCCGAAGCCGCTTCTGGCAAAAACAAGGAGGAACTTGAACGACTCCGCAAGGAGGCCAACGAGATCGACACCCTCAAATCACCGCACAAGGCCATCGTTTCCGTCCTCATGCTCAAGGAGGGCTGGGACGTCAAAAACGTCACCACCATCGTCGGGCTGCGAGCCTACGCGGCCAAGAGTAACATCCTCCCTGAACAAACGCTCGGGCGCGGCCTGCGCCGGATGTATTTTGGCAACGACGTGGTGCGGGAAACCGTTTCCGTGCTCGGCACCGCCGCGTTCATGGAATTCGTCGAGACCATCCAAAGCGAAGGCGTGGATTTGGAATACCGCCCGATGGGCAAGGGCACCGGCGGGCGGGATTCTCTCATCGTCGAGGTGGATGCCGAAAACGAAGGCAAGGACATCGACGCCCTCGATATTCCCCTGCCCCGACTCTCCCGCCGCTACCAACGGGAATTCAAGAATCTGGCGGGTCTCGACCCTGCCGCCTTCGGCAACCTCCGCCTACAACTCAAAGCTTTCACCGACGAGGAAACCCGCGAGATCGTCTTCAAGACCATGCTCGATGCTGAAATCCACCACACCATTCAGCTCGATGGCATGGGTCCGGCGGACTACCGCTCCGTGGTGGCATTCTTCGCCCGGCAGTTGCTCAAGGATCTACGCCTGGTCGGTGGCTATGAGGTGCTCTACCCCAAGGTGCGCGACTTTATGCGCGATCACCTGTTTGAGCCCACGCCGGTCGATCTCGAGGATCCGGTCGTGTTGCGCAACCTCTCGGAACCTGACGCCGGCAAGATTCTCTACGATTCCTTCAAGCTGGCAATCAACGCCCTCACCATCGAGGAGAGCGGCACCACCCGCATCGAGGATTACATCCGCCTCCGGGACACTCGCCCGTTCCGCACCGACTACCGCGCCCACCTCGACGCCACCAAGAGCATCTTCAACAAGGTCGTGGGCGAGCCCCACTCCGGCAATTTCGAGCTGCGTTTTGCCAACTTCCTCGAAGCAGCGACCGACGTCTCGGCCTTCGCCAAGAACTACCTCGCGGTCGGTTTCAAACTCGACTACGTCAAGGCCAACGGCGACCTCGCCAATTACCACACCGACTTTATCGTGCGCACCACCGATGGCACCGTCTGGTTGGTTGAAACCAAGGGCCGCGCCGAGCTCGATCTGCCTCAGAAAATGACCCGCCTCGGCCAGTGGTGCGCCGACGCCACCACCGCAAGCGAAGACAGCAGGCGCTATGATTTCGTTTATGTGGACCAGCCCGGCTTCGAGGAACACCGCCCAAAAACCTTCGCCGCCCTCGCCGCCAGCTTCACTGAATACAAGGCCTGAAAATGCCACCTGCGCCAACTCAAGATTACCTCAACGGCCTCGTTGCCGAGCTGCGCAAACTCCCGCAAGAGACGGGCTGGGCCGAGTTCAAGGAGAACAACCCGAACCCCGAAGATATCGGCGAATATCTTTCAGCCTTGAGCAACACCGCCGCGCTTCACGGTAAAGCCAACGGTTACGTTGTCTGGGGGGTGAAGGACGGCTCTCACGAAGTGATCGGAACCACATTCAAGCCTGCCCAAACCAAGAAAGGCAATGAGGACATCGCGAGCTGGCTTTTGCGGCTACTCAGTCCGCGGCTGCACTTCAAATTCTACGAAGTCGTCCATGAAGGTCAGCCCGTGGTCGTGCTCGAGATTCCGCGCGCGGAAGGCCGCCCGGTCCAATTTCAGGGCGTCGAGTTTATCCGTGTGGGCTCCTACCGGCAAAAGCTCAAGGATCATCCTCAAATCGAAAAAGACCTCTGGCGTGTCTTCGACACCACGCCGTTTGAGGAGCTCATCGCCTTGCCTCACGCTGATCCTGCGGACGTGCTTTCTTTGCTCGAATACACCGCCTATTTCGAGTTACTCGATCAGCCGCTACCCACCGACCGCGACAAGATTCTTGCCCGGCTCGCTGACGACCGGCTGATCGTGCCCGATTCCGCCGGCAAGTGGAACATCACCAACCTCGGGGCCCTTCTCTTCGCGCGCAATCTGGAGGAATTCAAGCACCTTGGCCGCAAGGTCGTCCGCATTGTCGTCTATGAGGGCAAAGGCCGGCTCAAGACCTTGCGCGAGCAACCCATCCGCAAAGGTTATGCCGTCGGATTTCAGGATATGCTCACCCAGCTCAACAACCTCCTTCCTCGCTCCGAGGTCGTCGATCACGGTGTCCGTCGCGAGGTGCCCCTCTATCCCGAGCCCGCCATCCGCGAACTCATCCCCAATGCGTTAATCCACCAGGACCTCACTCTCACGGGGAGCGGACCCATGATCGAAATTTTCAAGGACCGCATGGAGATCACCAACCCAGGTTCTCCCTTGATCGAAACGGGCAGATTTCTCGATAGTCCACCCCGCTCACGCAACGAAGCGCTCGCCTCCTTCATGCGCCGTCTCGGCATCTGCGAAGAGCGCGGCTCGGGCGTCGACAAAGTCGTCGCCGAAACAGAACTCCATCAACTACCCGCGCCGCTATTCGAAAGCCCTGAAGGTTTCACCCGGGCGGTGCTTTTCTCCCACAAAGCCCTGCGTGAAATGGATCGAACTGAACGCTCGCGAGCCTGCTACCTCCACGCCTCCCTCCGTTACGTCGAGCGTGATGTGATGACCAACTCCAGCCTTCGTGCCCGTTTCGGTATTCAGGAACAGAACAGCGCTTTCGCCTCGCGCATCATCCGGGAAGCGATGGAGGATGGAATGGTCAAGCGCGCCGATGAAACGCAGGGAAGAAAGCACGCCAAATACCTCCCCTTCTGGGCATGAACACGGGCCAAATCTTATTTGATTGGAAGCCCCGCCAGACCCTTGGTCAGTGCCTCAAAGGCCTGTTCCCCAATACTTTCCTTATTTGATGGTTATTTGATTTCAGCCCCCTTTCGCCATGCCCCGACCCGACGCCTCATCCTACGACCTCACCGACGCCGAGAAGCGCGACCTCATCAAGCTCATCGAGCAGGGCAAGCCGCTCCCGGATAAATACCGTTTCCTCCTCTTCGCCGACAAGCGCGAGGTCGAACTCGTCTGGAACGGCAAGTCCCGCGAAGTCTGCACCGCCATCCTCCCCTTCCAGACCCTCGAACACATTGACGAGCCACGGAAGGAAAAGCGCGACGACGAGGAACTCGGCCTCGACACCGGCGGCCGCCAGATCAAGGGCTGGACCAACAAACTCATCTGGGGCGACAACAAGCTCATCCTCGCCTCCCTCAAGGCCGGCGCGCTCCGCCGCCAGATCGAGGACGCCGGCGGCCTCAAGCTCATCTACATTGACCCGCCCTTCGACGTGGGCGCGGACTTCAGCATGGACATCGAGATTGGCGGCGAGACCTTCCACAAAGAGCCGAACCTCCTCGAACAAATCGCCTACCGCGACACCTGGGGGCGCGGCGCGGATTCCTTCATCGCCATGATTTACGAACGCCTCATCCTCATGCGCGATTTGATGCACAGCGACGGCAGCATCTACGTGCATTGTGATCCAAGGGTGAATTCGCTGATACGGATCTGCCTCGATGAAGTGTTCGGCAAGAATCGTCATCTGAACGAAATCGTGTGGAAACGAACGAGCGCAAAAAGTGATGCCGTCTTTTGGGGGCCGATTCACGACACGATTCTCTTCTACTCGCGAGGGGAGAATTACACATGGAACAAGACGTTTCAGGAATACGACGAGAAATATCTGGAAGCGAAATACACCAACCACGATGCCAGAGGCCGGTATCTTACCGACAACCTGACAGCCGCTGGGTTGCGCGGTGGCGATTCTGGGAAACCTTGGCGAGGAATTGACCCCGGACAAATCGGCGGTCATTGGAAAGTAAACCGTGAAGCTGTTGAGTCGCTTGTTGGCAAGGAACAGGCAGCGAAGATGAAGACTCAGGAGAAGTTGGATTTGCTCGACGCCAACGGCTTCATTTACTGGCCGTCGAAGGAAGACGGGCGGCCACGGTTCAAGAAATACATGGGGCAGGGCGTGGCCATTCAGGACATGGTGACCGACATTCCTCCGGTAAACTCCCAAGCCGAGGAACGTATTGACTATCCCACGCAGAAGCCCGCCCCCCTTCTCGAACGCATCCTCAAAGCCAGCAGCAACGAAGGCGATTTGGTGGCGGACTTTTTCTGCGGGAGCGGCACGACCGCCGCCGTGGCCGAAAAGCTCGGGCGCAAATGGATCGCCACCGACCTTGGCAAGTTCGGCATCCACACCACGCGCAAGCGGCTCATCTCGGTGCAGCGCGAGTTGAAGGCCGGCGGCCAGCCCTTCCGCGCCTTCGAGGTGCTCAACCTCGGCCGCTACGAGCGCCAGGCCTATCTCAACGTCGCCGGACGGCTCACCGGCAAAAAGAAGGAGCAGGCCCTCGCCCGCAAGGAGCAGGAGTTCCGCCAATTGATATTGAAGGCGTTTCAGGCTGAACCACTTGGAGCGCCCTTGTCCGCCGAAGCCTCGGCGAAGGCGGAGGGCCGTTCTTCCTTCGAGGAGTTCTTTCACGGTAAAAAAGCCGGGCGGCTCGTGGTCGTCGGCCCGATCAATCTACCCGTGGGGCGCCTGTTCGTGGAGGAAGTCATCACGGAATGTCGCAAGCGCGGGGCGTCGCGCGTGGACGTGCTGGCGTTCGAGTTCGAGATGGGCCTATTCCCCGCCGTGCTGGACGAGGCCAAGCACAAGGGCATCGACCTCGCCCCCAAGACCATCCCGCCCGAAGTTTTCGACAAGCGCGCCGTGGAGAAAGGCCAGGTGCGCTTCGCCGATGTGGCCTACATCGAAGTCCGGCCGTGTCATGGCAAGAGTCGCGGACCGGCCGACCCGGTGGATCCCCTCACCCTCGCCGTCGAGTTGACTGATTTCTCGGTCTATTACTCCCAGGGTATCACCGATGCGATCTCGGCCGACCTGAAAGCGGGCAAGAGCGAGGTCGTCTGCGAACAGGGCAAACTCATCAAGATCAACAAGGACAAGGAAGGAATCGTTACGCGCGACGTGCTGACCAAACACTGGACGGACTGGGTGGATTACTGGGCGGTGGATTTCGACTACGAGAGCCGCAAGGAAATCATCAAGGTTCCCACCCGCATGGGCGTGGAGGGCGAGCTGCCCGGCGTCGTGAAGGACGAAGGCGAATTCATCGACTTCGAGGAACGCTGGACCGGCGCCTACATCTTTGAAAACGAATGGCAGAGCTTCCGCACCCGCCAGGATCGCAACCTCGAGCTCACCACCGCCAGCCATACCTACGATAAACCCGGCCGCTACACCGTCGCCGTGAAGGTCATCGACATCTTCGGCAACGACACGATGTCGCTCGTGCCGGTGACGGTGGGTTAGCCACAGGACCCTATGCCCCAACAGAAGACCACTCATTTATCTACATCCTCAATTTCCGACCGAGGATGCGTGGGCCATGTTATAATGAAGCACTATGCAGCACGGCACCTCGCTCGCGGACTTTGTCCGCATTTCGTCCGCTACCCCAATTTACCGCTACCTATGCGTGAGCGAGTTTGGCAGGCTGCTCGAGGGATGTCTTCGACTTACTTGCCCGTTCAAATGGGCGGCCGGCGACAACGGAGACCCATGGGAGAACCTACTTTTCCAAACCAAGGTGATTCGGCCTGACGGAGTCCCGCTGAATACGGGTGCAGAAGGGTGCAAAATCTACGCGCATAGCTGGACGACGATTCCCGAGTCTGATGCCATGTGGCGGCTTTACGGGCAGGGAGAAAGCGTGAAAATCAAGACGTCGGCTGGCGCTCTGCTGAGAACTGTTCAGGGGCGATTTAGAATCGTGGCAAATCAGTTCATCACGTTCAAGATCGGCGCGGTCGACTATCTTCGTGATGACCAGGTTGTGGATTCATATGCCACCATCGAAAGATTTCGCGAGCGCCTAGACGATCCACACGAGGCAACGATGCTCAAACGACTCGCCTACCGACACGAGGAAGAGGTCCGTCTTGTCGCCTACGATTTTGACGATCGAAATCGACGTCCGGAGTTAGGCGATTTGAGCATCCGTGCCTACCCTGAAAATCCATTTCATCTCGATGTAAAAATCGAGCCCCATAGCGAACAGCCATGGATTGAGGAGGTAGTGATCAATCCAAAGCTGGATTCAGAGCAAGCGGCTCTATTGGTGGCCCAAGTAACGGCCAAGGGATTTCCTCGGGAGCAGATTCCAAAAAGCAACCTTTATGGCCGCAAGAATATCACCCTCAGGCTTCCTGACAATGCCTCCGCGTCCTGACCCAAGGCGAGTCTACCCGCCTGAGGCGGCAAGCTCACTTGAGGCGCGGTAAGGGGATCAGGCTGGGCTTGGGATATGGCCCACTTTATTCGCCAACTTCGGATCTGGATCTCTCATCCATGCGTTCACCTTGCGACTTACTTCGGACAAGTTGCCGCAGTGCAAACACTAACTCATCCATCGATTCGTTGTGACTGTCTGATGCCGCACCTCGGAAAGGTTAAATGGGATCAATACACTAACCGGTGTCGCCCTCCATAGACTTGGCGAAGGAGGTTCCAGCCTCACTGAGTCCAGCCACAACCCAAGCCGACGGGGGCCCATGGTCGCCAAGCTTGTCATTGGGTCCCAATGCGAGCAGTGAGTAGGTTGCACATCCACCCCATGGAAGCATTCCTGATCATCCTCGGTCTCTATCTGCTCCTGGCTTTGGTGGCGTTGCCCATCTGGGTGATCATCAAGCTCGGCAGTCACGCCAAGGCCCTGCGCCAACTGCAGGATCAGGCCAGGGATCTGGAGAGCGAAATTATGGAGCTGCGCCGCAGCGATGAGACCCGCAGCGCCGCGGCCACCCCGGCACCCATCCCCCCGGTGGAAGCCCCGCCGTCCTTCACCCCGACGCAGCCAGCCATCATCCCGCCAACCCCGATCATGGTGGAGCCGCTCCCGCCTCCGGTGGCCCCGGTTCCGCCGCAGTCGCAACCGATACCTCCGGTTGCCCCGCCGCCCTTGGTTCCCCCATCCCCTCGTCCCGTTTTCGTGCCGCTGCCCCGCACCCTGCCCGGCCTCAACTGGGAACAGTTCATGGGCGCCAAGCTCTTTGCCTGGCTCGGCGGGCTCGCGCTCTTTCTCGGCGTCGCGTTCTTCGTCAAATACTCCTTCGAGCATAATCTGATTCCGCCCGAGGTGCGGGTGGCTCTCGGCTTTGTCATGGGTCTGGCTCTGATCGTGGGCGGCCTGAAGATTCCGCGCGAGCGCTATGCCATCACGGCACAGACGCTCATCGCGGCGGGGGTCGTGTCCCTCTACGCGGTCACGTTTGCCTGCAACTCGATCTACCACTTCGCGTTTTTCTCCGCGCTGCCGACGTTCCTGCTGATGGTGTTGATCACCGCGACGGCATTTCTCATTGCGGTGCGACTGGAGGCCCGGGTCGTCGCCATCCTCGGCATGCTGGGCGGTTTCCTGACCCCCGTGTTGCTCTCCACCGGACAGGACAATCCCGTGGGCTTGTTCGGTTATCTGGCATTGCTTGATGCCGGGCTGGTTGCGGTGGCCCTGCGCACCGGCTGGCGCTACCTCGTGCCGCTCAGCGCCGGCGGCACCGTGCTCATTCTCCTGGGCTGGACCGACAAGTTCTTCACGGCCGAAAAAGGTCCGGTGGCCATGACCGTGTGTCTGGTTTTCTCGGCGCTCTACCTCGCCGCCGCCGAGTTGGCCCGCCGTCGGGAGGACGAGTCGGATGAGTTCACCTGGACCGCCGTCGCGCTGCCCCTCGTGGGTTTTGCCTACGCCTTTTTCTTTTTCGACTATCCCGCGCTAACCACCCGCGCCCCGTTGTTTTTCGGTTATGTCGTCTTGCTCGATGTCGCCCTGTTGATCCTGACATGGCGTCAGGCCACCCTGCCGCGGATCCATCTGTTGAGCGGGGCCATCACCTTTGTCCTGCTCGCGCTCTGGACCACGCAAAATCTCACCGACGAGCTGCTGCCGTGGGCGTTGGGCGTCTATCTGGTGTTTGCCGCCTTGCACACGGCCTTCCCCCTGCTGCTCGAGCGTTGGCGACCTGACTCCACCCCCACGTGGTGGAGCCAGATTTTCCCTCCGCTCACCCTGTTGCTGATGTTGGTTCCGCTCCTGAAAATCGAAACGGTGTCCTTCCTCCTCTGGCCCGCGATGTTGTTGGTGGATGTTCTGGCCATCGCGCTAGCCGTGATCAGTGCCTCGCTGGCGGCCGTGGCCGCCGTGCTGGTGCTCACCCTGCTGGCCGCGGGGCTTTGTATTTTCAAGTTGCCCGTCGCCGGCGGACTCGAGCCCACCCTGCTGCTCGTGATCGCTGGCTTCGCGGTGTTCTTCTTCGCCGCGAGTTTCTGGCTGGTGCGCAAGCTGGGCGACCGCCTGCCTCAGGGCGCCGAGTCCCTGAACTCCCTGTTCGGTGATACCCGGGCCCAAATCCCCGCCTTTGCTTCCCTGCTCCCGTTCATCCTGCTCATCATGGCCTGTGCACGACTCACCGTGCCGGACCCGGCGACCATCTTCGGCCTCGGCCTGCTCCTCGTGGTGCTCACGCTCGGGCTGGCCCGGATCCTCGTCATCGCATGGCTCCCCGCTTGCGCCCTGGCCGGCATGGCGGCCCTCGAATACGTGTGGCATACCCGGCACTTCGACCCGGCGGACGCCGCGGGTCCCCTGGGATGGTATGCCGGCTTCACCGTCCTGTTTGCCGTTTATCCTTTTCTCTTTCGCCGTCATTTTGAGCGCTGCACCGGCCCGTGGGCCGTGGCCGCGCTCAGCGGGGTGGCCCATTTTTGGATGGTGTATCAGGCGATCAAGCTGGGTTGGCCCAATGACCTGCTCGGCGTGGTGCCCGCCCTCTTTGCCCTCGCCCCGCTCGCCAGCCTCCTCGTCATGCTCAAGACCACGCCGGGCGACTCCCCGGCCCGCCTGAACCAGCTCGCGTGGTTCGGCGCTGCCGCCCTGTTCTTCATCACGCTGATCTTCCCGATCCAGTTCGACCGGCAATGGCTCACCGTCGCATGGGCGCTGGAGGGGGCGGCCCTGCTGTGGTTGTTTCAACGCGTGCCGCATGCCGGTTTGCGCGCGGTCGGCACCGTCCTGCTCGGCACGGCCTTTGTCCGGCTCGCGCTCAACCCGGCGGTTTTCTCCTACCACATCCGTGGCGAGACCCCGATCCTCAACTGGTATCTCTATGCCTACGGGCTCACCGTGGCGGCGCTGTTTTTCGGTGCGCGCTTGTTGGGGAAACCGGATCCCACAGGCGCAGCGCTCCCCCAGCGCGTGCTCGGGGCCAACGCGCCGGCCGTGCTGGGTGCGCTCGGCGTCGTGCTCGCCTTTCTGCTGCTCAACATCGAGATCGCCGACTACTTCACCGCCGCGGGACGCCGGGTGCTGACCTTCAAGTTCAGCGGCAATTTCGCGCGCGACATGACCTTCACCATCGCGTGGGCCCTGTATGCGCTCGGCTTGCTGGCGGCGGGAATATGGCGGCAGGCCAGGGCCGCCCGTTACGCCGCGATTGCATTGCTGAGTGTCGCCCTGCTCAAGCTGTTCTTCCACGATCTCGCGCGACTCGAGGCCCTTTACCGCATCGGGGCTTTGTTCGCCGTGGCCGTCATCGCCATCCTCGCCTCCCTGGCCTATCAACGTTTCCTTCCGGCCAATGAAAAATCGCCGCCCCCATCAACTTGACCGGTTGCTTGCCCTGTTCGTGTTGCTTGCCGGTCCCGTGGCCGCCGCCCTGACGACCGCTGAGTGGCAGTATCAACAAAAACTACCCGTCGCTGCACCCGGGCTGGTGCAAATGGCGCTGAACCCGGTGACCTTCGACACGGCCCAGGCGCAACTGCAGGACCTGCGGGTGATTGACCCTGCCGACCGCGAGGTGGCGATCCTGCTGGACCAGCCTCCCGCGCTGGTCGCACAAACGGTTCGCCCCAAGTCTTTCGTGGCCAAAGTTGAAAACGGTAACACGGTCATCACGCTCACCACGGGCACCGCGGGGGAATTGCTGGCCGTCTCGTTGGAAACACCGCATCCCTATTTTCTTAAAACCGCCCGCGTCGAGCTGTCCGATGATCTGGACCAGTGGACCGAGGTCGATCGAGGCGCACTGCTTTTCCGGCAATGGGGCGCGGAAAAACTCTCCCTGAAATTCGAGCGCCACCGCGCGGCCTATGTGCGGATCACCATCGATGATCAGCGTGGACCAGTGCTGCCGTTCACCGGGGCAAGCATGGATCTCGCGGCCGGACCCGCCCCCGGACCCGTGCCGGTCGGAGCTCAGATCCTGCGCCAGGATGAATTTGCGGGTGAAACCGTGCTGACCCTCGAACTCGAGGGCAGGCACCTGCCGCTGACCGGCCTGGAGTTTGCCTGCACGGACCCGCTCTTCATGCGCCATGTAACCGTGTCGGTGCGCGAAGTGCGCGACACCATGCCCACGGAACGCACGATCGGATCCGGCACGATTTATCGGGTTGAACTCGAGGGCGCCACCGTCCGCAGCCAACTCCGGTTGCCTTTCAACTTCATCCCCGCCAGCCGCCAATTGTTGGTGCATATCCACAACGGTGACTCCCCACCCTTGAACATCTCTGCGGTGCAGGGACTAAGGCGGCCGGTCACGCTGCGCTTCATGGCTCCAATCGCCGGCACCTACACATTGCTTTCCGGCAATCCGCAAGTGGAGGCGCCCCGTTATGATCTCGCGGCCTTTGCCCACGAGTTGCGCACGGCCACGGCCACCCCGGTTTTCCCGGGTGAACTGTTGCTCACCGCCGACTACCGGCCGCGCGCTTCCCTCTCCGCCACTCCGCTGGCCGATGTGCCCTTGCGGGGGGCTCCCTTGGATACGCAGGAATGGCGGCTGCGTCGCGCGATCGTCATCGCCCATTCCGGCGTGCAGGAACTTGAACTGGACCCGCTGGCCCTGGCCCGAAGCCAAGTCGATTTTGGTGACCTGCGGATCATGCGGGAGGGCAATCAAATCCCCTACCTGCTGGAGCAACCCGCCCTCGCCCGCGCCATCAAGCTCACCCCCGTGGCAGCCAACGACCCTCGGCAGCCCTCGGTCAGCCGGTGGCAGCTCCATCTGCCGCAGGCCGGTCTGCCCATCAGCCGGATCGCCCTGACCTCGACCACCCCGCTCTTTTCACGCCAATTCCGTATTTTTGAAAAGCTCACCCAAGCCAACGGCCAAGGCTACGAGCTGAACCTCGCCGCAGGAGGGTGGAGCCGCACCCCTGAACCCGGATCGCCGGAGAATCGGGTCTTCGAGCTCGGCAGCCGGCCAAAGGGCGACACGATCTGGATCGAGACGGACAATGGTGACAATCCCGCCATCGACCTGGGTGCGGTGCAAGTGATCCATCCCGTGGTCCGGCTCATCTTCAAGGTCCCGGAAATCGACGGTTATGCCCTCGTCTACGGCAACAAGTCCGCCCTCAAACCGCGTTATGACCTCAGTCTTGTGGCGGTGCGTTTGCTCACGGCCAGTCGCAACGATGCCTTTCTCGTCCCCGCCGAGCAAAATACCGGACAACGCAATCTCTTCTCCATGCTCAAGGGAGGCTATGTGCTCTGGAGCGCCCTGGCCCTCGTGGTGATCGGGTTGCTCGTGGTTGTGGCCAAGCTCCTGCCGAAACCACCGGGCGCATGATGAAATGTAGGGCGGGGATTCCGCTCCCCGCCTTGATCGTCGTTATGTTTTCGTTGGCGGGGAGCGGAATCCCCGCCCTACAACC
>JAIPJW010000035.1 GCA_021734075.1 Cephaloticoccus sp.
CACTGGTGGCAAAGGAGCGGTGTATAAAAAATCTGATTTAGTACGTAGGTGGTGCCCTAAAGGTAACGATGGATGGGGTAGAATCTTTGACGCAAAAAAGTAGTAGCGACACCAACTGAAAAGATTCCGGATTGACAGCCCCGTCACCGAGGAAGGTCATGGCGGCCCCCTTCAGGCCCTTGTATTTCAGGGCGTAGGCGAGACCGGTGCCCAGGGGCACTTGACCGCCGACAATACCATGGCCGCCCCAGAAATTGCGGTCCGGTGAGAAGTAGTGCATCGAGCCGCCCTTGCCCTTGGAGCACCCGGTTGCCTTGCCGTAAAGTTCGGCCATCAACTCATTCATGCCCATGCCGACGGCGAGGGCGTGGCCATGATCGCGATAGGCGGTGATCACATGGTCGTTTTTGCCCATCAGGGAGCAACATCCGGTGGCGATGGCCTCCTGGCCGATGTAAACATGCAGAAAGCCGCCAATCTTCTTGGCTTGGTAGGCCCGGATGCTGCGTTCCTCGAAGCGGCGGATGCGCATCATCGTGCGAAACAGCTCCAGTTTTTGCTCGTTCGTCAGCTTTTGATTGATGTCGGCCGATGAAAAATCGGTCGTCCCGGTCTCCGGCTTGGCGTTCGTGGTGTTGCTCAAATTGGTGGTTCCTTTCAGATTAAAGGACAAAGATTTGGTCTGAACCGGGAGAAATCAAGTGTTTAGCGGAGATTAGTCCAATGCAGTCCGGCCGCCGGGGGGAGGGGCAGGCGGGGTGATTTGTTCAATCTCGACCAAGACAGGTTTGCCGGGAGCGCAATCGGCCTTGAGGGCGACAAAGTGGTCGCGGTATTGGTCATAAATCGGCCACAGGGCGCGGCGATCGGTTTCCGGAATCGAGAGCTCCTCAATGGCCGCCCGGGAAAAGAACCCGAAACTGCCCTCACTGATGGCCGGCGGCAGCGCGGTGATAGGCTTCCGGCAGCGGAAGAGAAACATCAGCCAGTGCGATTCACCTTCGTAGGCCTTTTCCGCAATCATGGCAAACAGGTGCATGTCGGCGTGGCTGACCGTGAAATTGGTCTCCTCCTTGGTTTCGCGCACGGCACATTCAAAAGGCGATTCTCCGGTCGCGGTCTCGAGTTTGCCCCCGATGGGACTCCAGACCCCGAGATTGGGTGGTTTGGCCCGGAGCAGCAGCAGGTGTTCCCCTGCTGGATTTTCCAGAAAAACGAGCACGGCAATTTTGTAGGTTGAGGGAGAAGTCATCACGTTTCGGCCGGGACAGCCGGTTGCGTTTTGAGCGTGACGGTGACCCCGGGCTCGACAACGTTTTTCATCACAATGACCAGGCGCCTGCTCAATGCCGGATTATATCTGTTGCTGGGATTGATCAACATGGTCTATGGGGGCCAACCCATCCAGGGAGTGGAAGACCGGGTTGAGGTAGCCAACGTGCGTTTCAACACCCTGCGTCCTCCCGATGGTTCGGATGACAATTGGTTTGAGGTGGATATCGAGCTGGACGCCCGACCCGCAGCGTCAAGTCCCGGACGGGTGACCAAGCAATTGCGGGTGGTGGCCAGGCTGGCCTACGACCGGCCCGGTAGTGAAAATGGCCGACGCTGGGAGTTCTTTCGTGCGAGCGGTGAACTCGTCGGACTGGCGGCAGGCCGGGCGCATGTGCGATTTTATCTGCCCCCGGAGATCGTCAAGCGGGACAGTTTGGGCGGTGCGCCGGAATTCTGGGAAGTGACGTTGAGTGGCGAAAGTCTGGTGCAACAGAATCCGCCGGGACGCAAGTCCCCGAGCTTGTCGGTGGCGGAGGTGCAGCAGGGATTTCGGGACAAGATTGCGACTGAGGGACAGGCGAATGATGGCATCTTGCAGGTCCAATATTTGACTCCCTTTGCCACGGCCTATCCCCGCTCCACTCCAACCTATGTGCGCCATGAAGCCTGGCGTTGAACAAAAGCCGGCTTGCCCCAAACCTCACGATTCTGCCCCTTGGTTTCCTCCCCGCCGCCCTTAGAATGATTATGCGTCCGCACCGAGTTCTCATCCTTGATTGTGGCGCCGCCCACATTGGGTGCGGGCTTTTTGCCCACGCGGCAAAGGGGGGACTGCGTTTGGAGCGATACGCGCATGAGGCGTTGGTGCTCGATCCCTTGGAAGAGGACCGGTGGTCACAAGTATTGGGACAAACCCTGCAAAAAATTTTGGCGCGGGAAAAGTTCGGGGCAAGGGAATGCATCGTCTCGGTGCCCGGTCACCTTGCCCTGACGAAATTGGTGAAAACGCCATCCGTGGATCGGGACAAGCGCCCACGGATAGTGCAATTTGAGGCCGGGCAAAATATTCCCTACAACCTCGACGAAGTGGCGTGGGGTCACGTGGAAGTTTCGGACGACGGGGTGGACTTGGAATTCATGCTCTCGGCCGCCAAATTGGATGCGATGGCAGCACTCTGTGGGGCGGTTGAGTCTGCCGGCTTGAGGGTGGTGCGATGCGAGACTTCCAGTCTGGCGCTTTGGCGGATGTCCGATTGGGGCCAAGCTGCACCGCGCAGCCCGGTCCTGATGCTCGATATTGGCGCGCGGTCCACGCATTTGGTCTTTGTGGCCGCCCATACCATCCATGTGCGCACCCTGGCCATGGGCGGAAACACGATTACCCAGGCGCTGGCCTCCAGCCTGCAGCTTGACTTTGCCTCTGCCGAGCAACTCAAACTTCAGGTGTTGACCAATGCCGGGGATGGCGCGATCGATGCCATATCCAGAGCGGCCCTGCAGCAGGCCATGACGGGATTTCTCGAACGGCTGATCATGGAAATCATGCGGTCGCGGCTCAATTTCCTGCGTCAGACCGGAGCGGCAAGCCCGACGCAGGTCATCGTGAGTGGCGGAGGATCCAGATTGCCGGATCTGCAGAATATGCTGTCCGCGAAACTGGAAATACCGATCACTCCATTCACCATCGAGGGGCGGCTGGAAATGAGTGCCCGGGCCCGTTTGGATGGTGCGGAGCAGGTTCCGGAAATACTGACGAATCTGCTGGGCATGGCAGTGGCGGTGGTGCAACCCACCGCCCCCATGCTGGATTTGTTGCCTCCGGGCCGCGCGGCGGCTCTCGGGTGGCGTCGCCGGCAACCGTGGTGGCTGCTTGCGGCTGCGTTGCTTGTCCTCGTGCCGGCTCCGGCGATTTTCTATTGCCAGAGCAGCACAGCCCAATTGAACCGCCAGATTTCAGCATTGGAGTCCGTGATGCGCCCACTGCAGCTAGTGGTGGCGGAAAATGCGGGAAATCTTGAGCGTTTGCAGAAGCTGCAAACCCGGATCCAGGCGATCAGCAGGGTGGTGGACGGTCGGACCGGTTGGGTCGGCTTGTTGGCGGATTTGCAAGCGCGGTTGGGCGGGGTGGGTGATGTCTGGCTGGAGAGCATGCAACTGGGTTGGGATGCGCCGGAAACCGAGCAGACGGATGAAGGACTTACGCCCATGAAATTGGCATTGGCCGGTCGGCTGTTGGACGCCGAGAATCCGATGGCCAATGCCAGTGCGGTTTCCTATGCGCAGGTAAAAACCCTGTTTGCGAGCCTGCAAGAGTCACCCTTTGTGCGGACCGTGCAGGGCGAGCGCTTTGACAACAGTCAACCGGGAATCCTGCGGTTTGAGGTGACCCTCATCCTGAACCCCAACCATCCCCTTTAGACCCGGCGCATGACAACCATACGACGTCACCCCTGGTTTACCCTCGGCTTGTTGGTGGCCGGATTGACCCTGTTGGTTGAGGGATATTGGCTTTATCTCAGTCGCCAGGTCATGCAGCGCGCGGAAACCCGCCTGACCATGCGCAAGCGCGAATGGGGGGCCTTGCAACGGGTCGCCCCGAAACCGACCCCGGAAGTGGAGCAAGCCATTGCGGCCGATGTGGCCAAGGCGGAACAGATCCTGACGGGAATGCGGACCACACTGCGCGGTGGACCTGCGGCGGAGGTCCTGCGCCAGGCGGTAATCCCCACGTTGCGCACAGATGCATTTTTTGCCTTGGCGAATTACGTGCAGGCCATGGAGGCCGCGGCCCGGGTCAATGGGGTGGCCGTGGCGGCCGACGAGCGATTTGGTTTCAAATCCTATGTCAACGAGGGTCCCGCAGTCGAACAGATCCCCACGGTCATTCGTCAGAGCCAGATACTGCATCATGCCCTGACAACCCTGTTTGCCGCCCGGCCACTCCGATTGGTCGCCGTATTGCGCACGATGCCGCTTGATGGCAAACCTGCGGTGCAGCGTCGAACCGAGGGAGGGAGGGACGGCTTTGAGTTGGCCCCAAGGTTGTCGGTGCAAAGGCCCGGCCATATTAATACGTTGGGATTTCAAGTTGAATTTACCGGGATGACGGCGGTTTTGCGCACTTGGCTCAATGCCCTGGCCGCGTTTGACCTGCCTTTGGTGGTGCGAGCAATTGAGGTGCAACCCGTGACCGGATCCCCGGGAATGCCGACCCAAACCACCGCCATGCGGGTGACCGGAAAAAGCGGCAATGACCAGCTGGTTCCATTGGTTTTGCCAGTCGCCAGCAATTTCAAAGTCACTTTTGAGTATATCGAACTCGAGCCAGCGACGGAGGGAAACGCCTGGTGAAACCACTGCGAAAAGAGCGAGTTGCTGCGGGTCTGGCCTTGGGGCTGTTGATCGTCTCGGCCACTGGGTTTGGCTTGAAACTCGTTGGTGAGGTCCAGCCCGGGTTTTCCCCGGCAATGTCCAGTCAGGAAGGCTATTCCCGGCAGGTGAATGCAGCGACACCTTCCCCCACGGCCAACTGGCCCGTTCCCGAGGCCCAATCCCGTGGCGAGGAGTGGGTCTACGATGTCTTTACCCCCCCGCATATTTTTTATGATGCGACCACCCAGCGCTTCCGCGTCACGCCCGCATTCGGACAGATCGCGCGGCCCGGACAGTTGCCGAAGTCGCAGGGATTCGGACTCGAATTACAGGAAGTGCGCCGGGCGAAATTTCCCCTGCAACTCATCGGATATGTGGGTGAACCCGGTCATTTTCTGGGCACTTTTGCCAACTTGGAGACTTATGAAACCCTGCTCCTGACCACGGCCGATCGGGTGGAGTCCCTGGGCCTGTGCATCGACAAACTGGAAGTGCAAATGGTCGCGGTAAAAATTCCCGATAGCATGAGCGTGAATGATTATCGGGTCTCGGCAATCGTGCGGGATCTGCGCACGGGGCAGATCACGAACCTGCAACAAGGGGAAACTCAATACAGTGACGCGCTCTTGGCGACCGTGACCTTTTCGGCCGGGAATGAGCCGCCGCGGGATGTCAGCGTGGGGGACACACTGACCCGGGGTGAGGATCATTTCATCATTGAGAAAATCCGGCTCGCGCCACCCTCTGTGGATGTTACCAAGGAGCAGCCCGGGCGCGCCGCCCAAGAACATCATACCCTGAACCCGAGCATCAGCCCCGTGCAATTTTTGCCCTAGTCAAAACAGCATGAAATTATTCCACCCAAATTTTTCGTGGTTGGTGACGGGGCTCTTGTGCGGTGGGTTGTCACTGACCATTCCGGGCGCAGACATTCGGGCACAGTCTTCCACCGAAATGAAGATCCAGTTGATGGAAGAGGCCCTGCGCGCGCGCGATGCCGGGGATTATGCCACGGCCCGACGGGATCTGCACGAGTTATCCGCATTGTCGCCCACTGATCCGACGGTGGCCCGGTTGCTGGCGCAGGTGGAAGAAAGCCTGGCCGGGCAACCCGTTCCCGCTGCACTCCTGAGCAATGCCGCACTGTTGGATGAGGAAGCGGAAGCCATCGCCCGGGCTGAAACGGATCGCTTGCGTGGCTT
Source organism: Cephaloticoccus sp. (assembly GCA_021734075.1). Taxonomy (GTDB): domain Bacteria; phylum Verrucomicrobiota; class Verrucomicrobiia; order Opitutales; family Opitutaceae; genus Cephaloticoccus. The sequence goes on from JAIPJW010000035.1 coordinate 5,850, forward strand.
GTTGCAACAGGCCGCGGTCCAGCGCAAGGCCTCCCGGACCCGGGCGCGTGAGAAAAAATATGATGAGGCCCTGGCCGCGTTGGACGCGGCGACCGCGGAGTTGCCGGTCAATTCCCTGACGCAAATAATGATCAAGGAGATTGCGGAGGATCGGCTGGGACTGTTGTTGGATCAGACCCGATATTTGCTCAAGACCGGTGACCTGACCGGTGCCCGGGTGACTCTCGGAATTTTGCGACAAGCCAAACCGGATTTTGATGAGATCGAACGTTTGGCCCGCGATATTGATCAGGCGGAAAGTCGGGCGGCTGAGGCATCCCGTGCCGTGCAGGCCAGTGCACCGGTAGTCACGGTAGCCACAGACGACAACACGAACGGGGTCCAGTTGAACAAGGCCCGCAGCCAGTATGTGGCCGGGGCTCCCGATGCGGCCTTGACCACGTATCGTGAGATCGAAGCGCGCGATCCGGGCAACCCGGAAGCCAAGAAATTCATTGACCGCATTACCCGGGAGCGGGGTGCCGCAGATAATCCGACCCGCACCGCAACGCGGTCGGCCTTGCTGGCGGATGTGGATCAGAGCTGGCTGCGTCCGGGCATCTATCAGGAACAACTGCGGACGACAGCAGCTGAACTGAACAACACCCCCCTCTTGCACAAGCTGGATGAAATCATCCTGCCCAACGTGAGTTTTACCAAAGTTGAAATTGGTCGGGTGGTCAGTGCCTTGAGTGCGGCTTCAATGGAATTTGATGGCACGGGCAATGCCCGGCGGGGCGTTAACATCGTCCTGCTGGATCCCAGCAATCAAAATCCCACGGTCACCTTGGCCCTGCGGGAAACCTCGCTGAAACGGGTGTTGGATTTTGTGACCCAGGCGGTCGGTTACCAGTATGAGGTGCAGGCGGATGCCGTCGTGGTGCGACCGGGGGGTGAATCCACGTCGCTGGACACCGCGTTTTTCCCGGTTTCGCGGGCCACGGTCCTGCGCATGACCGGTGTGGGCAGCAGTGGAGAGAGTGCCCCCTCGAACAATCCCTTTTCCTCGACGGGCGCCGGCAATGATCAAAGCACCAGTGGCAACGAGGCTCCGGGCATGCAGGCATTCCTGCAACAGGCCGGCGTGAACTTCGAGGCCACCCCGGGCAGCAGTCTGGCTTACGACGGTTCCTCCATCATTGTCACCCAAACCGCGCGAAACCTGGAGCGGATTCGCAATATCCTGAACCGTTACAACGACATCCGCCAAGTGGAGATCGAGGCAAAGTTCATGGAGGTGCAGGAGGGAGCTCTGGAGGAATTGGGCGTGAATTGGAATGTGACAACGAAAGCCACCCAACGTAACGCCGGCGCGCAGGCCCAGTATCAAAGTTCGGGCCGCAGCCTCGGTGCGGCCTTCAGCAGCAATGCGTCGAGCCAGCAGGGCACCATTACCCGGCCGGAGAGTCAGTCGGTTGACGGCACCATTACCGCGGCCCTCAACACGGCCATCAATAACACCGCGCCCCAAATACCCGGCACCGCGTATCTGGGGGTCGGGGCCAATGCCCTGGCGAACATCAGCGGGGTGATCGGCGAATTTGATGTGAACGCGGTGGTGCGGGCCCTTTCGCAAAAACAAGGCACAGATCTGCTCAGCGCACCCAAGGTGACGGTTCTATCCGGCAACGCCGCGACCATTACCGTGGCCCAGGAACTGCGTTACCCCCAAAGTTTTGGGCAGACGCAAAGTCAGGTGGGCACCGGTAGCGCCAGCGGCGGCGGCTCTGCCGGAGTGGCGATCACCGCGGGCACGCCGCAGGAATTTACCACCCGCAATGTCGGTGTGGAATTGAAAGTGACGCCCACGGTGGAGGAAGACGATTACAGCATCAGTCTTGACTTGAATCCACGGGTGACGGAGTTCGACGGTTTCGTTGAATACGGCGGCCCCAGTGTCGCGATCTCGGGCAACACAACGGTCAATGTGCCCTCGGGGTTTTATCAGCCGATATTCTCGGTGCGGGACATTTCAACCAAAGTGACGATCTGGGACGGGGCCACCCTGATCATGGGTGGATTGACCCGTGAGGAAGTCAAAAAAGTGAACGACAAAATCCCGGTGCTTGGTGATATTCCGCTGCTGGGAAAGATGTTTCGCTCCAAGGGCGAGAGTGCGCAAAAGCGGAACCTCCTCATCTTTGTGACGGCCAATCTACTGAGTCCCGGGGGCTCGCCCAAAAAGCAGGTCCTGCGCAACGTGGCACCCAATTCGATGTTTCAAAATCCAGTGATTGTGACGCCGGCCGGTTCTGAACCCCGGACCGGAGCAGAGAACTGAGCACGGGTTGTCGTTTGGGGTTTACGCACGCCCTTGGGGCGGTTTCGCTTCGCCCCATCATGGCAAAATGGCTGCTCGTTGACGGTTTCAATCTGGCGTTTCGTGCCTTTTACGGCATGCCCGAGCTCACGCGCACGGACGGGTTTCCCACCGGGGCCCTGCATGGTTGGGTGAAGTCGCTTTGGCGGTTGAATGACGATGAAAAACCGGTGGCGACACTGGTATTTTTCGATTTGGGCGGCTCGCAGGACCGACTGGCCCTGCACCCGGAATACAAGGCCCAGCGCGAGGAAACGCCCGATGCCCTGGTGCAACAGATTCCCTACATCAAGTTGCTCACACGGGCGATGGGCCTGGTTGGGGTGGAGATTGACGGCGTGGAATCGGACGACCTGCTGGCCTCGCAGGCCATGGCCCTGGCGCAGGCGGGCCACGAGGTGGTGGTGGTGAGTGCCGACAAGGATTTTGCACAGATCGTGAATGAGCGGATCAAGATATTGCTGCCACCGCCGACCGCCAATCCCCGGTTGGGCTGGCGCTTGCTGGACGCGGCCGGAGTGGTGGAAAAGTTCGGGGTGGGGCCGCACCAGATCGCCGATTATCTGGCCCTCGTGGGTGACTCGGCCGACAACATACCGGGCCTGGCCGGAGTCGGACCCAAGACCGCGGCGAAATGGCTGCAGGAGCATGGCTCCCTCGAAGGCGTGATCGCGAATGCGACCACGTTGAAGCCGGACCGTTTTCAGGAAAGAGTGACGGTGGAGGCGGAACGACTGCGACTGAACCGGCAGTTGACCACCTTCAATCTCGCGTTGCCCACCGTGGCAGCGGAATCAACCGCCCCACAAGTGGGAGAATTGTTGCGCCTGTTGGAAGAGCTGGAAATGAAATCCACCCTGGCCGAGGCCCGGAAGCGTTACACGCAACCGGAACTGTTTTAGAGGCCCTCGGAGGAGATGCCCTTGGGGTCGAAAATGTAGCCGACCCCGTGCACCGTGCGGAAAGCATCGAGACTAAGCCCGTGCTGCTTGTAGAGTTCGCGCACCTTGACGACATACTGGTCAAGGGAACGGCTGCGCACATCGGCATGGACACCCCATACGGAGTGAATGAGAGCCTTGCGGGTGATTACCGTGCCCTGATTGGAGTCCAGATAGGTCAGAATACCCAATTCCTTGCGGCCGATTTTCTCCGCGGAGCCATCCGGGAAGGTGATTTCTAGCCGTTCGGGATTGATCCGGGCACCGCAGAATTCAAACGGATCGTCACTGACGCGCACGTTCTTGGTCACATTCATGTCGTGCGTGGTTTCTGCGCGGCGCAGCACCGCCCGGATGCGCGCGATGAGTTCCGGGAAACTGAAGGGTTTGGTGATGTAATCGTCACCCCCCATGTCCAGGGCGCGGACCTTGCTGGCTTCCTCGTCGTTGCCGGTCAGGAAAATGGTCGGGATGGCGATGCCTTTTTCCACCAACTCGTCGAGCAGGGCAAAGCCGGTCTGGTCGGGCAAGCCGATGTCGAGCAGGAGCAGGTTGGCAAAATTTTTCTGCAGAAACTTCGTCGCGTGGGCCGCCAGATTGTAGACTTGGGTCTGCATGCCGGCATTGCCCAGATGCAGAGCTATGAGATTGGCGAGTTGGACCTCATCTTCAACCACGAGGATGAGCGGTTTGGCTTCGGCGCGCATATGCGGGTGGGTGGGAGACAACTCCCTACGACAAGCCCTAACGTGGTAATTGTCAAAACCTACTTCGATACCGGGAATTTCGCCGGCCGCGAATTTACTTGAAGCCAGCACAGGCGGGGTGTGCTTTGGGCGCGTGTCCGATAGCAAGCCCATCCTAATGCTCGGGCTGCCCAAAGGCAGCCTCGAGGAAGCCACGAAAACCCTGTTCCAAAAGGCAGGTTGGCGTATCACCACGAACTCGCGTTCCTACAAACCTTCCATCGACGATCCTGAACTCGACGGCCGTTTTGTCCGGGCGCAGGAAGTCAGCCGATATGTCGAGCATGGCTTCTTTGATTGTGGCCTGACGGGTCATGATTGGATTCAGGAAAATGAGTCCGATGTCGTGGAAGTCTGCGACCTGATCTACAGCCGGGCCTCTTCCAAGAAGTCCCGCTGGGTCCTGTGCGTGCCGGAATCCTCCGTCATCACGAAGCCCGAGGAATTGGCGGGCAAGCGGGTGGCCACGGAGATGGTCGGCACTGTGAAGCGATATTTTGAAAACAGGGGCATCAAGGTCGAGGTGGAGTTCTCCTGGGGCGCCACCGAGGTCAAGGTGCCCGATCTGGTGGATGCCATCGTGGACATCACCGAGACGGGAAATTCCATCAAGGCGAACAAGCTGCGCATCATCGACACGTTGATGGAGACCAACACCAAGTTGATCGCGAACAAGGCGAGTTGGGCCAATCCGGTCAAACGCAGGAAAATCGAGACCATCGCGTTATTGCTCAAAGCGGCGCTGGAGGCCGAATCCAAGGTCGGGCTCAAGCTCAACGTGCGCAAGGATGCCGTGGCCGGAATCATCAAGACCATCCCCTCACTGCGCAATCCCACCATTTCACCCCTCAGTCATGAGGAATGGGTGGCATTGGAGACGATCATTGATGAGAGCGTCGTGCGGGAAATCATTCCCCAACTCAAGGCCATGGGCGCCGAGGGCATTGTTGAATACCCGCTGAACAAGGTCGTTTATTAAAGGGGCGGCATGAAGGTTACCCTCGGACTTTTGCAGCATGCTTGCCAGGCCTCGCCGGCGGCGAACCTGAAGAAGACCCTGGACCTGACCGAACGCGCGGCCAAAAAAGGCGCCCAAATCATCTGCACGCAGGAACTGTTTCGTTCGCAGTATTTCTGCCAGTCCGAGGATTACGCCAATTTCCGACTTGCGGAGTCAATCCCAGGGCCGAGCACCCGGGCCTTTCAGAAGTTGGCCAAAAAACACGGGGTGGTGATCGTGGCTTCGCTCTTCGAAAAACGGGCTGCCGGGCTCTACCATAACACCGCGGTCATCATCGATGCCGACGGCAAGCTTCTGGGGGTCTATCGCAAGATGCATATCCCGGATGACCCGTTGTATTATGAAAAGTTTTACTTCACCCCCGGGGATACCGGTTTCAAGGCGTGGCAGACCAAGTTTGGCAAGATCGGGGTTCTGATCTGCTGGGACCAATGGTATCCGGAGGGCGCGCGGCTCACCGCGATGCAGGGCGCGGAAATCCTGTTTTATCCCACGGCGATCGGCTGGCACCCGGGCGAAAAGGACGAGCACGGGATCAACCAGCATGGGGCTTGGGAAACCATCCAGCGCAGTCATGCCGTGGCCAACGGGTGCTACGTCGCCGCGGTGAACCGCATCGGCCACGAAACGCCGATTGGCGGTGATGGCATCGAATTTTGGGGCCAGAGTTTCGTGGCCGGCACCAGCGGGCAAATCCTGGCGAAGGCAAGTTCAGCCCGGGAGGAAGTGATGCTGGTGCCCGTCGAGCTTGATACGGTGGATGTGACGCGCACACATTGGCCGTTTCTGCGGGACCGGCGGATCGATGCCTATGGCGACTTGACCAGGCGGTTTAGCGATTGAGATGGCAGATACCGGATCAAAGTCACCGGCGGTATTGGGCTTCCGGATGCCGGCGGAATGGGAACCTCAAGCGGCGATCTGGCTGTCATGGCCCCACAACAAGCGGACTTGGCCAGGTCAGTTCAGTCCCGTGCCCACGGCGTTTGCAGAGTTCGTCAAACAGATCAGCCGGTTCGAGGCTGTGCGGATCAATTGCGCAGCCAGCTTGCAGCCACGAGCCCTGCGACTGTGCACCAAAGCTGGCGCAGACATGACACGCGTGACGTTATACGATCACCCCACGAACGATGCCTGGTGCCGGGATCACGGCCCGATTTTCGTGCGGCACCGGAAAACCGGTCGGGTCGCCCTGACCGACTGGAGATATAATGCCTGGGGCGGAAAATATCCGCCCTACGAACTCGACAACACGATACCCACCCGCATCGCCCAAAGACTAAAGCTGCAGCGTTTTGCGCACGAAATGGTGCTCGAAGGGGGATCGATCGACGTGAACGGCCGGGGTCTCCTGCTCACGAGCGAGCAATGCCTGCTGAATCAAAACCGGAATCCTCACCTGACGAAAGGGCAGATCGAACGCAACCTGCGGCAATATCTTGGTGTGAAAACCATCATGTGGCTGGGCGAGGGGATCGTCGGTGATGACACCGACGGGCACATCGACGACATTACTCGGTTCTACAAAACCGATGGGTTTGTCACTTGTGTGGAAACCAATCGCCGGGATCCCAATCACAAGCTGTTGGCGGCGAATCTGGAGCGGTTGCAGGGCTTTCGCACCCCGAGCGGACGGAAGTTCGACCTTGTGACCCTGCCGATGCCGGAGCCCGTGGTTTTTCAAGGACAGCGGGTGCCGGCCAGCTATGCGAATTTTTTGATCATCAACGGGGCCGTGCTCGTGCCGCAATTTCGCCAACCGAAACGGGACGCAATGGCGCAGGAAATTATCGGAGGTTGTTTTCCCAAACGCGAAGTGGTTGGGATTGATTGTTTTCATCTGATTTGGGGACTGGGCACCCTCCACTGCCTCTCGCAACAACAACCACTCACCGAGCGCTCCCAAATCAAGGCCGACAAATCCATGCCATGAAATCCTTCCTCTTAATTACCGTGTTGGGCGTTCTTCTGTTGGGCTCGGGTTGTGAAACTCCATCCTATTCCGGATCAGGTCCATTCCGGGCAGTGCAACCGCAGGTTCGGACGGTTTCCGGTGATCAAAAGACGGTTTTTTATGCGGCGCAAAAGGCGCTCAAACGGATGGATTTTGTTTTGACCCGGACCCGGCTGGCCAGGGGCCAGGTGGAAGGTATCAGCAATCTGCGCGACACGGTCGTGTTTGGCGCGGCGCGGCAATTTGAGTTGAAAGTTACCCTCGCCGATTTGGGTGCGAACCAGACCGAGGTGGCTGTGCGCCTGTTTGAACAGAGCGAGGCTGACTTCAAGGGGGGGGCGAGCAATCGAGCTTTGGCCGAGCATGGCCTTTACGATTCATTTTTTGCCAACCTCGAGCAGCTGCTGAAAGAATCGGCCAAGGACGGCGAAACGACAACTCCCTGATCATCAATTTTGTAAGTATCAGTCGGACGTATAGTTGGGATATCCTCATGACTGGCCAAGTTGCGGCCATACAATTTTGGTGGGGGCAATCCCGTTTCTGGGTCAGAATCAGCGGTTGGCCGGGCTGCGAAGCCGGGAATAATATAAAAATCTGCTTGCAGCCAAGAGGTTGCAAAGTCGATTCTGACCCTTCGCGATATTAGTATCGGTTCAGCCGGCGTCGTCGCGACGCTCCCGCCGGCCCTTAACGTCAGTTCAACAGTCAACCAAATGGTTCCGCTCCGGCGGGACCTTTCCCGGGCAAAGAGAGACCTCAGGAGCGAGGGTGTCGATTTCCCGGTCAGTGCACATGAGTTCTATAATGCAAGAGTTGCTCGAGCAGTCGTCTTTCGACAAGCTCAAGGAAGGTGGAATCCTCTCCGGCACCATAACTGAAATCCGCCAAAACGAAGTAGTCGTTGATATTGGTGGCAAATGCGAAGGCCTGATCCCGGCCCATGAGTTCCTCGATATTGGCGAGCTGCAGATCGGCTCCCAGATTGAAGTGCTTTTGGAAAAGCTCGAAGACAAGAACGGCAATCCCGTCATTTCCTTCGACAAGGCCGAACAGAAGAAAAATTGGGATAATATCCTGACCACCTTCCCCGAAGGCTCCGTGGCCACCGGCCGCGTCAAAGCCAAGGTCAAGGGCGGCCTGATCATCTCGATCGGCGTCGACGCCTTCATGCCGGCCTCACACATTGATGTGCAGCCGCCCAAGAACCTCGATCAATACGTCGGCCAGACCTACGACTTCAAGGTTCTCAAAATCAATCTCGAGCGGAAGAACATTGTTCTGTCCCGCCGCGAACTCATCGAAGAGCAACGCTCCGACAAGCGCCGCCTGCTGCTGGAAAGCATCCAGCCGGGTCAAATCCGCAAGGGCGTGGTCAAGAACATCACCGATTTCGGTGCGTTCATCGATCTCGACGGCATGGACGGCCTGCTCCACATCACCGACATGAGCTGGGGACGCATCTCGCATCCTTCCGAAATGCTCAAGCAGGGTGAGGAAGTGGAAGTCATGATCATCGAGGTGAACCGCGAAAAGGAACGGGTATCCCTCGGCCTCAAGCAGAACACCAAGAATCCTTGGGACGAAATCGACCGCAAGTATCCGGTCGGAGCCAAGATCGCCGGCAAAGTTGTCAATCTCGTGCCCTACGGTGCGTTCATTGAGATCGAGCCCGGCGTCGAAGGTCTCGTCCACATCACCGAGATGTCCTGGACCAAGCGCATCACCAAGCCTTCCGAAATGCTCAAGGTTGGGCAGGAGCTTGATGCCGTTGTGCTCGGTATCCAAAAGGAAGAGCAGAAGATCTCGCTCGGCCTCCGCCAACTCGACCCGAATCCGTGGGACATGGTTCGCCATAACTACCCGATCGGCGCCCGGGTCAGCGGCAAGGTGCGCAACATGACCACCTACGGTGCCTTCATCGAACTCGAGGAAGGTATCGACGGCATGGTGCACGTCTCCGACATGAGCTGGACCCGCAAGGTCAATCATCCTTCCGAAGTCCTCAAGAAGGGCGACGAGGTGGAAGCCACGGTGCTCGATGTTGATCCTCAGCAACAGCGGATCAGCCTCGGCATGAAGCAGCTGACCAACGATCCATGGTCCGACATCGATGCTCACTTCAAGATCGGTGACATCGTCACCGGCAACGTCACGAAGCTCACCTCCTTTGGTGCTTTCGTTGACTTGAAGGATGGCATCGATGGACTCGTGCACATCTCGCAAATCACCGAGGAGCGGGTGGAGAAGGTGAAGGATGTCCTCAAGGCCGGCCAGGAAGTGACTGCCCGCGTGATCAAGATTGATCGCGACGAGCGTCGTCTGGGTCTGTCGATCAAGGCCGCCAACTACTCGAACGAGGAATTGGCTGCCGAGACGGCCAACTTCGAGGCGATCAGCCGCCAGGCTGGCACCGACATGATGAACCTCGGCGACATTCTCGACGAGGCCTCCAAGAAGGAGGAATAATCTGGTCGCGAGTCATCTTCGCAAAAAATTCAAGCCGCCCGGTTTCGCCGGGCGGCTTTTTTGTGCCTTAAATTAGCCCTGCCGGGAGGGTTCAGTTGCGCCCGGGCTTTGTCTCGCGCGCCTTGGCCTGCACGAATTCGCGAATCACATCCATGCGTTGCCGCTGGCGATCCTCCTCCTCGATTTCATCGGTGGTGCGGATCGCTTCGTGCTTGGTGATGGCCCGGCGCATTTTGTTCAGGGCCAGGTATTCCAGCTGGCGGATGCGTTCCCGGGTGACGTTGAATTTCTTACCCACCTCCTCGAGGGTGAGTTCATCCCGACCCTCGAGTCCAAACCTCAGTTTGATGATCTCCGCCTCCCGTGATTCGAGCGAATTGATCATGTCATGCAGGTCGGAATTCTGATTGTTCTCGCTCAGCTCTTCGTAGGGATTGGCCGCGTTTTCATCGCCGACAATTTCACCAAAGGTGGCGGAATCGCCGTTTTCCCCGACGGGCGCATCCAGGGATGCCGGTCGGACACTGACGGATTTCAAGTGCGCCACCCGGCTGGTGGGAATCTGCAACTCGCGCGCCAACTCCTCATCAGTGGGCTCGCGCCCGAGTTCCTCGGTCAGGACCATGGCGGTGCGGCGCATCTTGGCGATTTTATCGACCAGATGGACGGGCAAGCGGATGGTCTTGGACTGGTTGGCGAGGGCACGCTTGATGGATTGTTTGATCCACCAGGCAGCGTAAGTGGAGAGTTTGCCCCCTTTGGCCGGGTCGAAGCGTTCCACGGCCTTGATCAGGCCGATGTTGCCTTCGGAAATGAGATCCAGCAGGGGCAGGCCGAAATCTTTGTAGTCCATCGCGATCTTCACGACGAGGCGGAGATTGGCCGAGATCATGTGATCGCGGGCAGCCTTGTCGCCCCGGTGGATGCGCTTGGCGAGTTTGATCTCCTCGGCGATGGTCAGCAGGGGCGTCTTGCCGATCTCCTGCAAATACATCTGCAAGTTTGAGCGATCACCCGGCAGCGTCTGGGTATCCCGGGCGGCCGGATCGGCTTTTTCCAGAAAGGAAGGTGGAGCCCCGAGGGTATCATAAGTCACGGTTAGCGGAGCTGCGACGTTTTCGGATGCCTTGGAGATGCGATTGGTTTTTAGCGCCATGGTTTTCCTGTATTATATTGTCACCTAAAGTCTGAGTGATGTTCCGGTGGATTATTCCATTGGTCCTAGCCTAATTCGTTCCAAGACCCATTACGGCCGTATACGAGGGAAGGATGCCTTTATTGCACAAATTGTTCCAAAATAATCGGGACAGCATGGCACAATCATGCCGGCGCTGCCGGTCAATAAGGCGCTCGTTCCGTCATATTTGATCCCTGCCCGATAGCCCCAGATGGATAGATTATCGTCCAAACATGAAACCAATAGGCCGCGGTGCCTTGGTTATGACGGAAAAGCCTCTGCCATGGCGACGGCCTTGAAGAGGGCTGACGCCTTGTTGATCGATTCCTGATATTCATCGGCGGGGACTGAGTCGGCGACCCAACCGCCACCGGATTGGATGTAAACCTGTCCGTCCTTGAGCAATGCCGTGCGCAACATGATGCACGTGTCCATATTGCCATCATAACCGAAGTGCCCAAGGGCTCCGGCATAAAAACCGCGCTGCAGTTGCTCGATCTCGGTGATGATCTGCATGGCGCGAACCTTGGGCGCGCCACTCACGGTGCCGGCGGGGAAGGTGGCCCGCATCAAATCGTAGGCGTTTTTGTAGGGGGCGATGCGGCCCTCGACTTGGGACACGATATGCATGACGTGCGAATAACGCTCCACGATCATGAAATCCGGCACGTTCACGCTGCCAAATTCACAGACCCTTCCGATATCGTTGCGGGCCAGATCAACCAGCATCAGATGTTCGGCCTTTTCCTTTTCATCGGCCAACAATTCCTGTTCGAGGGCCAGATCCTCTGCATGGTTGGCCCCGCGTTTCCGGGTGCCGGCAATGGGCCGGATTTCCACCAAACCATCGGTCAGTCGCACGTGGACCTCGGGTGAGGCGCCCACGAGGGAAAAATCACCGGTCTCCAGAATGAACATATAGGGCGATGGATTTACCGTCCGCAGGGCGCGATAAAGATCAAGGGGTGATTTGCCGAACGGTTTCGCAAAGCGCTGGGCGCCGACCACCTGGATGATGTCACCGGCCCGGATGTATTCCTTGGAATCCTCCACGCATCTCTCAAAGCGTTCACGAGTGAAATTTCCGGCGGGGATCTCCAGCTTGGGTGACTCGACCAACGGGGCCGGGGCGAGCTCCCGGGGTTGCTTCAAGATGCGATAGAGTTCCTCGATCTCGGTCACCGCCTGGTCGTAAGCCGCACCACGGTCAGTGCCGACATGGGCATTGACGCAGAGTCGCAGGGTTTGCTTGGCCCGGTCGAAGATCAACAACGAGTCGGAAAGCATGAAGTAGAGCAGGGGCACGCCCAACTCGTCCTTGGGCGCGACCGGGACGGTGGGCTCGATCCGCATGACGTATTCATAGCCGACGAAACCCACGGCGCCACCGGTGAAACGGGGCAAATCGGGCAATATGACCGGCTGATAGCCGCTCATTTCCTCCTCGATCATCTTGAGTGGATCGGCGGGGGTGGGCACGGTTTGAGTCGGTTGCCCGGGGATGCGAATTTCGGTGGTGACCGGACCACAGACGAAAATCTTGCGCGGTCGGCAACCGATGAAACTGTAACGCGACAACTGTTCGCCGCCTTCAATGGATTCAAGCAGGTAGGAGGGACCGGCATCCTTGAGTTTGGCGTAGGCTGAAACCGGAGTTTCAAAATCGGCCATCAAGTCGGAGTAGACCGGGACAACGTTGCCTTGGGCGGCCAGACGCAGAAAGTCAGAGCGGGAGGGAATGATGTGCATTGCAGGCGTTATTCGACTGTTACTGACTTTGCGAGATTGCGTGGTTTGTCCACATCGCAACCCCGGTTGACGGCAATATAATAACTGAGCAGTTGCACCGGAATGGTTGCCACAATCGGCAGCACGGCTTCGTGACAGTCGGGGATGACGATCAACTCATCGGCCAGGCCGTCCGGCAGTTCCAGGCCCTCGGTGCAGATTGCGATGATCAATCCCTTGCGGGCTTTGACCTCCTGCATGGACGAGACCACCTTGGGGAACATTTCACCCTTGGTGACAAAAAACACACTGGGACAACGTTCGCTGATCAGCGCGATGGGACCGTGTTTCATTTCCGCCGCCGGATACCCCTCGGCGTGCAGATAGGAAATTTCCTTCAGCTTCAACGCACCTTCCAACGCGATGGGAAACAAGGAGAGCCGGCCAAGGAACAGCATGTCGGTGTAGGTGGAGAAACGTTCGGCAATCTTGCGGATATGGGGAGCCTGCTGCAGCACGGTGCGAACCAGATCCGGCGCCCCCTTGAGGGCGGCAACATAGGCGGCCCCATCACTGAAACTCATGTCACGCATGCGGCCGATATAGAGGGCCATCATGGCACCGATCAGCAACTGCGAGGTGAACGCCTTGGTGGAAGCCACCCCGATCTCGGGTCCCACATGTTGATAGATTCCGCCGTCGGTTTCCCGCGCAATGGTGGAGCCCACCACGTTGTTCACCGCCAACACCCGGAAACCCTTGCGCTTGGCCTCCCGCAACGCAGCCAGGGTATCGATGGTTTCCCCCGACTGGCTCATGAAGAAAAACAACGTGTTGGGATGCAGCGGTGCATTCCGATAACGAAATTCCGAGGCATAATCGACCTCGACGGGCACACGGGCAAATCGTTCGATCAAATGTTCCGTGACCAGGCAGGCATGCCAAGCCGTGCCGCAGGCGCAAAACATGAAGCGATCGATCTGCCGGAATTCGGCCGCACTCAGATTCAAGCCGCCAAACAACGCTGTGCTGCCATCCTCCGAAAAGCGACCGCGCATGGTATTCTCCAGCGCCAGGGGCTGCTCAAAAATCTCCTTTTCCATGAAATGGGCGTAAGCGCCCATCTCCGCGTCGGTGATCGACCAGGTGACGGTGTCAATGACCGCTTCGATCTCCCCCTCATTGATGGTCGACAACGAAAAGCTGTCAGGGGTCAGACGGGCCAATTCGCCGTCCTTCAGGTAAACCACATTTTGGGTGCGACTGACGAGGGCCGAGACATCGCTCGCGACCAGATTTTCCCCGTCGCCTATGCCCAGGATCAAGGGGGAGCCCTTGCGGGCGCAGACCAGTTCGTCGGGCATGTCGAGGCTGAGCACCACGATGCCGTAGGTGCCCTCAATATGGCGGAGGGTCTTGCGCACACTTTCCAGGAGCCGGCTGTCGCCTTCGACCATGGCTTCCTTGGCGTAGTGGTAGGCGACCAGGTTGCAAAGAGCCTCGGTATCGGTCTCGGACTGGAAGGTGAAACCCTTTTCCAGCAGGAACTTCTTCACGGAAGTGAAGTTCTCGATCACACCATTGTGAATCAGGGCGATTTTGCCATCGCTGCTGACATGGGGGTGGGCATTGGCATCGGTGACCCCGCCATGGGTGGCCCACCGGGTATGGCCTATGCCGCAATGCCCGAGCAGTTTGTGTCGGGCGGCAATTGTTTCAAGGTTGGCAACGCGACCGGTTTTCTTGGCCACATTGAAGTGATCTCCCGCCGGCACGGCCACGCCTGCGGAATCATAACCGCGATATTCCAGGCGTTTGAGTCCCTCGAGGATCAAGGGTGCTGCTTTTTGCTTTCCGGTGTAGCCGACAATTCCGCACATAATAGATGTTTAGGCTCGAAAAATTAGCGGCTGACACAATCGTCGCGCAAGGTTATAGAAAAACATATGACGACGCAAAAACGGGTCCTGGCAGTAATCATGGGCGGCGGCCGGGGCACCCGTCTGCACCCGCTCACCCAGGAAAGATGCAAACCAGCGGTGCCCTTGGCCGGCAAATACCGGCTGGTCGATATCCCGATCAGCAATTGCATCAATTCCGAGATCAACCGCATTTTCCTGCTGACCCAATTCAACACCGCATCGCTGCACCGCCACATTCAGGGGGCCTACCATTTTGATCCCTTTGGCGGCGGCTTTGTGGACATCCTATCAGCCGAGCAGACGGAAAAAAGTGCCGACTGGTATCAGGGCACGGCCGATGCCGTGCGGCGCAACCTGATGCATTTTCGCGCGTCGCCCCACGACTTGATTTTGATCTTGTCGGGTGACCAGCTCTACAAGATGGATTTTCGGGAAATCATTGATGCGCACACGGCCAGTGGGGCCGATGTGACGATGGCAGCGATCCCGTTCCCGGTATCCAAGATTGAGGGACTCGGCCTGATGAAGGTGGATGACAATCTGGCCATTACCGAGTTTGTGGAAAAACCCAAGGACCCGGCGGTTATTGCGGGACTGACGCTGAGCGATGCGGTTGAGAAGAAGCTCAAGTCCAAGGTCAATGAGCGCCATTGCCTGGCCTCCATGGGCATTTACGTATTCAACCGGGGCGTGTTGCGGGAAGCGCTGGACAACACGATGACGGATTTTGGCAAGGAGGTCATTCCGAGTCTATTGAACCGGAAAAAACTCAATGCGCACATTTTTGAGGGCTACTGGGAGGACATCGGAACGGTGAAGGCCTTCTTCGAGGCCAACTTGGCCTTGGCTCAGCCCCTGCCTCCATTTAATTTCTTTGATGAGCGCGCGCCCATTTATACACAGGATCGCTATCTGCCGGCCTCAAAGTTGAACAAATGCAGTGTGGATCATGCCGTGGTCGGCGACGGATCCATTCTCAGTAACTCCACGATCAAACACAGTGTGTTCGGCATTCGTTCATTTGTGGATGACGGCTGTGTTTTGGAGGACGTCGTGCTCATGGGTTCGGATTTTTACGAAACCGAGGTGCAATTGAAGGAAAACTCGGCCGGTGGTCGACCACATCTGGGGGTGGGCAAGAACTGCCATATTCGTGGTGCGATTATCGACAAGAACGCGCGCATTGGCGACAATTGTCGG
This sequence comes from Cephaloticoccus sp., assembly GCA_021734075.1. Classification (GTDB taxonomy): domain Bacteria; phylum Verrucomicrobiota; class Verrucomicrobiia; order Opitutales; family Opitutaceae; genus Cephaloticoccus. Next base: position 21,367 of record JAIPJW010000035.1, read on the forward strand.
TTGGATGCCGCGGGTAAACTCGATGGTTCCTATGCCAATGGCACGGTGGTCGTGCGCGACGGTGTGCTAGTGGTGCCCAAGGGGGCCTGCATCCCGGCTGGCACGGTGGTCTGAACTAGGGTTTCCTTTGGCTGCCCAGGGGCTTGGCCAGAATGAATCCAAGGCCGATCACGACCAGGAAGATTGAGTAAAACGTGCCGCGGCTCAGACCGAGGATCAGACTGGCGTCAGGTTCCCGGAATAATTCGCCCACGGAACGGAGGGCGGCGTAGCCGATCAGGTATTCACCCGCCAGCCTGCCGGGATGGCATTTGATCGCATCGGTGCGCCAGAACCGCCATTGGGCGTAGAGCAAAAGCAGCAGTCCCTCAAGCGCCGCCTCATACAGTTGCGAGGGATGCCGGGGCACCGCCGGCCAGTGACTTTCGGGGAAAATGATGGCCCACCGGACGGTGGCCGGCTTGCCCCATAGTTCCCCGTTGATGAAATTGGCGATACGGCCCAACATCAGTCCCAGCGATGTGGTGGAGGCAATCAAATCACTCAAATGCAGAAACGGGATATGCCGGGACCGCGAAAACCAAACCAAGGCGAGGGCAACGCCAATAAACCCGCCATGACTGGCCATGCCGCCTTTCCATACTTTGAAAAAAAGCAGCGGATCGTGCAGCAGTGATGCGGGTTCATAGAGGAGGAAGTATCCGAGACGCCCGCCCAGCATCACCCCGATGATCATTGCGGTCATGAAATCGACAATCTGCTCGCCGGCCATCTTCGAGCGTCCGGCCAGGGCATAGCGATGGAGCAACCAGCCGGCTCCGACAAAGCCCAACATATACGCAAGACCGTAGTAACGGATGCCAAAGTTGTCACCAAACTGAACCAGGAAAGGACTCAGGTCGTGCGTCCAATAGGCGAGGTGCAGCATGGTCAATTGTTGGTTTTGCCGGGATTGGGTTTGGTCGCCCCGGATTCCGACATTTCGCCTGATTGTTTCTTTTGCTTGGCCCGGGCGAGTTCGCGCATGTCGACGGCCAGATCGTCCTTTTCAAAGATCTCCCGGCCCAGGAGATGTTCAATCACGTCCTCCATGGTCAGAACCCCCGAGGTCGATCCAAATTCATCCACCACGACCAGCAACTGTTGGTGGGTGCGCAGAAATACCTGCAGGGCGTTGCCGGCGGTGATTGTGTCCGGGATGAAATGGATCTCGTGCATCAGTTTTTCCACGATCTCATAGTCACGGTCATGGGCCTTGGCATTCTGGAGCTCACGACGGCGGACCAAGCCCACGATGTCGTCCAGATTCTCACCATAAACCGGCATGCGGCCGAAGGGCAGGCTGGGATATTCGCGAAACACGTCGCCGACCGTGATATTGCGCCGCAGGGCCGTGACGACAATCCGGGGCGTCATGATTTCACTAACACGCACATCATCGAGAGAGAGGGCATTGGCGATGATGCTCGATTCGCTTTTGCTGAGGGTCCCTTGCTGGGCACCACGTTCGGCCAACAGGATGATTTCCTCGTCGTCGCTGTGCACTTCGATCTTACCGGGAATGGCCCAGCGGATCAGCAGGCTGCACACATAGGTGATCGGGGCCAGAACCCGGCGTATCCAGGAAAGTGGCAATACCACGTGGGGTTGCAATTGGCGGCGATACACCACGCCCAGATTCTTGGGCAGCACTTCGGAAAAAATCAGGATGGCGAGGGTCAGTCCGGCCGAGAGCACCCCCAGGACGGCATCCCCGAACAGGCGGGTGGTCAGACCGCCGATGATCACCGAACCCAGCGTGTTGGCGACCGTATTCAACGTCAGGATGGCTGAAATAGTTTCCTCGAGATTTTTTTTAAGTTCCTCCAACAAGGCCCCCCGGCGGGGCCGCAGTTTTTTCAGGGTTTCAATGTCGGACACGGTGGTGCTGAGCACCAGAGCTTCGAAGAGGGAACAGAAAAACGAAATGCCAAGGGTGAAAACGATGGCGAAAATGAGCCAATGCATGACCCCAGTTTATGCACGCCCAGCGTTTTACGAATATAATCTTCAGAAACCCTGGAACAGCAAAACAACCTTGCGGCCAGCGGATTCCGTGAGCGTAGTCTCTGGGGATGAGCGAAATGAAACGCACCCCCCTTCGTGATTTTCACGCCGCACATGGGGCCCGCCTGGTGGATTTTGCCGGTTGGGAAATGCCGGTCCAATACCGCAGCATTCTCGAGGAACACAAAGCCGTGCGTCATGCGGCCGGGCTTTTTGATGTCAGTCACATGGGGGAGGTGGATGTGCGGGGTCCCCAGGCTGGGTTGTTTCTTAACTATCTGGTGACCAACGATGTCAAAAAACTATTTCCCGGCCGGGTGCTCTACAGCCCGATGTGTTACCCCCATGGAGGTGTTGTGGATGACCTGCTGGTTTATATGCGGGGAGCTGATGATTATTTCCTTTGTATCAATGCCGGTAATATTGACAAGGATGTGGCTTGGATCAGCGCCGCGGCTGCAGCTTTTGAAGTAACGATAACAGATCGAAGCGCGGATTATGCCCTGATTGCCGTGCAGGGTCCAAAAGCGCAGAACATCGTCCAATCCTTGACGGAAGCGAAGCTGGAAACGGTCAAGTATTACCATTTTGTCGAGGGCACGGTCGCCGGCGTGCCGTGCCTCATCAGTCGCACCGGCTACACCGGAGAGGATGGTTTTGAACTTTATCATGCGGCTGGTGAGGCCGTGGCCTTGACCGAAGCGGTGTTCACTGCCGGCCAATCTCAGGGTTTGGAATTGGCCGGACTCGGAGCGCGGGACAGTCTGCGTTTGGAGGCCGGATATCCGCTCTACGGACATGAAATCACGCAGGAAATCTCACCGTTGACAGCTGGTCTGGGCTGGACGGTCAAACTGGCCAAAGGGGCCGATTTTATCGGGCGGGATGCGTTGGTGGCCGAGAAGGAAAAGGGAGCGGCACAGAAAGTCATCTATTTCAAAACCGGGGATCGGCGCATTGTGCGACCGGATACATCGGTATTGGCATCCGATGGATCCAAGGTGGGACAGGTGGTATCCGGCACGCTTTCACCCATTCTGAATGAAGCGATTGGCTCGGCCCTGGTGGCTGTAGGATCGACCAGCGAGGCGCTGGCAGTCGATATCCGCGGCACGAAGATCAATTTGCAACTCGTCAACCCTCCCTTCGTCGAACTAAAGAAATCCCCATGAGCAACGTCCCCACCGAACTTCGCTACGCCAAATCGCACGAGTGGTTGAAACTGGAAGCCGATGGCACGGCGACAATTGGTATATCCGATTATGCCCAGAATTCCCTGGGCGACATCACCTACGTGCAATTACCGCCAGTGGGCAGTGAATTGGATGCGGGCGCGAGTTTTGGCGTCGTCGAGTCGGTCAAGGCCGCCTCGGATGTCTATGTGCCGGTAACCGGCACCGTGCTGGCGGTAAATTCCACCCTGGATGCCACGCCCGAAGTTGTAAATCAGGATCCCTATGTCGCGGGATGGCTCATCAAGCTCAAGTTGACCAATCCGGCCGAAGTGGAAGGCATGCTCGATGCTGCGGCTTACACCGGGGAGATTGGTTAGAACAGAAACGATGGATGATCCGGGCAAACGGAGATCATTCATGCCATTTAGCGATGATTCGGTGACATTTTAATGCCCGTATTTGCCAACTTCTGAAAATTGTTCACTGGTCCCATACCAAACAAAATGCACCGCAACTCCCTCTTTTTTGTAACGGCCCTGACCGGGATTTTGTCGCTGGCTGGTTGCAAGGATCGGGCGACGGCGAATGCGCCGGTTCGCGGGGGACCTGCTGCACCCCAAGTGGTCGAGGTGATTCCCATTGAACGTCGCGATTTGTCCGAGACCATCAACCTCGTGGGTTCACTGCAGCCCAATGAGTCGGCTGAAATTCGGGCCGAAGTGGGCGGCATCGTCCAGGGCATCCAATTCAATGAAGGTCAACATGTGGCCGCGGGTGATGTGCTGTTAAAAATTGATGACGCTGAATTGCGCGCCCAGTTCGAGCAGGTGGCGGCCCGGTTCAAATTGGCCGAACTGAATGTGACGCGCAGCGAAAACCTGAGCCAGTCCCGCACCATTCCCCAGTCCGAATACGACCGGGCCCGGTCCGAATATGCCGCGGCCAAGGCGGAATTGGAGGTGTTGAAACTGCGCCTCGACAAGACGACGGTAAAGGCTCCCTTTGCCGGCATAGTGGGGTCACGCACCATTTCGCCCGGTGATTACGTGGGGACC
>JAIPJW010000036.1 GCA_021734075.1 Cephaloticoccus sp.
GGCCGGTCGCTTACCCCTAAGCGACCGGCCTTTGCTTTCTTAGTTACCCCAAAACTCCCGCTAAGCGGGAGAAGTGTGAAAGTGATGGATTGATAGATACTGCACTTGTGGTCATCGTCAATTGAAAGTTATCAAAATCTTTCACATTTTTTCGTAACCTTATTGTAACCATAAGCATAACCTTTTGTGCAAGCTTTGCAAAATACTCCCCATTTTCTTTGGCAACCTGCGTCTTGGCTGCGAGTTACAGGAGAGGATGCATTAACTTTCCTTCAGGGACAACTGACCAATGATCTGAGAAACCTAATGGCAGATCAGGCGGTTTATGGGCTTTGGTTGAATCAAAAAGGCAAGGTCATGGCCGACAGTTTTGTCCTGCGCCTTGGGGAAAACGAGTTTTGGGTGGGAAGTTACACGTCGCCGGCGGCAGTGATTCGCGAGCGATTGGAGGCTTACATTATCGCCGATGATGTGACGCTGCAGGACGAGACCGATGACTGGGGTGGAATTACTTTCTTCTCCAAGACCCCCGGCGATGAACTGGTTGCGCTGTTGCCCGGGGGTTTGATGTTTCGTGGTCGTCGCGCAGCCGAAGCGCATTGGGAATGGGTGGCTCCCAGGGCAGACTGGTTGGCGCTGCAGGCCCAACTCGACCATAGCGTGGCAATATCGGCGACGGCCATGGAGCAGCGCCGAATTGCGGCGGCAATCCCGGCAGTGCCAACGGACATCGGTCCGGGTGAGTTGCCCAATGAAGGTGGTCTGGATCAGTCCGCGGTTTCCTACACCAAGGGTTGTTATTTGGGGCAGGAGGTCATGGCCCGGCTCAAGGCGATGGGCCAGGTGCGCCGTCAATTGTTGCGCGTGCACGGCAAGGTGACTTTGCCGAAGTTGCCGGCCGCGCTCTTTGCCGGCGGGCGGCAAGTCGGGGAGCTGCGTTCCGCCGTGGCGAGCGACGACGGCTTTATCGGGTTGGCCTTGCTTACCCTGATGCACCTGCCGGCGGATGACGGTCTCGCATTGCATGCGGAGGGACCGGCGTTGATTACTATCCAGCGATAACATGGACGAACTCAAGCAGCTGACTGCACTGTGTGCAAAATTGGGGGCCGGGGACGGCGCGGCCGGTATCATGGCGGCGCAGTTGCATAAACGGGCGACGCAATTTGCCACCGAGCGCGGAGTTTCCCGGGAGGAAGCCATGCAGTATCTGTTGGAAATTCTCGTCAAAGGCCGGCAGGGCGAGGCCCCAGAGAGCATCACAGCCCCGCGACCCATTCCCTCCCTGCGCGAAAAACTGCTGATTTGTTTCAATGCCACCTTTGGCCGGAGTCCGACCGTGGTCACGCAGGCGCCGGGGCGGATCGAGTTCATCGGCAATCACACCGATTACAATGGGGGCACCGTGCTGGGGGCGGCGATTGATCGCGGCGTCTGGGTGGCCTTGGCTCCGAATGAATCCGGGGTGCGCCGCTTTGGCAGCGAGCAACACGCGGATATCATTACCCTATCGTCGGATCAGGTAACCAAACAAAGTGGTCAGGCAAGTTGGGTGAATTATCCCCTGGGCGTGTTGGCGGCCATGCCGGAATTTGGGCTGCAGGTGCCGGCGGGTTTCGATTTTTTGGTGTTTTCGGACCTGCCGACCGGGGCGGGCTTGAGCAGCAGCGCCGCAATTGAACTGGCTTCACTGCTGGCCTTCCTCGATTGCACCGATCAGCGACCCGCCCGCGAGGTCGTGGTTAAAGTCGGCCTGCACGCGGAAAATAATTTTGTCGGTTTGCCTTGTGGCATTCTCGACCAAGGCGTGTCGGGCTTCGGGCAAAAGGATCATCTGGTTTTCATCGATTGCCGTGGTCCGGAGTTCACCACCGTCCCCATGCCGGCCGGGGCGCAGTTTTGGATTTTCAACACGCACACGAAGCACGCCCTGGTCGACGGGCTTTATGCGGCCCGCCATCGTGAATGCATGGAGGCCGCCCACCTGTTGGGGGTGCGCCAATTGGTGGAAGTTTCCCCGGAGCAGTTCGCGGCAGCCTCGGTTCAATTACCCCCGGTGGAGGCCAGGCGGGCCCGCCACATCGTGGAAGAAATCGCCCGCGTGGCGGCCACGGTGCAGGCGTTGCATCGGGGAGACCTGACGGCGGTCGGCGCCATGCTCACTGCTTCACATCGCAGTTCGCAGCATTTGTTTGAAAACAGCACGCCCGAGCTCGATTTTCTGGTGGATACCCTGGTGACGACGCCGGGTATCCATGGCGCCCGGTTGACCGGCGGTGGATTTGGCGGCGCGGTCATGGCCCTGACCACGGCACAATTCAACGCGGCGGATGCCGCGGCGGTGGCGGCGGCTTACGCGGAGAAATTCGGGGCCGTGCTGGACATCTTGCACACCCAGACCGGCAATGGAGCCGAGGTGGTGCAGTCGGGTTCAACCGGGGGCTGAGCCCTACCTTTGATTCAGCGTTTTCAACTGTTCACTCAGCCAGATCTTGTGTTTCCAACGGAGATTCTTGGAGGACATGTCGATGGAGTAGAGGCTTTCACCCATGTCCGGCTGGGGTTTCTCCAGAATACGGCACAAATTGAGCGCGAGCCATTTCTCGATTTTCAACACCACCATTTTTTTGCGCAGGCGGCCCTGGATGTCGCGATTGAGGACGGTTGGAATCGTGTTCAAAGTCAGGATCTCATCAATGGCAGTGTGGGCCATCTTGATCCGGCCTTCCTCGCTCGCGTAGAAATGGGTCAGGGCAAACACGGTTTTGCCGGGATTGATTTTCTTCAACAACTGGCAGGATTGCACGACCGTCGAGCCGGTGCGCACCATGTCGTCAAAGAGCACGATGTCATGACCGGAGATGTCCTCCAGGGCCCACTCGCTTTCGGCGTGGATCGAGATGTCCACTTTGCGTTCGCCCGAGCGGACCTTGTCCAACATGACGAACTTGACTTTGCTCAGGTTGAGCCGTCGGCACATTTCCTTCACGAATACCCGCGCCCCCTTGTCCGGCGCGCACAGTGCCAGCCCGTCCCCGTCCTTGCCGTAATTGACGATGTTTGAGTTCAGCAGGTAATCCACATAGATATCGTAAGGGATTACATTGTAGAATTTGCCCCCGAAAACGTCGCTGAACATCATTTGCACCGAGTGCGAGTGGTTGTGCACGGTCAGCACGCGGTCAACGCCCGCCAACTTGAGCATTTGCGCATACAGTTTCGCCGTGAACAATTGGCCGTCGAATTTCTTCAGATCCTTTTGATCGCGGTCAAAGTCGGTTTCACCGAGATCGATGCGGGGACCACGATCCTGTGCACTGTAATACAGATCGGGCTCGACCAGGATGACCTCGGTCGCGCCGTTCTCCTTGGCGGCCCGGGCGATCATCAGGGTGCGCATGGTCAGACTTTGCCGGCTCATCACCAGACTGCTGGTGCTGACGATGATCACGCTTTTGCCCTCCAACTTGTTGCCGATCTGGTTGAAGTCCTGTTCGTCGGAAATAAAGCGCGGGCAAAACTCCGAGTTGGCGAACCGCTTCATGCTGATCAGGTCGGCGACATCCTCCCTTTGACCCATGGCAAATGCGACGTCGATGGCGAACGGGTCATCGGACGAATTACCAACGACAATGTATTTCGATTCGTTCATATTAAGGGGGGAGTTGGGCTAGAGCAGTTCGCCGATCTGGGCAAAATATTCGGTCACCCAGGGAGAGAGGCACAGGAAATAGATTGCGCCGGCGATGGCCAGCATCGGGCCGAAGGGCACATGCACGCCGAAACCAAGGTCCGCGGGTTCACCTTCCGGGGTTTCCGCCCGGGGGGCGGCGGCCGCGGGTTTGCCGGCGAGCTTTTGCCAAAGCAAGGCGGCGACGAACCAAATCGTGCCGACCACGGCCCCGCCAAAAACCGCGAAGACGGCGCCTTGCCAGCCGCAAAAGGCGCCGATGGCACCGACGAACTTTACGTCGCCGAAGCCCATCGCGTCCTTGCGCAGGATGGCCTCGGCGATGAGGGCAATCCACAGCACCAGCCCCGAGCCAACCAGCATGCCCTGGGTTCCGATCACGACCGAGCGCAGGCTGTCCACGATGAAGAAGTCACTTTGTTGGCCATGCAGGGCGGGCACCAGCAAGGAGAGCAGCAGCCCCAGCACTCCACCGCCGATGGTAAACACATCGGGGATGATCATATGATCTAGATCGATAAAGGTGGCGCACAGCAGGATGCTCAGAAAGACCATGCCGATCATGGCCTTGCCCGGTGGGAAAAGCAGCCAACAGGTCAGAAACAGCAGGGCGGTGAGCAACTCCACGAAGGCATAACGGAAGGAATAACTGCGTCCGCAGCAACGAGCCCGTCCGCGCAGGATGAACCAGCTGAGCACCGGAATGTTGTCATACCACGAAATGGGCACCCCGCAGGCACAATGTGAACCCGGGGTGACGATGGATTGACCGGCGGGCACGCGGTAGATCACCACATTGAGGAAACTGCCGATGCAGGCGCCGAACAAGGTAACCGCGAAGGGAAAGAACCAGGGCAGGAGCAGATTGATTTCGTCGTAGTCAAACATGTCAGTTCGTGGATTGCAGGGCGGCAGCCATCATGGGGGCAGTGCGGGCGGCCGCAACCCCGCTCCAAATTTCGAGGGCCTTGGCCCCTTGGTGCACGAGCATGGCGAGGCCGTTGGCTTGGGGCAGGTGGAGATTCCGGGCGGCCTGCAGCAGCGGGGTGAGCGGCGGGTTGTAGATCATGTCAAAGACACCCGCCGGCCGGGGCAGGTCGGACAAATTGGCGGGAGGTGCATCATCGGCCCGCATGCCGGACGAGGTGGCATTGATCACCAGGGCATCCGCGGGCAGATCGGCCGGCACGTGTCCGGGGGCAAACCCATGCAGCGGAATACCGTGCGCAATTGGCCGCAGGTCAGCAAGCAAGGCCGCGAGGGTTTCCGCCGTGCGGTTCGCGATCCAAAGCGAGGCGCAGTGGCGTTGCAGACACTCGACGGCGGCGCCCCGAGCGGCCCCCCCGGCACCGAGCAACACGACAGGGCGGTCCCGGATTTTCAGACCAAGGCTTTCCTGCACGGCGGTGGCCAGACCGTAACCATCGGTATTGAAGCCCATCCATCCCTCCTGGGTATGTCGCAGGGTGTTGATGGCCCCCACGGGAAGCGCGGCCGGGTCGATGAGGGTGACCTCATTGAGCGCGAGAATCTTGTGGGGCACGGTCAGGTTGATCCCCCGAAAGCCCCGGACGTATAAGGTGGCCAAGGCCTGGGGCAGATCCGCCGGGGGCACATCGAAGCGAAAATAGCGCCAATCGCCATACGCAGGCTCGGTCAACGCCAGGTTCGCGAGGGCGGAATTGTGCATCAACGGACTGAGCGAATGTGTGATGGGGTGACCCAACACCGCGAGCGCGGTGCCCGGGAAGGACCAGGCCTCGAGCTCGTGCAACGTAAGCACGGCGGAATTTTCGGGTTTTGATTTCAGTGGACCGATTGAGACAGTTGCACGGGGCACGCGCAAAATTGAAAATCAATCATCGGTCGGTTGGCATCTCACGTCGAGTGTCGTTCATAGACAGACTCAAATTCCTCGACGAACCCGGCAAACAGGCGTGCATGGACGACATCCCCGGCGACGTGGTAGTGGTTGACCAGATTGCGGCAACAGCGGCACAGCAGTTCCCGCACCGAGGTGGGGGCCAGATCCTGGGGTTGCGGGTCCAGGTTGTTTTCCCGCAACAGGTCAAAAATCTCCTCCGGATCGCGGAAAATGCCGCGATCAAAGGTGTCGATGAAGAACAGTCCCTCACCCAGAAAACAGCCGACCAGAAAATGACCGGGCAGCCCCACGGGTTCGAGATCCAAACCCAAGCGCTCCGCGACCAGCAGATAAACGATGCTCAGCGAAATGGGGATGCCCTTGCGTCGAATCAGCACCTGATCCAGCAGACTGTTGAGTGGATCGGTGTAATTTTCCTGATTACCGCGGAAGCCCCACTCGTGAAAAAGCACGCGATTGATGATGCGGCATTTTTCCCGCGGGGAGGACGGTTCGACGATCAGATCTCGGCACCGACCGGCGATCTTGTCGAGTGATTGGCAGCAGGCCCCGATATCCAGCATGGGATTGACCGCTCGGGCCAGCATCAGGGCGCCCGACTCCAATTCGTAGTTGAGGGATTGGATAAAGGCCCGGAATTCCGCCACCGTGTCGGTAAATTTCAGCTGGGCGACAAACCACGCGGCGGATTGGGCGAGGGACCGATTCGAATCATGCAGGGTCTGCAGCAGGAATTCCTGCGCCGGGGTTCCCATTTGGGCGAATTGGGCGAGCAGCGCCTGACGCACGGTGACACTCGGGTCGTCGAGCAGGCGCCGAAAGGAATCACGCTGACCCGGACTGAGTGTTTCAGTTTCCACGCAGCGAACCGAAGCTGATTTATCGGACGTGGCAACCCGGAAAGGACCGGGCAGGATTATATGGTCTCCCGGGTGCCGAAGAGTGCGGTGCCGACGCGAACCAGGGTGCTGCCGGCCATGATGGCGGCGGCCATGTCCCCACTCATGCCCATGGACAGCTCGCGCAAGGGCACGCCGGCCCGGGCGGCCAAATCGTCGCGGATGGTGCGCAGATTGTCGAAGGTGCGGCGGGCAACATCGGGGTCGTCGCTCAGCGGAGCGATGGTCATCAAACCATCCACCCGCAGGGCGGATTTGCCCAGGGCAACGGTCAGCAGGTGTTCGGCATCTTCAGGCTCGGCCCCGAACTTTGCCGGATCTTTTCCGGCGTTGATCTGCAGCAGGATGGGCAGGATCTTGCCCACGGCGGCGGCGGCCCGGTCCAGATGGTTGAGCAACTTTTCACTGTCCACGCTTTGCACCCGGTCGAAATACTCCACGGCCTGTCTGGCCTTGTTGGATTGCAAATGCCCAATGAGTTCCCAGGCGATGGTTGCCCGGCATTGCGGTCGCTTGCCCACCGCTTCCTGCACCCGGTTTTCACCCACGGCGCGCAGTCCGTATAAGGCGGCGTATTCGGCCACGAAGGCAGGATGAGTCTTGGTTACGGCCAATAATTCGACTTCAGAGGGCTGCCGGCCAGCCTGGATGCAGGTCAGGGCAATTTGCGCCTGCACAGTATCAGCGCGGACTTTAAAATCCTCATATGACAATTGTGTCATTTGGTCGGCTTATAGGGTTGCTTGATAATAAGTGGGAATTATGTTGGCTGATAACTGCGAAAGCCATGCAAATTGAAAATTTCAAAATCTTTGCCGATCTCGTCGAAACCAAAAGCTTTTCCAAATCAGCCAAGCTGAATGGAATCACCCAGTCCGCAGTCAGCCAACAGGCTCGGGCAATGGAGCGACATTTCAAGACTCTCCTGATCGATCGCAGCCAAAAGCAGTTTCAGCTCACACGAGAAGGGCAGCAGGTCTACGACTCAGCCAAGGAGATGCTGCACAACTACGACAAGTTGCTGAGCGAATTGCAGGAATTAAAGAAAGTAATCAGCGGCACGATCCGGATATCCACGATCTACTCGATCGGCCTGCATGAGTTGCCGCCCTACATCAAAAAGTTCCTGCACGACTATCCCTCGGTCAATGTGCGGGTGGAATACCGACGCTCCAACCTCGTGTATGAGGACATCTTGCACAACTCCGTCGATTTCGGCCTGGTGGCCTTTCCGGTCAAGACACGTCAGATTGAAATGCTGCCTTTCCGCGCCGACCGGCTGGTCCTGATCACGCACCCCAACCACGAATTGGCCAACAAGACCGAGATCGATCTGAAGGATCTCATGGGGCAGAAGTTCATCGGCTTTGATCCCGATATTCCCACGCGCAAGGCAGTGGACACGATTTTCCGGGAAAACAAATTGGAAATCGAGCCGGTCATGGAGTTCGACAACATCGAAACCGTGAAACGTGCGGTCGAGATCGACCATGGCATCGCCATTGTGCCCTATGCCACCGTGATGCAGGAAACCAAACAGGGTTCTTTGTCGGCGATCCCTTTCAAGGGCAAGGAGTTCACCCGTCCGCTGGCCATCCTGCATCGCAAGGGTCGGGTGCTGACACCGGCCATGCGCAAGTTCATCGAGACGTTGGGTTTGGATTTGTCCTAAAACGGTGAATTGGTGAAATTTTCCACCCCTATTTGCAAAATTGGGGAAGAAGAGGCCTATGTTCCACTCTAACGGGTAACACATTCCTTTATGACATTAATCCGCAGTCCCTTTCTAATAGTCCTTATTTTGTCCCTCGGTCTTGCTGCCTGCAAACCACGGGCCGATGCTTCCGCCGCCGCGCCGGTTCAGCAAACCAAGGTTGAACCCGAATCCACCCAAGCGGTTCCGGCCGTGGCACCAAAAGCGAAACTCAGCAAGGTCAACCTGCCGGTGCTGCAGGCAGCCCCGGCCTGGACCTTGCCGGATCTTGACGGCAAGCCGGTGAGTTTTGCCCAATTCAAGGGCAAGGTTGTCGTGGTCGATTTCTGGGCTACCTGGTGCCCGCCCTGTCGGGAAGAGATTCCCGGCTACGTTGAGCTGCAGAACAAATACGGCTCCGACGGTTTGGTGATTGTGGGCGTGTCGATGGATCGTGGTGGACCCGACGTGGTCCGGCAATTCGCGAAAAAATTTGGGATCAATTACGTCATGCTCATGGGTGACAACGACACGGTGGAAGCTTTCGGCGGATTCAACGCCATCCCCACCACTTTTCTCATCGATCGCGAAGGCAACATCCGGCACATGAAAACCGGATCGATGGAGACCTCGAGTTACGAGCAACTGATCCTCGCGGTTTTGCAGTGACGCCAAAGTCAGGCGTTTGCTCCGGGGCATGAGAAATCCGCCGGGGGGCAAACTTGGTTTTGGCCCGCAAGGGTCATCGACCGGACAGCCGGTTGATAATTGTGGTTGTAAGGGCCGCACCGGGCCGCGCTTGCTGATGCCGCACATGCACTTTCCGCCCTATATGCTCATCCCGCTCGTTTGCGGCCTGCTTTATGTGCTGGGCATGCTGACGTTGAAGCGAGCCTCGGAGTTGGGCGTGGGGGTTTGGCGGGTGACATTTTTTGCCAACTGGGCCTGTGCCCTGATGTTTCTTCCCTGGTGGTGGCACACCGGTTTTGCGCCGGTGGCTTGGAGTGATTATTGGCAGCCGGCGGTCAGTGGATTGATATTTTTGGTGGCCCAGGTGCTGATGTTTCTGGCCATCACCCGGGGCGATGTATCGGTGGCGGCGCCGGTGATGGGCATCAAGGTCATCCTGGTGGCGTTGTTCAGCACCATGCTGCTGGTGGGTCGGATTCCCCTGCAGTGGTGGCTGGGGGCAGGACTCAGCAGCACGGCCGTGATGTTACTTAATTTCGGCGGCGCGAGTCGCCACCGCAAGGTGGGGCAAACCATTCTGCTGACGACTGCGAGTGCCGTGCTTTTTGCCCTGAGCGATGTGTTGATCCAGCTTTGGGCGCCGGCGTGGGGTCAGGGCAATTATTTCCCTCCCTTGTTTCTGGCAGTGGGGCTCTATTCCTTTGGCCTGCTGCGTTTCGCCCATGGTGGGCTGTTCGACATCACGACCCGGGCCTGGCGCTGGGTGTTACCGGGGGCCTTGCTGAATGCCCTGACCAATGGCGGCATTGCACTGACCCTGGGTATTTGGGGCAACGCGACCGCGGTGAACATTGTCTATAGTTCGCGTGGACTCTTCAGCGTGTTGCTGGTCTGGCTGGCCGGCCACTGGTTTGCCAACACGGAAAGTCATGTGGGTCGGGTGGTGCTGATTTCACGCCTAATCGGGGCCACGGCGATGCTGGTCGCCATCGGGCTGGTGCTGCTCTGAAGGCCTTCGCTCTCCAGATTCATTTTCAAATTTCTGACACGGGCGACGGAGACAATCCGCCGGCTGTCCTGCCGCGACGGCGGTCTTCCAGGGGGAAAGCGGAGGGGGCCGGTGATAACCCCTAACACCGGCCCCCATTGCTTGCTAATTTCCAGTCCTGGGACCGGTGTCACCCGTGACATTCCTCTCGGAATGCACGAAGGACAGCCTCATCAGAGCACTGCGCGTGCCAAGTGCAGGGCGATTAATCTGCCGTGAATCGGGCGATTTCTGCGAGGCGGTCGGCGACGGTGCGATCGCTCCGACAACGGGGCATTTTATGCAGATCGCCCCATAAGCCGGTTTCCTGCATCCAGTGCGCGAAAATACCCGGCATGACGAGCCGGACGATGGGATCCTCCATGTCGCCGGTCTGGCGTTTGGCAGCGTATCCCGGGCTGATCCTTTGCAGTTCGGCATCCAGTTCGATGGCCAGGGTGGGACCGGTGGGGGTGATTACAGTGCCCGGTTTCAATTCAACCCACCATTCATGGCGACCGCGATTATGTCCGGTCAAAGATATGATGATGAGCGGGGCAACGTGAAAGTTGATCAGTCGCCAGCCGTGTTGCAGACAGACTTTGAGCAAGGCATCCGTGATTTCTTTTTCCAGCACTCGTTCGCCAAAGCTGTTGAGCCTAAGCTTGGTCTGGCCGACATAAATCAATCGGGGTGGCTTCGTGCTGATGAAGCGCACGATATCGCCGTTTACATAGCGGCACAATCCGGCGGGGGTGGTCATCAACATGACATAATCCACGCCCGGTTTGACGCTCTCCAATGGAACCGCTTTTGGCCCGAGCTGGGCAAGCGGGGCGCTGTCATATTCGGGCAGGGGCAAAAATTCGTAGAATATGCCCACGTCAGTCATCAGTCTGAGCCCGAGGGAATGCTTGGCATCCTGGGCGGCCACAAATCCCTCCGAGGCCGGATACACCTCGTGGAATCTGACGCCCGGCCCACAGAGCAGCTTCAACTCATCCGTAAAAGATGCGAGCGAGGTGCCGCCATGGACAAGGCACTCGAAGTTGGGCCACAAGTCCTGCAGATTGGCGGTGCGGGTATTACCCTTGCGAGCGCGGGTGAGCATCCTGCCGATCAGAATGGTCAACCAGTTGGGCAGCCCGGCCAGCATGGTGATGTCGCGGTATTGGGTGCGGGCGACGATGGCATCCAAACGTGCGGACCAGTCCTCAATCTGGGCGATGGCCACGCTGGGTTCAGAAAAATATTTCTTGAACCGGGGTGAAAGATTTTGGACGGCAATCGCACTGAGGTCACCACAGGCGGCATGGTCGGCAGCCGCGACGGGCAGGGAAGTCAGCCGGGCGTTGCCCCCGAGAAAAAGTTGCCGTCCACGAAATATCCCCGTGTGGCCAATGCGTGCCGTGTAAAAGTAAAGCGAAGCCAGCGTGGCGACCCGATAGTGCTGGATCATGGCAGGAGTCACCGGCAGATATTTGGGCGGGGTGGCGGTGCCGGCGGTCCGGGTGAACAGGGTGCATGGACCGGGCCACAGCACATCGGATTCCCCGCGGTATATCCGTTCGAGTTGGGGTGCCAGCGACTCATAGGTCACCGGCTTCACCAACCGCGCAAATTTGCCGTAAGCCAGGGTCGGGGTGATGCCATATTCACGCCCTTGGGCCGTCCGGGCCAGTTGCCGGGTCAGGACCCGGAGGGTTTTTGCCTGGGCTGCGACGGCGGAAAGGCGCAAGCGCCAAGGCATCCATGTCGTCGCGAGGTCAGCGCCGAAATTGAGGATACTCTTGGGTATTGCTGGCATGACGACAGGACTGTGTCATACAGGCAGTGCGTCGGACCCGACGGTCGCAAGCGTATTCACCGGCAGGTCCCGAACTTACCGGTTTTTTAACCTATAGTATTTTATAGAATTGTTACAGCCGTGGTGGCCGGTGGCAGGACAGATATCAGCCAAGGGAGTGCGTGAATGATACAGCAGGATGATACTGTATCGACAGGCGCGGGGTAATGATTCGAAACATCGGCGTGACATTACCGGTGCTTTGGCGTTCTCAATAAGCTGCATGCAGCTGCCGCCCATAATTTATGAGGATGACTCGCTCTTGGTTTTCGACAAGCCAAGTGGCATGCTCGTGGTGGCCGAACAATCGGGCCGAGCCCCGGAGACGCTGACGAAGCTGGTGCGCACAATCTACGGGCCGGAGATCAGCAATGTGCATCGTCTTGATGCGGAGGCGAGCGGCTTGTTGCTCTGGGCCAAAACCAAACCGGCGCTGGATTTTTTGAGTGGACAGTTCCAGGCCAAGACCGTGAAAAAACTGCATCATGCGGTCGTGGTGGTATTGCCCGCACCACCGGAACCATTGGCCGTGCCCCACGTGCGCGATGAAGGGGGAGCAGTGCCTGCCGTATTCTCGGTGGATCTGTGGATCGGCCGGGAGGTTGATGCCCCCGGCAAGATGAAAGCGTTCAAGCGTCACGGGGGCGAACCAGCGCAGAGTGATTTTGTCTTGAGTGAAAATTTCGGCCGTTTCGCCCTGGTGGAATGCCAGCCCCAAAGTGGCCGCAAGCACCAGCTCCGGGTTCATTTGGCGGCGGTGGGGTTGCCCATCCTGAACGATGCGCTTTACGGGGATCCGGAATGTCGCCTGTTGTTGTCGGATATCAAGCGGGGCTACAAGGGGCGGGAGGAGGAAAAGCCCATGATTCGTCAGCTCGCCCTGCACGCGAGTGAACTGGAGATTTTCCATCCGGTCACCCGTGAGCGGTTGACCTTGCGCGCCCCATTGCCCCCTGAGTTTGAGATCGCGCTGAAAAACCTGCGCAAGTTTTCGCGGGGTCGGTCGCGGCCGCCGCTCCATCCGCCCCGCAGTTAACGTTGCACCTGGGCGAGCAGAATGCGGGCTTCCTCGAAGCCGGGTTCCAGTTGCAGGGCGACCTGGAGTTGCCGGATGGCCTCATCCCGGCGTCCGGGAATATATAGCAGCAACTTGCCGAGATGAAAACGCGCGGCGGCAAAATCCGGCCGGGCCTGCACCACGGCTTCAAGGTGGGGCAGCGCGGCCACGACATCCGGCCTTTGGGCCAGCAGGATGCGGCTGATTTGATAGTGTGCGCTCCAGTTGTCCGGCATCAATTTCAGCGCCAGGGTGAAATAGCCCAGCGCCTCCGTTGCCCGACCCGGCACCTGCATCACGGCGTAGCCCAGACTGGTGAGCACTTCGGCCCGGCTGGGATCAACCTTGAGCACCTCACGATAGAGTTGAATCGCTTCCTCCAGGCGACCCGGCGTGGTCAGCAATATATTGGCCAGATTCAAGCGGGCCTGCCACAGCGCCGGCTTCAAACGAATCGCCTGTTCCAGGGCGGCAATGGCCGCGGGTTCCCCTCCCGGCACTTCGGACAGGGACATCGCGAGGTTGGCATGCACCTCGGCGTATTCGGGCCGCAAACGCAGGGTGTTACGATATGATGCGATGGCGGCGGCGTGATCACCCTGCGCGGCCAATTCCATGCCCAGATTATAAGTGGCCAGCCAGCAGGCGGGATTTTTGGCGATCGTGGCGCGATAAAGCGTGATGTTGTCCCGATATTCATGGGCCTGCTGCCAGGTGAGGAAACCCAGGAGACCAAGCAGTAAACCGGCGGCGGCCCGGCCCGCCCAACCCGACAGCTTTGAAGTATATTGTGCGAGCCAATCGAGTCCGACGGCGAGGGGCACGATCAGCGCGATGCTGGCCAGATACTGGAAATGATCGGCCACATAGGAAAACTGGAACGGATAGACGTTAAAAAATCCGAGAGCGGGGAAGAGGGTGCCGATGTAAAGCAGCGCCGCGGCCAAGGGACCTCGCGTGCGTTCACGCCGGGACCACAGTGCGAGCAACAGGACAATCAAGGCCGCGGCACCCAAGAAATGGGCAGGAGTGGTGACCTCCATGCTCCAGCGTGGATAAATGAAGATCAACTCAGCAGGCCAGACAAGCTTGCCGCAATAGAACCAGACCACCCGACCCGCCAAAAGAACGCGTTGCAACCAACCCAGGGCGAAGGCTTCGCCTTCCGCCCCAATGATCGTGCGTTCAACCCAGGCGGTCATCAATCCGGCCGCGAGTGCGAAGGCAAACCAAGGCAGCAATGGCCAGACATCCCGACGCCACGAAAGTCGTCCACGTTGCCACCAGATCATGACCAGCAATGCAGCGGGCAGGGTGACGGTCACCGTTTTGCTCAAACCCGCGAGGACGAACAGCACCGAGGCGAGCACGTAGCCACGCCAGGCCCCCGGTGATCCGGCGTCACGCCGCTGGTCAAAGCGTAGCCACGCCAACAGTGCGAGCAGATAAAAGACGGTGGAGAGCGTGTTCTTTTGTTCGGAGATCCACGCCACGGATTCCACGCAAACCGGATGCAGGGCAAAGATTCCCGCGGCCAGCCAGGCACCCCGCAATTTCAACTGTCGCATGAGCACCACGATCAATCCGGCGGACAGGGCGTGCAGCACAACGCTGATGGCGTGGTAACCGAGGGTGGCATCACCCCAGAGCCGGTGTTCCAGCCAGAAGGCACTGTGCAGCACCGGGTAGTATTGCTGGGTGGCGCCAAGCTCGAACCAGATGCGACCCAGGCCGGCCAAGGTTTGCAAATCACCGCGGGTGACATGGGCATTGTCATCCCACAGCATGCTGCCGTGCAGTGCGGGATAATAGGCTACTGCGCACAGCACCAACAAGCCGAGCCAACCCAGCCAAAGGGGCATGGTGCGTTGTTTTTGCGCCGGGATGGGCAAGGTCTCGGATTTGGCTCGGCGCCGCGACATGGGGGCAAACCATTTCCGTGCCGGCATATTGCTGCAATGCGGAAAACGAGCGTTGGTGCAACTCCGCCCGCCGCGCAGAGATCCGCCCGTAACGCAACCGGCGGTCAAATACTCCTTTTGCACTGGTCTCAGCGGTTTACTCGCAGGGCGGGAGTTGCATACTGATACCGAATATAACTCCGTCCCTATCATGAACCTGCCCGTAACCCTATCGGTTGATGCCGACGGCATAGGTTGGATTACCTTTAATGATCCCACCAGCCGCGCCAACGTGTTCAACCCCGCAGTTTTTCAGGCTTTGGAAGCCGCCATTGTCGGGGCCAACGCAGCCGGCGCAAAAGCCTTGGTGCTGATTAGTGCGAAGGAGAAGATATTCCTGGCTGGGGCGGATTTGAAATGGTTGGGGGGCCTGCCCGATGCGGCAGCCGCAGCGGCGGTATCAAAGGAAGGGCATCGTATCTTGCAGTTGTTGGCTGAAAGCGATATCCCCGTCATTGGAGCTATCCAAGGCGCAGCGGCGGGTGGCGGGATGGAGGCCGCGCTGGCCTGTCATTGGCGCATTGCCTCGGATACGCCGGCGACGCAAATCGGCCTGCCGGAATCCACCCTCGGGACCATCCCGGGCTGGGGCGGTTGTGTGCTTTTGCCCCGGCTCCTGGGCTTAGCGGCCGCGTTGGAGCATATTGTGCAGGGCCGGCTGCTGCCGGCGGCGGAGGCCAAGGCGGCGGGGTTGGTGGATGAATTGGTCCCGGCCGACCAGCTCAAGGCTCGGGCAAAAACATTGGCCTTGAAGTTTGCGGCGCAAGGGGTGCCGCAGCGGGAAATACCGCCGGCAGTGGAAGCCACGTGGTGGGCGGAGACCAAAGTGAAAACCCTGGCCAAATTGCGCGGTTCACGGTCGGCGGCTTTGGCGGCAATTGAGGTGTTGGAACGCGGCGACGACCTGCCGGTGAGTGGTGCCTTGGCGATTGAGGCGGAAGTGTTTGGCCGGATCACCGCCGGGGCGGTTTGCAAGAACATGATTTACGCCTTCTTCCTGCGCGACGGGGCCAAGAAGCGCACGCTCGACAGCTGGGATTTTCCGGCGGGGGATGAGGCGGTGGCCGGCGGCCAGCCCGTGCGCAAGGTTGGCGTGGTGGGAGCGGGAGTGATGGGGTCGGGCATCGCCCAATGGTGTGCGGCACGGGGCCTGCAGGTGGTGCTGCGCGATGTGAAGCCGGAATTTGTGGAGCGCGGCCTGGGTGTGATTCGGGGAATATTTGCCGAGAGCGTGAAGCGCGGGAAATTGGCCCCGGAGGCGGCTGAACTGGCCCAGGATCGCATTGCCACCACGACCGCGTGGGAGGGATTTGCCGATTGTGATCTGGTGGTTGAGGCCATCGTGGAAAGTGTGGCGGCGAAGCAGCAACTGTTTGCAGAACTTGCGACCATCGTGCGGCCGGACACTTTGCTCGCGTCCAACACCTCGGCCCTGCCCATCGAGGAAATCGCCGGTCAGGTGCCGAATCCCGGACGCACCCTGGGCATTCATTTTTTCAATCCCGTCAGTCGGATGCCCTTGGTGGAATTGATTCTTGGAACCCATACCACGGCAGCGACCGCGGCCACGGCATTGCAATTGGTCAAGGGGTTGGGCAAGTCACCGGTCATCTGTCGGTCATCACCCGGATTCCTCGTGACCCGCGTGCTCTTCTTTTATCTCAACGAAGCCTGTCGGATGTGGGAGCGGGGCGCCTCCACTGAAGGCATCGATCAGGCGATGAGCGAATGGGGTTGGCCAATGGGGCCCATGCGCTTGATCGACGAAGTCGGAGTGGACGTGACGGATTTTATTTTTGGCGAGATGGCGCATTACTATCCAGAAAGGTTTGAGCGGAGCCGGATTTGCACGCGACTGCTGGCCGCGGATCTCAAGGGGCGCAAGAACGGAGCCAGCGCGGGTTTTTACTGCTACGAAGGACGCAAGGAAACGCTGAATCCGGTGGTCGCATCGCTTGCCCCGGCCGCTACGGAGTCCGCGCCACCGGCAAAGGCCGAGGAGATTGCCCGCCACCTGATGGGGGTGATGATTGCCGAGGCCCAACGTTGTCTGGCAGAAGGCGTCATCAAGACCCCCAGGGATGTGGATTTCGCGTTGTTGAGCGGAGCCGGCTTTCCCGCCCACCGCGGCGGGTTGATGCGTTATGCCGAAAGTCTCGGGCTTTAGTCTTTCAGCACTTTTCCGGATGCAGTGAAAGTGAAGGTGACGTCAGCCGCAGTCTCGATGGTTTCGATGTGACTGGCGCGCCACCAGGTGCTGCCGTCGGCCCCAGTGGCCATTTCCATGTGGCGTAACCTTGCAGGAGAAAAACGCCAAGTGGCGACTGCGGTTTGGACCGCCCTGAAAAATTCGTCCGACTTGGGATGAGGAGTTGAGACGCATACGAGACTTGGCGTGATGTCGGTTACAATGCCGTTGGCATCAATATTCAGATGGACGCCCACGGTGATCCATGCGCGGCGCTCGGCGACCGGTAGGTCCGGATACAGAGGAACCGTCAGGGGCAGTTTAGGCCGGGCTTTTTCCAACACCGCTCCAGGCTGGATCTTTTCAACTTCGTCTGTTGCGCGGGCAGCTTTTGGCGATGCGGTTTCCGGGCCGTTGTAAAAGCGGAATGACGACTCGGTTTGGGTCAGCTGCGGCAACTGATGGTATTGGCAGCTGATTGTCCCGAGCTGAACAGCCGTGATGAGCAACAGGTTCTGGTGGGATGTCTTCATGCACTTCGGGGGATTATCCCGGCAAACTACCCTAGGCTCGATAGGGTGGGTTATAAAATGAAGTCGGGAAAAGTCCATCGGATCCCCCTACTGCTGGGACTAATCCTTTCGGATTAATTAGGGTGTCTGCTACGGTTTAGAAGGGGGAAACGCGTTGCCAGTTGGGGAGGTCGCCCGGACTTTATGACATTACAAAACCCCAGCTTCCCACCCCCTTGGGAATAGTCCTCATGCCTGCTGTTACCTGTCTTTCCCCCAAACTAAAACGCGAACTGCTCCTCATCCTCCTGGAAAGCCGACATGGCGATTTACGGGAGGAGAATTTGAACCGTCAGGGCAAGGGGCACTTCCATGTGTCCGGTCGTGGTCACGAGGCCATGGCGGCCCTGAGTTTGCAATTGGAGCCCGATGACTATCTGGCGCCGTATTACCGGGACCGGGGTTTGGTGATGGGCCGGGGGGTGACCACCAGGCAACTGGCGCTCGATTACATGGCCAAGCGCGATTCCTCGTCGCGGGGCCGGCAGATGCCTTCACACTACAGTTATCGTGAACTGAATATCTGGAGTGTGCCCACGCCGACGGCCGCCCAGCTGTTACCGGCCTGTGGCATGGCGTGGGGCATGCAGCTTGACGGCAAATCCAGTCTTGTCGTGGCCACGGTGGGTGATGCGGCGACGCGGCAGGGGGATTTTTACGAAGCGGTGTGTTTCGCCCAGGAACGCAAACTGCCGCTGCTCCTCGTGGTGGAGGACAATGGCTATGGCATCAGCACCCCGACAGCGGACATGACCCCGCATGCGCTGAGGATTTTCAACGACGAGCAATGGCTCACGATTGATGGCTGGGATGTGGAGCAGGTTTATGAAGCGGGTCAGCGCGCGATAGCGCATATCCGCGACGGGCATGGCCCGATGCTGATCTGGGCCAAGATGGAACGGCTCTCCAGTCACACGAGTTCAGACGATCAGGCGATTTATCGCACCAAGGAGGATCTGGCGCGACTCGCCGAGCGCGATCCGCTCGGGGTATTGAAGCAACATTTGCTGGTGGAAGGAGAGTTGACGGAGGAGGAATACGACCGGCTTGACCAGGAGATCAAGGAACGGGTGCGCCAGGATTACCTGTCGGCCGAGAAGGCGGAGAACCCGCTGGCCAACGAACTTGAAACCAATGTGTCCTCCCCGCCACCGCCCCCGTTGGACGAGCAGGTGATCAAGCCGGGCAAATACCGGATGGGTGATGTGCTCAATTTGACCCTGCGGGCGGGTTTGGATGCCGAACCCAATCGCGTGATTTTTGGCGAGGATGTGGAGGACCCCAAGGGCGGGGTGTTCCGGCTCACGCAAAGACTTTCCACCGATTTTCCCGAACAGGTCTTCAATTCGCCCCTCGCCGAATCCACGATTCTGGGCGTGGCCTGCGGGTTGGCCAGTTACGGGAAACGTCCGGTCTTTGAATTGCAGTTCATCGATTTTGTCTATCCGGGCTGGAACCAATTGGTCACGAATCTGGCAACCCTGCGCTGGCGCACCTTTGGCAAGTGGACCTGCCCCACGGTGATCTATGCCCCTTATGGCGCCTACCTGCCCGGGGGCTCCTTGTGGCATTCGCAGGCCAATGAATCGGCCATCGCGCATTTTCCCGGACTAAGTGTGGTTGTGCCCAGCACGCCGGAAGACGCCGCCGGGCTGCTGTGGACGGCGATGCATTCCGAGGATCCGGTGATTTTTCTGGTGCCGAAGCATTTGCTCTGGGCGGAATTCGAGGTTTTGGAACCGGTGATGTCAGTTCCGATCGGGCATGCCCGTCGACACACCGAGGGTAGCGACGTCACCGTGGTGGCCTGGGGCAACACGATGGAGAAATCATTGGATGCCGTCGCCCGGATTGGCGAGGCGGTCAGTGTCGAATTGATTGATTTGCGTTCGATCGTGCCGTGGGACCACGAGACCATCGAGGAATCGGTGCGCAAGACCGGCCGCCTTGTGGTGGTGCAGGAGGACACGGAAAACTGTTCCGTGGGTCAAATGATCATCTCACACATTGCGGGGCGGCCCGACGTTTGGAACCGGATGGTTAGCCCGCCGATCCTGGTCTCGAAGGGCAATGTGATGATCGGTTACAATCCCATCTACGAATACACCGCCCTGCCCGATACCAAACGCATTGTTGAATCCGTTCACCAGGTGATGGCAACGACGCTCGAACGCGACGCTACCGGGCCGGTCAAATCCAGTCCCCAGACGCCGCGGGCGGCCAAATCCGTCACGCCCAATTCCATTGCAGAAAGTCCGTCAAAACCGACCAACAAGACCATGGCAGCCAACGACGAAATTGCGGTAAAAGTGCCGATCATGGGTGAGGGCCTGCGCTCCGCCCGGGTGATGACCCTGCTGAAAAACCCGGGGGACACGGTCAAGCATGACGACGTGTTGTGCGAAGTGGAAACGGACAAGGCGGTATATCCCATCGAAGCGGCCTTCAGTGGCATCTTCAAATCCTGGCAGGTGCAGGTGGATGACATGGTGGAGATCGGGCAGGAGATCGGGTATGTGAAGGCAGACTCGGCCAGTGCCGCAGCCAGGGTCGAGTCAGAACCAGCAGTCGAGTCATCCCCGCCCGTGCCCGCGGCGCATCCCAGCCTGCAACAGTTGCAGAAGACCCGTTCTGATGTGGAGCCGCAAGGCGAGACCCGGACCCCGGCCCTGCCGGCGGCGATCACCCGCCGGCTTTCCACCGTGGTGGCGGCCAACATGCAGCTCGACACGGGCTGGGCGGCCATTCGCTCCGCCCGGGCGGCGGCCAAGAAGGCCGGGCTCACGCACTCACCGTCACTCATGCTGGCTTGGTGCATCTGCCGGGCGATGGAGAAACATTCCGGTTTCCGCTGCATAGTGGCGAAGGACGGACGTATTTTCGAACAGGCGGTTTTCGACCTCGGTTTTGCGGTGGCGATGGAAGGAGACCGCTTGGGCACCGCGGTGATCCCGGGCAGCAACCAGCTTGATTTTGCCGCCTTTGCAGCAGCCTATGCCCAGGCCCTGGCGAACACGCGGGAGGGCAAAGTCAGTGATGTGCAATCGCCGATCAACATCACCAGTCTGGGCGCCTTTGGCATCGAGCATGCGACTCCGATTGTGGTCCCGCCCTCGATGGGCACCTTGTTCATCGGCAAGGCGCACGAGCGCATGACCAACCAAGGGGGGCAGATCTATCCCCAGGAAGTCGCGACTCTTTCGCTCACTTTTGATCATCGCGTGGTCAATGGCTCCGGCGCGGCGGCGTTTCTGCACGACGTCAAGGAGTTGGTCGAAAGCTTCAAGTTGCCCGCCTGACGTCGACCAGCGGGGCGGGGATTATTCAGAGATCAGCCAGCGCCGTGCGGGCGCGTTCTTTTGTTTCCGCATCGTGTTTCCCGAGATTGGGCAATGCCAGACCCGTGGTAAAGGCCTGGCGGGCGGCAGCGGATTGATCGTCGGCGAGGTAGGCGAAACCCAGTTCGATATGATGAGCGGGGTTTTCCGGAGCGAGCTCGACGGCCCGTTTGAGAAGATCCACCGCCCGGGCGCTGGAGGCGGCGGGCAGTCCGCCATAAAGCAACTCAACCAGGAAACGCTTGGTCTTGCCGAGCTTGGCGACTTCGTAATTCCAGCGACCCAGCACATGGTAGGCCCAGTCGTAGTTGGGGTCCTGTGCGAGCGCTCGTTCGGCGTATTCCTCACTGAGACGCACGTAGGTGATCTTTTCGCGCAGATTGCTGTAGAGCCCGATCTTCCCGTAGCTGATGGCCACCGACAAGGTGTTCACCGCATTATCCGGGGCCAGTTGGCTGGCGCGTTGGGCATACGCCAGCGCCTGGGTCGCGAGTATTTTGCGGGCGGCAGGATCCGGGACGTCGCCGGTGGAGTCCGAGTATTGCTGCGCGATCTTCTGGAGGATGTAGGGATCGTTGGGCCGGGCGGCATCGGCCGCCAGAAATTGATCCAACGCCCGACCCGAAGCATGAACCGCTTCCGCGGCAAGACCCTCCCGGATCAGCGCGTCGGCGTCGGTCGCCGGCCAGGCCACCAACCCGAAAAGCACATAGAGCATGAGGCAGCGAAATATCATCCGAAGACCATACGCCTGACCCGGGGCCATGGATGCGGGCATTGCCGTTTGGGCCAAATTTGTCACCGTGCAGGAATGCCCGAACCTGCCGCACCCAAAATCAATGGTGTTGTGGAAACCTGTCTCTACGTGGATGACCTGCCGCGGGCGGTGGAGTTTTATCGGGAGGTGCTGGGGTTGACGCCCATGGTGGGCAATCCCGAGCGTTTCCAATCCTTTGATGCCGGGCGGGGGCGCGTGCTCCTGCTTTTCATCCGTGGAGCGACCTTGGAAACGATGGCTACTTCGGGCGGAGATATCCCGCCGCACAATGGTGAGGGACCGATGCATTTCGCCCTGGCCATCGCCGCGGAGGATTACGCAACCTGGCGGTCCCGGCTGCAAACCCGCGGCGTAAAGATTATCAGTGAAACCCGCTGGGACCGGGGGGGACAGTCCCTGTATTTTCACGATCCGGACGGCAATCTGGGGGAATTGGTGACCCCGGGGATCTGGCCGAATTACTGAACGAGGCAGCTAGGGTTTGCGGAACAGGTAATGGCTGATCAGCCATTCCTCGCCCTGACGAAAACCCCAGAGCTCCGCACACGCCAGATAGAAAACCCGCCAGTAAGCCCACCATTTCACGGCCTGCTCCCGGCCATAGGTATCGACGAAGAGCGGGAGGATCTCCTCCTTGTGCCGATCCATGTTTTGCAGCCAATGCTCGGCGGTCTGCTGGTAATGCCGGCCGTTGACCTGCCAATCCTGGACGAGCTTCAGGTCATCCTGAAACTGGGGCAACAGGTCATGGGCGGGCATCTGGCCGCCGGTAAAAAAATAGCGGCTCATCCAGTCCGAGGCATCCCGGACGACATAATGATAACTCAAGGCGCGGTGCGTGAAGATGTGGGTGAAGAGCAACCCGCCAGGTTTGAGCCAGCGGGCGATGTGGGCGAAGAGTAGCTGGTAGTTCTTCAAATGCTCGAACATCTCAACCGAGACCACGCGATCGAACTGGTCTGGCGTGATGTCAAAGGCGTTGATGTCGCAGGTGATGATCCGGAGGTTGGTCAAACCCCGTTTGCGGGCCTCGGTATCGATGTATTCCTTTTGCGTCCGTGAGTTGGAGATGGCGGTGATTTTTGCGTGGGGGAATTTTGCCGCATTGTAGAGGCAGAGCGAACCCCAGCCGCAGCCCAGTTCGAGGATATGCTGACCATCGGCGAGCTGGGCGCGCTCGGCATAGAGCGCGAGCATGTGCTCCTCGGCCTCGGCGAGAGTCTCCCGGCCGGTCGGATAAAGGCAGCCGGAATACTTCAGGCGGGGTCCCAGACAAAACTGATAAAACGGAGTGGCCACCTCGTAGTGCTGCTCATTGGCCGCCTGGGTCTGCTCGGCCAGGGCCCGGGTTTTCAGGTCGGCCACATAGGTCGTGCGATCATAGCGCGCTGATTCCTCGCGGAGACGCTGGGCGAGCAACCGGCGAATGCCGCGACGCAACAACCAATCAGGCAATAAATTTTTTTCGATCAGGGCGTCAATCATGGCAGGTGCTTGGGTGGCCACGGCACAAAGGCACTCGTGGTCTGCTGGTAGCGACGGTAGGCGTCGCCCTTGCTGCGGATACTTTGTTCCTCGGTCATGGGTATACCGGTTACGCGCAACAACAGCCAAAGGATGCTCAAGGGGCTCAAAATGGCCAACCAACCCCAGGGCGAGGCCAGGGCAAAGACGAAAAAGGCCACCCACACCAGCCATTCGAAGAAATAGTTGGGGTGGCGGCTAAAGTGCCACAGGCCGCGATTGCAGACCTTGCCCTCGTTGGCCGGGTTGCGCTTGAAGACATTGAGCTGGGTGTCGGCCAGACCCTCGCCCGTCAGGGCAATCAGCCAGAGAGCCAGGCCGGCCAACTCCAACGCATGGAGTTGGCGATCCCGGTTTTGGCAGGCGAGCAGGAACGGCAGGCCGAGATAGATCACCGAGACGGCCTGCAGTTGAAAGAAGCCGAACATTTTGGCGGTGAAATTTTCCGACCAATCCCGCCGCAATTGCTGGTAGCGGCCATCCTCGACCGGATGGTGCCCGGCCACCCGCCGCAGCAGGTGCGAGCCAAGGCGCAGACTCCACAAGCAGACCATGGTGCCGATGAGTGCCCGCCGCACGGGCCAGCCCGTGCCATAGACGGCGTAAAATGCCCCGAGGGCCGCAAAGGCATACGACCAGGCAACATCCACCGTGCCGTAGTTGTTGATCAACTTGGCCAAAAAATAGATGCCGGCAAACAGGGCGCAGAGTGCGACCGTGGCGAGGAGGATCAGGGTCAACGTTGTCATGGTGAAATCTCCCGGATGGGGTGGGTTCGTGTGAAACGGCGCAGCACTTTGCGCAGGGGAAAATAAAGTCCGCCGACGATCAATGGCACGGTCAGCAGCCACGCGGTCAGGGCCTGGAGGCCCATCAGTCCGAAGCGCGCCCAGAATTCGCGCTGGGAATGCATGAACAAATGGGTGACTTCGCTGGGATCAAAAGGCAAAGCGACTGCCCCGAAAATCCAGGCGCCAAAACGAATGTAGACCACCACCATCGTGAGGTGAACCGGCCACAGCACTTGGTTGATCACATGGATGATGGGTTGGTTGAGCCGGAGCAGCACGGCGACCAGAAAACAAAGCAGGGTGGTGAAACCAAGGAAGGGAAACAACCCCGCCGCGACCCCGACTGCCAGAGTCAAGGCAACCTTGTCCGGACTGGTGCCCTGGGTCAGCTGGGCGAGGATCGGGTCCACGACCCGTCGCTGCCAAAAGGAGCGCACGGGCAGGAGCTGAAGGGGTTTTTGTGCCGGCGGGAGGTCGGGATTCACGCCCACAGTTCCTTCGCCCCCAGCAGATAAACCGCAACGCCAATCAGGGAGAGGATGGCCGGGAGGACGACTTTGCCCGGTCGGCGTTGAGTGAAGACCTGATCGAGCTCGGCACTGCGCGAGATGCGGAACAGTTCGAGCAGCATGTAGACGGCCATGGCGAGATTGCCCCAAAGGATGATGGCGACAAACCACAGCACGCGGGCGACCAGGGTCTGCTCCTTCCAGGCCACCCAGACATAAAAGGTG
>JAIPJW010000037.1 GCA_021734075.1 Cephaloticoccus sp.
TGAATGCGTATTTGCCCTGCTTCGTCGTGAGTGGGAGGAAACCCGCAAGACGACCAACCTTTGAACCACCAGCCCTGCATGGATTCCCGCTTTCTTTACTCCCCTTGGCCTTGACGCTCGCTTCGCCCACCAGCGCACGATCTGCGGATGGTTACGACACTGCTTCGGCTAATTCCTAACAGGTGGGTGAAGCCTACTTTGCCACCTGTATCGATCGGTTGGCTCCCTACCTGACCTAATCCTGCACCTTTGCCGATCCCACGGCCGAACTGGTTTTTGCTGGTATCCCGCGCCACGGCGAAAGGGAAACTTCGCGCAATTTTGAGGAAGGATATTCCGGGATCTCGCACCTGGAGTTCAATCGCACGCGGGCATTGTTTTCCGGACAATATGCCCTCTTTGAGGGCAACCTTGACCGGACCGTGCGATTGCCGGGGAGCAAATCCATGAGCAAGGAACAGATGCCCTTCATGACAATCCTGCGTATTGAAAACTGCATGGTCGTCGAACAGCGCGACAACGCGGATTATCATCCTTACCTGGCTGCTTACCGTGCCGCCACAGAATAGTCCTGAGGCCAACCTGGTGGCAGGCGCTTGCCCTGGCCCCGCCGTAAAGCGTGAGACTCGACCTCCCCGACATGAGGTTCAGCCTGGGTCAGGGCAATGAACTCAGGGCCAACCGCAAGGCGAAGGCCAGGAACAGCACGCCCATGATGCGATCAAACCAATGACCAGTGCGCAAAAACGAACGACGAACGCCGGGTTGGGTGAAAAAAAACGCCACCAGGGAAAACCAGCCCATGGTCGCGAATACCATCCATAACCCATAACCCGCCTTGATGTTTGAAGGAGTCTGGGGATCCATCACCACGGAAAAAACGGCGATGAAAAACAAGGCCGCCTTGGGATTGAGGACGTTGACCAAAAAGCCGGTCAGGAACGCGCCATGTGGTGCCGGGGGGGGGACGGTGACCGCATTGAACAACTCCGCCTTGAAAGGTTTGGTCCGCAGGGCCTTCCATCCGACCCAGACAAGATAAATCGCTCCGGCATACTTCACGGCATCAAACCAGAACACCGAGCTCTTGATCAACAAGGCCAGCCCCAGCAAAGAATAACCCACGTGAAACATGATGCCGGTGCCAATGCCCAGGCTGGTCCAGATTGCCGTGGAACGCCCGTGGGTGATGCTTTGCCGCAGCACGAGGGCAAAATCGGGTCCGGGACTGGCCACCGCCACCAGATGGGCCGTCGCCACGAGGAGAAACTCAGACCAATAAGCGGTCATGATTGATGCCTCGCTGCAGGATCAAGATCAACCGGGCGACCTTAGATCGCCAGTTCCTTGAAGGCCGGGTCGGCAATCATTCGTTCGAGGGATTTTTCATCGTAACCCTTGACCTCGGGATCCTTCGGATGCCTGGCCCGGGCCTTTTTCAACACCGCACGCGCATCATCAAACTGCCCCAACAGGGCGTGGGCATACATTTGTCGCATCAACAACTGGCCGTTGGTGGAATCCTCTTCGTAGGCGTCCTGGTAGGCAGTCACTGCCCTGCCATATGCGGTTTTGGCCTCCCCTTTCTTGCCGTTCTTGCGCGAAATATTGCCCAGATTCAGCCAATAGCTGCCATTGTCCGGACATAATTGCGTTGCCTGGTGCATGAGACCCTCGGCGCGGGGATAATCCCGGATGGCGGTCGCAAATTCCGCTTCACTGACCAGAGCAGCCGCCTCCTTGCGCTGCAGTGAGGTTATTTCCGGTTTCCGTTTGGAACAGCCGGAACCCGCGAGCAGAAAAGCCAAAATGAAAATGAGGATGACACGATTCATGAGCAGGCATCAGAAACAGTCTGGCGCGTCTAATCAATCCCGCACACCAACGGAAACAGCCGTGCGCTTTTACAAATCGGGCGAGACGCAGGCGATGGCTTCCTCCAGGGTGGTCAGGCCTTCCTTGACCTTCAACAGACTGTCCTGATGGAGGGTTTTCATGCCGCCACGCATGGCGATGCGCTTCAATTCGGCCGTTTCCACTTCCTTGTTTATCCCCTCAATCAATTCCTCATTGGTGATCATGAGCTCATGGATACCCACCCGGCCCTTGTAGCCACTGCTGCCACATTTGGAGCAACCCTTGGGACTGTGTTTGAAAATTTGACCGCTCCAACCAAGCCCTTTTTCCAGCACCGCTTTTTCGCGACCTTCAGGCTCGTAGGCGATGCGGCAGGTCTTGCAAACCCGACGCATCAGACGCTGGGCGCAAACGCAGAGCAGTGACGACGAAATCATGAACGGCTCGACCCCCATGTCGCATAGCCGCGCCACCGTGCCGGGCGCATCGTTGGTGTGGAGGGTTGAAATGAGCAAGTGACCGGTCAAGGCCGCCTCAACCGCAATATTGGCGGTTTCCTTGTCGCGAATTTCGCCGACCAGAATGATATCGGGGTCCTGCCGCAAGAAAGCCCGCAAAGCGGAGGCAAAGGTCAGCCCGATCTGCCGGTGCATTTGCATTTGGTTCAGGCCCGGCAAGGTGTATTCAATCGGGTCCTCGGCGGTCCGCACCACAATGTCCGGGGTGTTGATTTCGTTGAGGGCGGAATACAGCGTCATCGACTTGCCGGAGCCGGTCGGCCCGCAATGCAATATCATGCCGTAGGGCTGTCGGATGACCTCCCGGTAACGGACCAGATTATCCTCGCTGAAACCCAGGGCAGTCAGGGGCAAAGTGGTCTTCTGCTTGTCCAGAATACGCATTACTATGCCCTCGCCGTGATTGAGGGGAGCGGTCGACACGCGCAAATCGAGATCAAGCCCCTTCTTGGTGTATTGCTTGAAAACAATGCGTCCATCCTGCGGCAACCGGCGCTCCGAGATGTCGAGGTTGCACATGATTTTCAAGCGGGCCACCAGCGCCGGACCCACCTTCGTGGGCAGGCGCAGCTTCTCATGGCACACCCCGTCCACGCGGTAGCGGATGACCACATCATGTTCCTGCGGCTCGATGTGAATGTCACTCGTGCCGGCAAAATAGGCTTCCTCAATGATCCGGTTGGCCAGGTCGATGATGGGACCTGATTCCTCATCCGTCAGTTCGTCTTCGTTCGCATCGGCAATGACACCGTATTGGGCGCCAATCTGGTCCACCACGTCGCCAAAGCCCTCTCCTGAAGCCTGATTGGGCTTGGAGAATTTCTCGCGCAAGTCATAATCCGGAGCCAGAAGCCGGATGACTTTGCGTCCGGTGATTTCATGGATCTTGCCCTGCAGGGATTCGTCAAACGGGTTGGCGAAGGCCATCAGCACCATGTCGCCCACTTCACCGACCGGCAGCACCAGATGCTCTTCGCAGAAATCCTGGGGCAAACGCTCGAATGTGGAAGAGGTCACCTTGCAATGGGCTACATTGCACGGGGCAAAACCAAAGGCCCGGGCCTTGGCCACCAGCAACGCAAAGGCTTCGATGCCATAATCCTCGCGCAGCATCCGGTCGAGCACGTCGCCCGTGGGCTCGTTGGGTGTTTCCGCGATGGCGTGACGCTGATCCGACGTCAACTTGCCCATCTGCTCCAGGCGGGCCACAATCTGGGTCTGAACTTTTCCGAGTGGCATGGCTTAGGTGGTTTTGACCGCTTTCAATGCAATGGCTTCCAGTTTCTCCAGATAGTCGGCAATTCCCTCCAAAGTGGTGCCAAACCAAAGGATGGGGCCGTCGAGCAGGTTTTCCCAATGGCTGCGCACCACCGGACTCAAATAGTAGGCCGAAGCCACAAAATTAAACCCGTCCACCTTGTCGAAAGGCAGGGACCAGGTTGCCCAGCAGGTGGCCAGATCCAGCGCGGTGTGGATTTCCTCCGGCACTTCATAAAAACGCAGATCCACCGCGGATATGCCCTCGTTTTCGACCAGATATTGCACGACATCCTCTTCGCGCACGACCTTCATTTCGTAGGCGAGAATACCCAGCACGGTGCACTGCCGCGGTGGACTGGAGGCCACAATCTGCAAAAGGCGCTCATTGGCCTTTTCCAAGTCTTCTATCTTGACCAGATTGTGTTCCACCAAGGCGGCACCCAACAGGCGGTTGGCATGCAGCAGGAGCGGACGTTGCGGGTTGGCCATATGCCGGAAATATGAATCAGGCCGGTGCGACAGGCGACATTTTTTCGCGTTTTCGCAGGGCAGTTACCCGTTTTAACAATTGTTTCTTCAATTCCTCGAGTCCATCCCCGGTAAGACAGGACACCTCGACCACATCCACCTTGTGTCGCCGTTTGAATTTGGTGAGCCAAGCCTGTGCCGCGGGCAAGTCCATCTTGTTGGCTGCCACCAGACGCGGCTTGGTCATGAGTGCCTTGTCGTAGAGTTTCAATTCCTTCACCAAATGCGCGTAGTCGTCCCGTGGATCACGGTCATCCACGCCCGCCATGTCCACCATGAAGACCAGCAGGGCGCATCGCTCGATATGGCGGAGGAAGCGGTGACCCAAGCCCCGGTTCTCATTGGCTCCCTCGATCAAGCCGGGCACATCCGCGAGCAATAGCCGGCGGGGTCCCTTTTTGTCGTCGGGATATTCAATCACCCCGATCTGGGGATGCAGCGTGGTGAACGGATAGGCGGCGGTCTTGGGTCGGGCCCGGGTGATCTTGTTGGTCAGCGAGGATTTTCCGGCATTGGGAAATCCCACCAAACCGACATCCGCGATACTTTTGAGCACCAGCCGGAAAACGCCGGATTCGCCGGGCTGTCCTGGGTTGGCCCGTTTGGGGGCCCGGTTTACCGAGGTCTTGAAATGGATGTTGCCCCAACCCCCGTTACCGCCCTTGCACAACACGACCCGCTGACCGTCCTCGAGAATTTCGGCCACAATCTTGCCGGTATGCTCATCCGTCACGATGGTGCCCAACGGCATTTTAAGGATGCAGGGTTTGCCCCCGCGACCATTCTGGTCGGAGCCAAGCCCGTGTTCGCCGCGCTCACCCTTGCGGTGTGGGGTGTATTTGTAATCGACCAGGTTGTTGGTGTCGTCGTTGCCGAGCAGCACCACGTCGCCCCCACCACCACCGTCGCCACCATTGGGGCCGCCCCAAGGTTCATACTTCTCCCGCCGGAAGCTGATACAGCCCCGCCCGCCGTCACCGGCAGCTACTTTGATTACGCACTCGTCGACAAACATGGAGGTAGTGATGCAGAACCCCAGACATTTGCCAAGGGGGGTGTTGCGCTTATGTTTGCCCTCACCCCGTCCTCCCTGTCTTCAGAGGGAGATTTTGACCCCTTTTCTCAGATAGGTCGGCACATCGAGATCCTGACCGTCGAAGAGGGTTCGGTCGGTCTTTTCAAAATGACCGCGGGTTTCAATCTCACCGAAGCCAAATTC
Organism: Cephaloticoccus sp.; assembly: GCA_021734075.1. Taxonomy (GTDB): domain Bacteria; phylum Verrucomicrobiota; class Verrucomicrobiia; order Opitutales; family Opitutaceae; genus Cephaloticoccus. The sequence goes on from JAIPJW010000037.1 coordinate 5,383, forward strand.
CTCCTGGGCTATCTTCAGGTTGATGGCCGCTTGTTCCGGCGAAACCGTTTCGCGGGTGGAGGGTCCCCGGGCCCGTTCGTTGCTCATTTCCGCCGGGGCAACCGCTTGCGGGGTGTCGACTTCCATGCCCAAAGGCGTGCGCGTGCGCATCGGCGGCAAAGGTCGCCGGACCCCCATGCCCCGTCCGCCCATGTCACTGGTGCCAATGACGCATATTTCCACCCGATCACGCAAATCTTCATCAATCACCGCGCCCATGATGATATGGGAATTACGCCCGAATTGCTCGGTGATGTCGGTCATCAATTCGTTGACTTTGGGCAGGGTCAGATCGGCGCCGCCGGTGATGTTCACCAGCAGGCGGTCCGCTTTGCGGGCAAACTCCGGTGTATGCAGCAAGGGACAGAGTTTCAGACTGGCGATGGCATCCGCCACGGCATTTTCGCCCGAACCTTCACCCAGCCCAAAGAGGGTTTTGCACCCGCGTTGTTGAAACGCCTGGCGCAGGGCGGCAAAGTCGAGATTGATCAGTCCGGTCTTGAACAGCATCATCCAGATGGACTTCACCCCTCGGGCAATCCACCCGTCGGCCTGGGCGAAAGCGTCCAGCACCGTGGCATCGTCCGCCCCTTCCTGCAGCAGGATATCATTGGGCAAAGGGATCACCGCATCGCAGACCCGGCGCAGAGCCTGCAGGCCTTCCTCGGCCTGCTTGAGGCGGCGTCCACCTTCAAAACTGAACGGCATGGTGACAAAGGCAATGACCAGCGCGCCGGATTCCGCGGCGATTTCCGCCACGGTTGGCATCGCTCCGCTGCCGGTGCCGCCACCCATGCCCGCAATCAGGAATACCAGGTCACAATCCTTGACCACCTTGGTGATCTTTTCCCGGTCCGCCTCGGCAGCTTCCCGACCGAGTTCAGGATCTCCTCCGGCCCCGAGACCGCGGGTCACGCTCATGCCGAGTAAAACCTTTTCCTGCACGGGGGAACTGGCCAGAGCCTGTGCGTCGGTGTTGACCACTGCCAGTTGCAATCGCTCCAAACTTTCCATCTTCAACCGATCCACGGCGTTGGAGCCGGCCCCGCCCACCCCCACCAGTTTGATGGTGATGTTGGGATCACCGGGATTGACACTTTCAAGCGGCAGTTCGTTGAGATTCATGAGCTCAGGAATTGACAAACAAACGGGCGACATTGCGGAGGAAACCGGATTTCCGGCGGGTTGCGCCCACTCTTTCGTTGTGGGCCTGCACTCCGTAGTAGAGCAGTCCCAGGGCGGTGTTGTAGCCCGGATCGCGCAGATTTTCCGCCACCCAGGCCGGGGTCTCCCCCAAATGCACCGGCACATTGAAAAGTTTGGCCGCGGTCTCGGCGATGCCGGCCAACTTGGCGGATCCACCGGTCAACACGACTCCCGAACTGCAGTTGTCGGCGGTAAAGGCGCCCCCAAGTTTCTTCTTCACCACTTCCAGTATTTCCCAGGTGCGGGCCGAGGTGATCTGCTCAATCGCATGGCGGGAGAACTGCCGGTCGCCAATGGCAAAATTGCCGTCGAGCCAGACCTTCTCGCCCTTGTCCCGGGTTTGCACTTCCGCGCGACCATAACGGAGTTTGAGTTTTTCCGCCTGCCCTTCAGTCAGACGCAAACCGATGCTCAAATCGTTGGTCAGGTGCGTGCCCCCCACCGGCAGCACCCCCGTGGTATGGGGCACGCCGTCGCGGTAAAGCACGAAGTCGGTCGTGCCGGCCCCTATGTCGATTGCCAGCACGCCGTGCTGCCGTTCCTCCGGTGTGGTCACCATGTGACCGGAGGCCAGACTCGACAGGACCAGTTCGCTCACCTCCAGGTTGAAACCCCGAATAACATGGATGGTATCAGCCAGGCGCTGTTCCTGTCCGTGAACGGTCCAATAGCCCACTTCGAGTCGCTGCCCCACCAAATGCTCCGGCGAGGTGGGGACCAACCGTCCATCCACCCGGAATGGCCGGCGAATGTGATGCACCACCATGCGTGCCGCGGGCAATTCCTTGGCCCGGGCCAATTCACAAACCGTGCGGATATCCTCCGCCGCTATCATGTTGTCCGCCGCTTTCACGTTTACCGCCGCCTCGTTGTAAAAGCCCTCGAGATGGCCGCCCGTCTGGGCCAGAAATACGGTGTCGGTTCGTTCGCCGGCCTCGCGTTCGGCCGCCTCCAATGCACTGTGCGTGCACTCACTGGCGGCCTTGTAGTCCACCACCACACCCTTGATGACCCCGCGCGACTGACACTCGCCCCGGCCGATGATGGCGAGTTCGCGACCGGTGTATTCCCCGATCAGGACGGTTACTTTGGATGTGCCGATTTCTACGGCGCCGATAAAATGCGGACTAGAGCTCACGATTGGTGGAATGGGTTGGCTTGAAAAATTGGGTGACCGCGGGTTTGGGCAATTCCGGCTGCGCCAGACCAACCACCGGTTCCTTGAAACTGACCGGCACTTGTATCCGGCCATCCGTCATGCGACCCAGCGCAAGGTTGATTTCACCAACCGGTTGGTCCGCCTGTGCCCGGATTGAATCGATCAAGACATCCAGTTGCGCAATCTGCCGCAAAAAATCGGTCGAACTCTGGGCCTGGAAAATAATCCGCTCGATGTTGGCCGCCCGCACCTCGAGTTCGGCATCGGACTCCAGCCGCGCCAGCGAAATCACCCGCCAGTTTTTATAAAGATGCGGTGCCTCATTGCGGGCCGTGGCCAGCAGACTGGCCACCACATCCATCCCGCTGATGGGCTGCAAACGCTCGCCCTGTTTGACGAGTTTCACGCCGTCGAGAAAAGGCAGCGACTCCAGCAGATCACGACTGTAACCCAGACCGGCATAAACCACCCCATCACGCGCCACCTGCAGCGGTCGGGGGGCGGCATTCCCCAGTTGCGCATTGACCAGCGCCACGGGGGAACGCTCGGACAGACTGACCTCCAGGGTGGCGGGAAACTTGCGTGCCACGGTGGCGGACAGCACCTGCTCATCCGCCAGCAAGCGATCGCGCAATTGCTCCAGATCCAGTTCCATCAGGGTGGCCCTGGGTGACAACGCGAGCGTCTGTGTGAGCCAGGCATGATCGAGCACCCCATCGGTGCGCATGGCGATGTCCTTCACCGGCACGGCATTCACCGCGGATGCGATTTTTCGGGGATGTTCCTTAAAGAGCTCCGTGAACACCACCACACTGCCCAGGAGCAATCCTATCACCAAAACCGCGGCGGTGATCCGGCAAAAAGTCATCGTCATCCGCCAACGACCGCTGCGTGACATCGCACGCGGTTTCACCTGCTGCGTGATATCGCGCCAGGTGCGGGCTTGGGGATGATTGTGGTTCGTTTTTTTCACGATGCTACGGAAACAATTCCTGCTCCAAAACGTTGCACGGCGGGGGCCACCAACTCCCGAACCAATGCCGTGAAATCAAGCCCCTCGCAACGTGCACTCATCGGCAACAGACTGGTCTCTTTCATGCCGGGCAATGTGTTGATTTCGAGCAAATAAAGTTGGTTGTCGGCAGAAAGCATGAAGTCCACCCGGGCATAGTCGCGACAACCGCAGACTCCAAAGGAAACCTCCGCGGCGGCCTGCACCTGCCGGGTCAGGGTCGCGGGCAAGGGCGCCGGCGCGAGGTATTCCGTGAGTCCTTTCGTGTATTTGCTGCTGTAATCGTATACGCCGGATTTCGGCCGGATCTCCACCACCCCCATCGCCCGGCCGTTGAGCACGCCAATCGAAAGTTCGCGCCCCACGATGCGTTCCTCAATCAGCCAGTCGCCCTTGGCGATTTCCGCCAGGGCGGCAGCCAATTGTTCCCGGTCGGTCACCACCCGCAAACCCACGCTGCTGCCCTCGGCATTGGGCTTGACGATCAATTGCTCGCCCAGTTGCTCGATCACCGCGGCGACCGTGGGTTTTTCCTGCGCCTTGAAATACATTTCCCGGGGACCCCTCACCCCTTTCGTCGCCACCCGGGCCTTGGTGCGACTCTTGTTCATCGTCAGTTCGCTGCTCGCGGCATCACAACCGGCATAATGCACCCCGGCTTGGTCCAGCAGCCGGGACATCCCGCCATCTTCCCCAAAAGTCCCGTGCAAGGTTGAAAAAACCACCTGGCAGGACGGATCCAGTTCCGCCGGCAATGCTTCCGCCGTCACTTCAATCATCCGGGTCGGAAATGAACAACTCAGGGCCAGGGCGCAGGCCCGACCCGAACCCAGCGAAACTTCCCGCTCGGCGGAGGTGCCTCCGAACAAAACTGCTATGGTGGGTGTGCTCATAAAATGTCCTTCCAGTCGCGCCCAAACAGCTGTGCTTCCGGTTCGAGCATCACCCCATTGGTCTGGTGCACCCGCTCGCGCACCCGTTGGATCAAGGCCAGCACTTCCGCGCCGGTCGCATGGCCCCGGTTGACGATGAAATTGGCATGCGTCGTGGAGACCTCGGCATCTCCCACGCGTTCCCCTTTCAGGCCGGCCTCGTCAATCAGGCGCCCGGCCGAGTTGCCCGGCGGATTTTTGAAAATACATCCCGCGCTCGGTTCCCGGGGCTGCGATTCCTGGCGTTTCCGTCGATATACATCGATCTGGCGATTCACGGAATCCATATCCGCGGCAGCCGCCGGCCGCAAGAGGGCCCCCAGCGCGATCGCATGATCGAGATCGGCGCAATGCCGGTATTCCACCTGCATTTCCGATTTCTTCCGGGTCACAATCTCACCCGTCAAGGTCAGGAGTTGCACCTCCTCCACGACATCAAACATCCAGCCTCCCATGGCCCCGGCGTTCATCCGCAGGGCCCCGCCCACGTTGCCCGGAATGCCCTCCAAAAATTCAAACCCAACCAAACCGGCCTTCGCGGCCAGACCACACAAGTTTTTAAGCCGCAACCCTGCACCTACCCATACCCGGCCCTCCGCGCGGGGTTCAAACGTGGCCCACTGGGGATGCGCCAGGGCAACCACCAGCCCGTCCACCCCGGCATCCGCCACAATCAGGTTGGATCCGCGGCCCAATGGATAAACCGGCATGTGCTGCCGGTGTGCTGTTCGCACCAGGAGTTGCAGATCAACCAGATTGGCCGGTTCGGCATACAATCGTGCCGCGCCACCGACCCGCATTGTCGTCTTGCCCGCCAATGCTTCTTCGCGGCTCAGTTTGGTTTCCGCGCTCAACTGCGGTTTTATCAGCTCGAAAAATTTGTCCCACACCTCCCGCCGCTGCCTGGCCAGCCAAGCCCGGGCCTTGTGTTCAATGTTACCCGCGCCAACAAACGCCACCCAGTCACCCGGGCGCACTTCCTGATCCAATGATTGGCCGAGTGTCGCATCATCGCTGCAATGACCCACCTTTGGCCCCAAGTCCAATTTCTGGCATGCAAGCAGCAGATCCGCCGTCGTGCCGCCGGCTGACTCCTTTTCCCCCGCGCCATAGACATTCAAAAGCAGCACCCGGTCTGCCACCGCAAGCGCGCTGGCAAAATCCGCCAAAAACTGGGCCGTGCGGCTGAACCGGTGGGGTTGAAAGACCACCAGCAATCGTTCGCCCACCGTCATGCGCCCGCGCATGGCCGACAACAGGGCTTTGATCTCGGTGGGATGATGGGCATAGTCCTCCAGCACCGTCACTCCGTCAAATTCCGCCAATACGGCCTGGCGCCGCCGCACCCCGGAAAAATCCGCCAGGGCCGCCTCGCCGAACTTTACCCCCATCAATTGGGCGGCGGCCAATGCCCCGGTGGCGTTGGCCGCATTGAATTCACCCCACGCCTTGACCCGCACCGTTTCGCAGGCAAACCGGCCACCCAACCACAAGGTCATGCCCGCGGAACCGGTCTCCTTGCTCCTCCCCACAAAATCGCCCTCATTACCGAAGGTATGAATCGCAGTCGACTTCGGCGGATTATCCCCCCGGGGGGAATTGGAGCCCAATGAAGCGGAGGCATGGCACAGGACACTGCCCCGGGTGCGGGCAAAGAGGTCGGCAAATGTGGCCAGTATCTCCTCGGACTTTTTATAGTGATCCACGTGATCCCAATCCAAATTGACCGCCAGGGTGATCTCCGGCGCAAAGTGCGTGATCGTGCCGTCACTTTCATCAACCTCGGCCACCAACCATTCATTGGAACCAACCCTGGCCGGCGCCAAATTCCCGGACGCAAACAATCCGCCCAAAATATATCCCGCCTCAAATCCAGCCTGTTGCAACACTGTGACCAGCATCGCCGTGGTGGTCGTCTTGCCGTGCGAACCGCATACCGCCACCAGTTTCCGGTCGCGCGCGACCTCGGCCAGCATTTCCCCGCGCCGCACCAGTTTGATTTTGCGATCGCGGGCCAATCCGACCGTCGGATGCTCGTCATGGATTGCCGATGACAGCACGACCAGATCACAGTCTTCCGGCAACGCGGTCACCCGGACGCCGGCGTGACGCAATTGCGTGCCCATTTCGTCGCTCAGCGCATCATCCTCACCGGTTACCCGACAACCCAACCCGGCAAGATAGATGGCCAGGGGGGCCAAGCCCATCCCGCCGACTCCCACGCCATGAATCGCGGTTACCGGCTGACCAAAGAACTCGACTGGGGCCCGGGCGTTCATGCCGTGACCCGCCTTTCAAAGGGAGGGGAACTGTCCCTTCTTGGGACACAGATTTCCTCCAAATCATTCAACATCAACCCGAGTGGATTCGCCCGGTCCATCCGCCGCAGATTGCTGCGAAAACGGCGCAGCAACCAATCATTGAATATGATGTCGAGCACCTCGAGGTGCAGGGCATCGAGACGGGATTGATCCACCACCACGCCGCCGCCCTGGCGCTCAAAAAAACCCGCATTGGCCCGCTGGTGATCATCGGCCGCCTGGGGAAACGGCACGAGGATGGCCGGGGTTTCACAACGGATGAGCTCGGCTATCGTGCCCGCTCCTGCCCGGGACACCACGAGATCCGCCGCCGATAACAGGGCGGCAACTTGATCGCAGAACGGCACAAAGATGGATTTGACACTGCCTCCGGCGGACACCGGCAATTCGATCGTTTCCGCCTCACCCTTGCCCAGCCCGGTCACGCAATAGACTTGAATGCCTTCCGCGGCCAGGTTCGGCAATTGCCGGCGCACCCAATCATTCAGCGGTCCGGATCCCTGACTGCCACCAAACACCACCAGCACGGAATGATAGGAATCCAAACCCAAAGATTCGCGGGCCTTCGTTTGGGGCCAGGGCGTGATTTCCTTGCGCACGGGCATTCCGACGTGTCGCACGTGCCGCGCCCTCACCCCGGTGACCCTGACTCCGGAAGGCAGATACACCCGCCGGGCCAGACCGCCGAGCGTGCGCACGGCCAGTCCAGGCACACGGTTGGATTCATGCAGTGCCACCGGAACCTTGAACAACCAACCCGAAACCGTGATTCCCGCCGAAGTGAATCCGCCAAAAGCGACAATGCCGTCGGGCCTTTCGTTGCGGACCAGGCGCAGACAGAAGAAAAAGCCCTTGGCTTGGGTGAGCACACAGCGCAGCAAACGCCAGGGATGCAGGGAAAATCCCGTGCCTGGCACCTGCTTGAAAGTGAAATGGGGATATTTTTCCACCAACCGGGCATCCACTTTTTTTTGACTGATCAACAGCACGACCTGGTAACCGCGGGCGCTCAAGCCCTCGGCCAGGGCGATACCCGGAGCGAGGTGCCCACCGGTGCCCCCGCAGGAGATCAAATATTTGTTCATACCAGAACCTCCCGCATCATGCGACGATGCTTGGACAATCCCGTCCGGGGCCAGGCCCGCTGGGTGTTGATGATGATGCCGATCAGCAAGGCCATGAGCAGCAAGTTCGAAAGACCGGCACTGATGAAGGGCAGCGACATGCCCTTGGTCGGAAAGATGCCCGTGACCACCCCCAGGTTGATGATGGCCTGCAGACAGATCATGAGCAAACAGCCGGCCACCAACAGAAATTGAAACAGATTGGGGGCACGGCGCAGATGAATGATCCCCGCGATAAAAATCACCGTGAACACCACCACGATCCCCATGGTAAACCACAAGCCCAGTTCTTCGGCCACCACCGCGAGTATGAAATCAGTATGCGCTTCCGGCAGGTAATTCAGTTGCTGCCGACCCTGGCCCAAGCCAACGCCATCGGTCCCCCCGGCCGCAAAGGCGGCCAGCGCCTGGTAGAGCTGATAAGTGCCGCCTTGCTTGTTGCCCTCGACATCCAAAAAGGCCGTCATTCGGCGCAAACGGTTGGGGTTGTGGATGACCATGACCGAAAAGCCCAGGATGACCGCCCCGACCGTCGGGAGGATATAACGCCATTTGGCCCCGGCCAGGAAAAGCAGCAGCATCCCCACCGCCACCACCAGCGCCGCCGTGCCGAAATCCGGTTCCAAAACGATCAATCCCGCGAAACCCATGATGATGCCGATCGGCATCAGATAACCCCGTTTAAACTCGTCAATCCGCGTCTGGTTGATCGCCAGATAATGAGCGAGGCAGAAGACCATCGACAATTTCGCAAATTCCGAAATCTGCAGGCGCAACGAACCGAAGCCCAACCAGCGTTGACTGCCTTTTACCGCGATGCCGATGTGGGGCACCAGGACCAGGACCAAGAGCACAACCGTGACCGCCGCCACCACCAGCACATAACGCCGGGCGTAATCCAGATTGATCCGGCAGGTCACATAACAAACCACGGCCGCCAGCGCCACGCCCAGCAACTGTTTGCTCAGATAGTAATAAGGTCCCTGGGCAAAGGCGGCACTGGCACTGAACAATATCGTCAGGCCGAGAATTGTGAGCCCGATGGCGCAGACAACTATGATGGCCGCTGGATTAAGCACGAAGCGCGGCGGGCGCGAATCGGCGAAATGTGCATGGGCCATTGCTGGACTCAGTTGGCTTGGGTTGCGGGGGCTTCCTCAACTTTGATCACAGGAGCATCACCGGGATCATTCAGGAAACCTTCATCCAGAGGGCGATCCATCGGCGGGGGAATGAAAATGATCGGGTTGTTCGCGTTTTCAACCGGTTGCGTCACTATCGGAGCCGGAGCGGCTTCGACCGGTTTGACGACCTTGGTCACCGGCGCTGAAGCTGCCGCGGTCGTGCCGGGTATGATCAGGGTCTGACCGGGGCGAATCTTGGCCGGGTCACTGATGTTATTCGCCGTGGCCACATCCCCGATTCGCACTTGGTATTTGCGGGCGATGGCGCCGAGAGTTTCACCGGAAACCACGGTGTGGGTGATGGATTCCTTGTTGCCCTTTGGTGTAACCGCCACCGCCGACAACGGCTTGACCGACGGTGCAGCCAACGGGGGGGTTGACTCATTATTCAGCGCATTGGCTTTGCCGGGAATGATCAACTTCTGGCCCAATTGCAGGGTGGCACTGGCCCGCAGGTTGTTGGCGGCGGAAAGATCGGCCACCGACAATCCGTTCCGCTTGGCGATGGACCAGAGGCTGTCACCCCGCACCACCGTGTAGGTTGAGGCCGGCACCACATTGTCCACCGGTTCAGCCTTGAGGGCGGTGGCAACCGGCGTGTTGGGTCGCGTGGGACTGTAGCGACCGTCCCCTGCCACGGCGACGGCATCGGGATTGAACATCAGGGGCGCGTTGGTGATCGGCGAAGCGGCGTCCGTGGCATTGGTCCGGGTCGAGGCATAGTCGGTCTCGGGTTGTTGGTAACCGGAGGAAAGATGGGGCACGGTGACCACGGCGTCGGAGGTTGGCGGTATGACCGTCTCCGAGGGGTTGGCCCGCTTGCTGGTGGTGCTGCAGCCCGGGTTCGCAAAAATCATAATCAAGGCGACGACATGGATGCCCGCCACGATGCCGAATATTTTTAATAGTTTCATGAGTCTGGGTGGGTTGGTTTTGTTATAAATGCTAGCGCAAGTTGGGCCGCTTGCCCAGCTCTTGAACCAAATGTTCAAATTGATCTCCGCGGTCCTCATAACTGCGGAACATGTCAAAGCTCGCGAATCCCGGACTGAACACCACGTTTCCACCGGATCGAGCCGAGGCAAATGCCTGCTCCAGAGCAGATTCCAAGGTTGCGCAAGCCAAGTGCGGCACCCCGTGGGTCGCACTGGCGGTGGCCAGGATTTCCGTGGTTTCACCGATCAGGAAAAGTCGCCGCACCCGCGAAGCAATCCGTCCGATGAAGCCGCCCAGATCCCCGCCCTTGGGCCTGCCGCCTAGAATCAAGTTTACCGGTTCCGCAAAACGTCCCAACGCGGATTCAACCGCATGGAAGTTGGTCGCCTTGGAGTCATTCCAAAATGTCACCCCCGCAATCTCCGCGACTCGCGCCATGCGATGGCGCCCGAGGCGGAAGGATTTGGCCGCTGCATACAAATCATCCAGCGGAAGTTTCGCGTGCTGCCACCAGGCCGCCGCCAAAAGGAAATTCTCCCGTTGGGGATATTCGCCAAAGACGGTGCCCGCCAGTTTCGGATTCGGCGCCGCCACGGCAGTATCGATCCATGCGCTCATGGGCAGTTGCAGATTGAATTTGCGGGCCTGGGCATAAACCGATCTGGCCACAAAAACCGTGTCCTCCGAAGTGCGCGTGATCAGGTGCCACTTCGCATTCATGTAGGATTCCATCGTGGGGTGCCGGTCCAGATGGTCCTCCGCAAAGTTGGTCCAAAGCACGGCCTCGGCCTTGAAGTGCTGAATGGTTTCCGCCTGGAAGGAACTGACTTCGCAAATTGCCATGTCCTCCTTCGTGCCGCCCGCCGTGTCCGCCACCAAACGCGTGAAGGGTCGACCAATGTTGCCCACGGCGTGCGCCGGTTCCCAGCGTTGTCGCAATGCGTGGGTCAGGAATTCCGTGAGGGTTGTCTTGCCGTTGGTGCCGGTGATGCCAATCACCCGCCCCCGCCAGAACAAGGCGGCAAAATCCAATTCTCCCATGCACTCCAAGCCGGCTTCACAAGCGGTCACCAGCCAGGGGTGATTGGGGGCAAACCCGGGCGAAAACACCACCAGGGTGTGACTCTCCGTCTTTTGCGCGGTAAATTGATTCCCCTTTTGGTCGTAGATCACCGCGGTGGCACCCAACTGCCGCAATACCGCCAGCACGCCTTGCCCACTCAAGCCATCGCCAAAAATCGCGATGGGGCGGGTTAGGGCGGACTGCAATGAACTGGGGATCGAGAGGGGCATGTCAGCGAATTTTCAACGTGGCCAGTCCCGCGAGGGCAAACCCCAGTGAAAGCACCCAGAACCGCAGGACCACCTTGGTCTCCGGCCAACCGAGTTTTTGAAAATGATGATGAATCGGCGCCATCAGGAACAGTCGTTGGCCCACCCCACCGCGCCGCCGGGTGTATTTGAACCAGCCGACCTGCATGATGACGGACAGGGCTTCCATCACGAAAACACCCCCGACAATCACCAGGGTGATGGGTTGATGAATCATGAACGCCATGACCCCGATCAACCCGCCCAGGGCCAGGGAACCGGTGTCGCCCATGAACACTTCCGCCGGATGCGAGTTATACCAAAGGAAAGCCATGCACGCCCCGATCAACGCGCCGCACAGCACGGTGAGTTCACCCGCCCCGGGCACGTAACTGGTCAGCAGGTATTCGGCAAATTTGATGTTGCCGGCCACATAGGCCATGATGCCAAAAACCAGCGCCACCGATATGGTGCAGCCGACAGCCAGTCCATCCAGGCCATCCGTCAGGTTGATCGCATTGCTGAAGCCGACAATCCAGAGGTAAATCAACACCAGCAGCAGCCACCACGGCATGTAGCTGATCACCGCCGTCTTGAAAAATGGCACCCACAATTCCCGGATTTTCATCGCACTGTCGGGATGCCACAGCAGCACCGCGAGGGCCACCAGCGTGGCCAGGGATTGCCAGGCAATTTTCTCCCCGGAGGAAATGCCGTCACGATTGCCGTGCACCACCTTTAAATAGTCGTCCCGCCAACCCGCGGCCGTGAGCACGGTGTAGACAAACAAGGCCACAAAGACCCAGACATTGGGGGTCGCCCACAACACGGTGCCTGTGAATACGGAAATGAAGATGATCAAACCGCCCATGGTCGGTGTGTTCTTTTTGTCAAAACGCTGGGCCAGATCACCGGTGCGGTCGTCGTCGTAATGCTGGCCGAACTTCAAGGCCCGGAACCGGGCTATCAGCCATGGACCAATGATAAAGCCGATGAACAATGAGGTTCCGGCCCCCAGCACCGTGCGCACTGAAATATACCGCAGCAACCGCAACGGCCCGAAGTAATGTTCGAACTCCGAAAGATAGCTAAGCATGGGTGGAGGTCTCCTGCATTGGTTCCAGCAGCGTTTCGAGTTGGTAACGGCGACTGCCCTTCAGGAACACCGCTCCGGTAAATCCGGCAAATTCATCCCTGACTGCCTGCAAATCAGTCACGCAGCGCAACTGGTCCGGTCTGGTCCCGTTTTCCTGGGCTCCTTCGCACAGCTCGGTAGCATGTTCACCCAGCGCCCACAACCGGTCCTGCGGGCGCAAACGCAAAGCCCGCCCGAGGGCCCGGTGAAACATCGCGGACTCGGCCCCCAACTCCTCCATGCCACCCAGCACCAGCAACCTCGGTTGGTCCGCCGGAGCCAAGGCATAAAATACATCCAGCGCATCGGCCATCGAGGCCGGATTCGCATTGTAACAATCCACGTAAAGCATTTTGCCGGCCTCCATGCGGAGCTCGCCGCGCATCTTGGCCGCGGTCCAAGCCACCAGCCGTGCTTGAATATCCTTGGCCGCGACGCCCAGCCACAGTGCCGCACAGATCGCCAACACGGCATTCTGGGCCATGCCATCCGAGACCCGTCGCAAAGCAAACACCAGGGGCGGCGGTTCACCGTAGGCCAGCACAATGGCTGTTTCGTGCTCCCGATGGGTCAACGTGAAGTATACCCGATCCTCCGGCGGTTTTTCCGGTCGAATCACATCCGCCCGTTCCACAATGATGCGTTTGCCCGCCAAGGCTTCGAATGCGGGAAACGTTGCACATTGCCACGGGAACAGGGAAACCCCACCCGCCCGCACCGCCGCCGGCAACACGGCCTTTTCCTTGGCCACCCCTTCGATTGAACCCAATGCCGCCACATGCGCCGGGGCCACCAGGGTGATGATCGCCAAGTCCGGCTCGATCATTTCAGCCAGCGGCGTCATTTCACCCGGTTCACTGATCCCGGCTTCGACCACGGCGAATTTGTGTTTCAACGGATCCAACCGGGTCAAGGTCAACGGCACCCCGATGTGGTTGTTGAGATTGCCCTCGGTGGCCAGCACCCCGCCCTGCTCCCCGCCCAGCAGCAGGGCCAAAAGATTCTTCGTCGAGGTTTTGCCCACACTGCCGGATATGCCGATCACCGGACACCCAAATGCGCGCCGGTGCTGTCGGGCAATGGCCTGAAACGCCTGCAACGGATCCGCGACGACCAGCTGTGGCAGCTTGAGCATCAGGTCAGCCCGGGACACGATCGCTGCACTTGCCTTGGCGCTGACCGCCGCGGTCAAAAAGTCATGTCCGTCACGTTGGGCTGTGCGCAGAGCCACAAACACCTGACCCGGTTGCAACTGTCGGGTATCCATCGTAAACCCTGACAACGGGGCCTCCGGCATGATCGTCCAACGACCGCCGGTCCATGCCGCCAATTGACTGGGTGCAAATCGTATCATCCGGATTTCAGGGTTTTGATCCCAATGAGTTCGCGCACCACCTGCCGGTCATCAAACGGGATGACCGTGTCGGCAAATTCCTGGTAACTTTCGTGCCCCTTGCCGGCGACCAGCAGACAGTCGCCCGGCTTGCAGGCATCCAGGGCGAGACTGATCGCCCTCCGCCGGTCATCAATCCAGGTGATGCGGTCCGGCGCAGTGACTCCCGTTTTCATATCGTCAAAAATCTGAGCCAGGGCCTCACCCCGGGGATTGTCCGCCGTGGCGAAGGTGTAGTCGGCATACTTCTGCACCGCCGCCATCATCATCGGGCGCTTCGCCCGGTCGCGTTTGCCGCCACAACCAAAGACCACATGCAGGCGACCCGGCGTGATGACGCGCAACATCGCCAGGGCATTTTGCAAGGCATCATCCGTATGGGCATAGTCCACCAGCACATTGTAGGGTTGACCCTCTTCTATGCGTTCCATGCGACCCGGCACCCCTTTGAACGTGGCCAGCCTGCCCAGGATTACCAGGGGATCACGGCCCAGGCTCCACGCGGTCGCGATGGCCGCCAGCAAATTGCTGACGTTGTAGCGTCCGATCAGCGGGGAATCGACTTCCATCTCCCCCTCGGGCCAGACCAGGGTGAAGGTCGTGTTCTTGAAATTCAACACGACCTCCTTCGCCCGCACCGTGGCCGCGGTTTGTTCGCCAAAGGTCACAACCTTTACTCCCTCCGGAATTTGGCTGGCCAGTTTTGATCCGTGCGGATCGTCGAGATTGATCACCGCCACCTTGGGCCGTTCACCCAACTCCCCGGTGAAGAGCCGGGTCTTGACCGCAAAATATTCAGCGAGCGTCCGGTGGTAGTCCAGATGGTCCCGCGTGAGATTGGTGAAGACCGCCACGCCGAAATTCAGGCCCAGCACCCGTTGCTGATCGATGCCGTGCGAACTGACTTCCATCACCGCCTGTTGGCAATTCGCATCGCGCATCTGCGCCATCATGCCATAGATGTCGACTGACTCGGGGGTGGTGCGAAAGGACGGCACGGTGCGGGAGCCCAGATCGTAATTGATCGTGCCGATCAGCCCCACGCGGCGTTCGCCATCCATCAGATGCTTGATCAGGTGGGTCACCGTGGTTTTGCCGTTGGTGCCGGTCACGCCGACAACCTCAAGCTGACGATCGGGAAACTTGTAATAGCGCTGGGCCACCCGGGCGAGCATTGCGCGCGGATCCGCCACTTGAATGAACGTCACTTTCGTCGGGCCCATGGCCGGCAGCTGACTCGTCACCACGGCCACGGCCCCACGCGAGACCGCTTCATCCACAAACGAAGCCCCATCCGCCCGGCGGCCGGGCAGCGCAAAAAACAGGGTGCCCGGCACCACGCGCCGGCTGTCCATCACCAAGCCCGAGATGGGTCGGTCCAGCGTGCCCTTCAGGGCCAGAATTTCAGCAGGTTCGAAAAAGTCGGAAAGTTTGGGAGCCATTTTAAAAACACGTTTGATGACCTGGGTTTCACGGCGGGTGCGAAGTAGCGGTCGCGGTGAAAAGGCATGGATCAGGGGATAGTCCTGGGTAAGATAGCCGATCACGGTGAGTTTCCTCTCATGGCAAACAGGTTGCGGCCTGTTTCAAAGGGCGGTTTGATGTCCAGATACTGGATGAGTTGTTCGCCGATGCGCTTGAAGGAGGGCGCGCCCACCACCCGGCCATAGGCGTTGCCGCTCGGCACTTTCGCATTGTCCACGATCACGGAAATCACGACCTCGGGCCGGCTGGCGGGAAAAAAGCCCACGAAGGATCCCACGTGGTGGGTGCTGGAGTAGCGCCCGTTGATCAGTTTCTGCGCCGTGCCGGTTTTACCCGCCACCTCATAGCCCGGGATCGCTCCCTCAATGGCCGTGCCGCCCGGGCGCACGACCCCTTCCAACATTTTGGCCATTTCCTTGGCGGTCTTGGTGGTGATCACCCGGCGGCGGGAAATCGTGTCAAAACTGTAGACCGTCTCACCCGAGGCGTCGCGAATTTGTTTGATGATCTGGGGGCGCAGCAACAAACCGCCGCTCGCGATCGTGCCCATCGCGTAGTGAATCTGCAGGGGCGTGGCCGAGATGCTGTAGCCCGCGGGAATGCGGGTGATATCGATGCCGCTCCACTTGCTGACCGGGTTGAGCAGGCCGGAGATCTCCCCCCCGAACGGGAACCCCGATTTCTCCCCGAAACCAAACTGGCGCGCATACTCGTAAAGTTTGTCTTCGCCCAGCACCATGCCCAGCTGGGCGGCGCCGATGTTGCTGGAGCGACTGATGATCTCGGAGACCGGCAGCAGGTGGTCGTAATGATGGTCATCCGGCATGAACCGCCGCACCGCGCCCTTGTAAACGATTGAATCAATGGAGCAGTCAAAACGCGTGTTCGGCCGCACAATTCCTTCGTTGAGCGCCCCGGAGGCCGGCACAATCTTGAAGGTTGAGCCGGGGTCGAGCTGGTCCGTGATCGCAAAGTTGCGCTGCACCTCGAGTGGCGCCGTGTTGTAGTGGTTGAGGTCGTAACTCGGATAGTTGCCTATCGCCAGGATGAAGCCCGTGCGGGCGTCGCTCACGATGATGGTGGCCTTGTCGGGGTTGAATTTTTTCCGGATCGCCTCGAGTTCCTCCTCCACCATGTGCTGCACGATTATGTCGATCGAGAGCACGACATTGAATCCATCCACGGGCTGCACGTCGCGCGTGCGAAATTGTGCCAGTTCCCGGCGCAGTCCGTCGCGTTCCCCTTCGCGCCAACCGTCCTGCCCGCGCAGGTAAAAATCCGCGTAGCTCTCGATGCCCGCCGCCGCCACACCGGCCTTGTTCACGTAGCCAACCAGATGCGCCGCCAGCGAATTGTGGGGATAGACGCGGCGAAATACCCGGTTGCCGTAGACGCCCTTGATGCCGAGTGCCGTGATTTTTTCGTAGGTGGCTTCGTCAATGTCCTCATGTAGTTTGGCCCAGCGAATCGGACGTTCGGTGGATGCTCCGGCGGGTTCGTCCAGAATCTCATCGCTATCCGCCGTGTGCTCCATTTCCTCCCCCGCCCCGTCCGGATTCGGACTGACATTCAGGTTGAAAACCACCCCTGACGGAGGAGCGATCACCTTGGCCGCGGCGGCGCCGGTCACCTGCACCTGCCGGGTCTTCGTAGTCATGATCCGCTCCAATTTGGCCAGTGACATCCCGGTCAGGGTCGCCAGCTCCGGCCACTTGGCCCGGTCCTCGGATCGCAAAGCCTGCGGGTCGACCCCCACGTTATACATCGACTGGTTCGCGGCCAACAAGTGTTGGTGGCTGTCGTAAATCGCACCGCGCCGGGCGGGTTCGAGGATCACCTGGCGCCGCACCTGCCCGATATAACTGAGCAACTTGCCCCGATCAATTACGTGCAGAAACACCAAACGTGTGCCGATCCCCGCGAGACACACGAAGACACCGGCGGAGAGCAGAAAAATGCGATAGTTGGATGCAAAGCCCTTGGACATTTATCGTCAGCGCTGGAGCGCCACTTGAAAGGAGACCGTGGAAATTGGGGCGTCCGAGAACAGGCCGCGGTTGTGCTTGGCGGCGAGGCGCATGACCGGGTCCTCGTCGATGTAGGCGGTTTGCTGGGGCACCGGCGGCACCAGACCAAGGCGCCATTGGTCGTTCAGCAACTTCAGCATGGCCGGATCCTGGGCGCGCTCGATGGCGGCATGAGTCTCATTGATCAGGCGTTCCATTTCCGTCACCTTGCCGTCGAGCACCTTGGCCGCGTTGGCCGTGAGGGAAATCTGGTGGCGCATCCAGACGGTGCCGAGCCCGATCGAGCCACTGAAAAAAAACATCACCAGGGTATAGACCAACAACTGGTTCACAAAGGCGTGGGTGTCTTTCTTTTTCATGGCGGGTCGGGGTCAGAGTTTGCGGAGTCCGCGCAATTTGGCGGAGCGGCTGCGGGGATTGGCGGCGAGTTCATCGTCGCCGGGTGTGAGCGGTTTGCGGGTCAGGGGTTCGGCCAGCTTGGTGCGCAAATCCTGGGGCGTGGCGTCATTGACCGACTCGGGCTGACCGCACATGCGGCGGAAAAATTGTTTCACCGGGCGGTCCTCGAGCGAATGAAAGCTGATCACGGCCAGCGACCCACCGATCGCCAGCTTGGCAAATGCCGCCGGCAGGGCGCGTTCGATCGCCCCGATCTCGTCGTTCACCGCAATCCGGATGCCCTGGAACGAGCGTGTCGCCGGGTGGATCTTCATCGTATGGCGAACCCGGGCGGGAATCGCATCGGCAATCAATCCGGCCAGGGTCGTCGTGCGGCCGAGTGCTCCGGTGCCGCGGGCCGCCAAAATGGCCGAGACCACGCGGCGCCAGAGCTTCTCCTCGCCAAAATCACGGACAGCCCGCACCAACATTTCTTCGGATGCCGTTTCCAGCCATTGCGCCGCCGACACCCCATGGCGCGGATCCATCCGCATGTCGGCGGGCGCATCGTGGCGGAACGAGAAGCCCCGATCCGTCTCGTCGAGTTGGAACGAGGACACCCCGAAATCGAACAAAATGCCGTCAAACCCGTCCTGCGCCAGTTCGGCCAAGCGACCAAAATCACGGTCGATGAATTCAAATCGCCCGGCGAACTCGGCCGCCAGGGTCGCGGCCCGGGCCTGGGCGGCGGGATCCCGATCCAGCGCCACCACCGACA
>JAIPJW010000038.1 GCA_021734075.1 Cephaloticoccus sp.
CCAGTAACCACATCCCAAAGAATCCTGTGCCGCCAGTGATGAAGAAAGTCTGCCCCTGTGCTTCCGCCCAAAGTTGGCGCGTGTGGCGCAACACGTGCTCCAGGTCATCAACCGGCAGAGGTTTCACCGGATGGGCCATCAGCAACGGCGGACGAATGCCTTTATGACATCCATTTCGTAGGCCAACATGGACTCGGTCAGGCCGGGATAGGTGCCGAGAAAAAGAGCCCGCTGCATGAGTTCGTCGGCACCGGTCATTTCGCCAACGACTCGGAGTGCTTGCGGCCGATCCTTGCGCAGTTGAACGAAGGCCGGTTGACGCAGCAAATTCCCGCCGAACAACATGCGATTGCCGATCTTTTTGGCATCGAGGTGGTGGGCCAGATCCGTGTGGGTAAACGGCGCGGTGGATTTTACCCGGATCATAAAGCCAAACCAAGAGCAGTCGGTGCGACAACCGGAGGAGTCCCAGGCAAAACCTGCCGGACCCCAACCTGTGGCGTGGGTCGGCAGACTGAAATCGAAGACATCTGCGAGGTCGGCCAGGCCCGCCCGCAGGGTCTCCCAGTTGCACTTGCGTGCCTCGATGAAGCTAGGAAGTTTTTTCAACTGCTGCCGGCCGATGGCGGCCTGCGGATCCAGAGGCTTCAGATTGTAGCCCAAGTGACTGTAGATATACTTGTGGTCATAGCCTTTGGGCAATTCGCCCAGTTGCCATTGAAAGCGCTTCCCGCAGGTATCGTCCTTGCCACTGGGACACCAGCAGTCGCGACCCCAATCGCGAAAACTTTCCGCGTAGGTCTTGAGCGGGGGTCGGGAGATGATGTTGACCGCCCCGCCCTCGCCCATGGTCAGGTGATGCGGAGGATAAAACGACTGCGTCGACAGATCGCCCCAAGTGCCGGTGAAACGGGTAATATGGGTGCCATCGACCGGTAGACCCGGAGAGTTTTCCGTGAACCCCAGCGCCTTGGCCCGGGCCAAGGGAAGGGAGTAAGTGCAGCCGAGTGCGTCACAATTATCCTCAATCAACCAAAGGTCGTGCCTCTGGCAAAATTCCAATACCGCACCGAGGTCGAATGGATTGCCCAAGGTATGCGCGATCATCACAGCCTTGGTTTTACCTGTGGAAAAAGCCTGCTCCAGTTGATCCACCTGGAGGTTGCCCGTGACCGGATCGTTATCGATGAACACCGGCACAGCGCCAATTTGCACTATGGGTGCCACCGTCGTGGGAAATCCGGCCGCCACCGTGATGACTTCATCCCCGGGCACGAGGCGCCTGCCCGCAGGCAGCTTGTGCGTCGTCAGCGTCGCCAACGCCAGCAAGTTGGCCGAAGAACCCGAGTTCACCAACAGTGAATGCTTTACCCCCAATAATGCCGCCAATTCCTGTTCAAACGCCGCGCCTTCGGGTCCGAGCGTAAGCCAAAAATCCAAGGTGGCCCCAACCGCTGCCTCCACCTCATCGGCATTAAAAACCCGCGCTGCATAAGGGACCGTAGTTTGTCCCGGGATAAAGGGTGTGGTGTTATCGATTCCCGGACGATTGGCGCCATGCATCAGCGCCGAGTATTCCCGGGTCAGGCGAAGGATTTCCGTTTTGAGCTCTTGCGGCGTGTTATTCATGCGACCAGGGAAGGTTTAGCGCACGGGCTGAGGCCGTGTAGTCTTGAATGTGTTGCCGGGTGCAAGCCGCTGCCCGCGTCGCATCCTTTGAGATCAGTCGATACCAGTCCACCGTGTGGGCGATGGTCCTGGCAAAATCCCACGCTGGTTGCCAGCCCAGCAACCGCTGCGCCTTGTCCGTCGCAAGACTGAGCAAGGCGGCCTCATGCACCGCCCCCGGTTCCGTGCGATCCTCCCACGAGCCGGGCCAATGCTTGAGGATTTCCTCCACCAGCACCGCCACCGTGTGATTGGTTTCAGCCAATGGACCGAAATTGAAAGCGGAGTCCAGGGCTTCTGCCGGTGCGTTTCTGACGGGCAATTGGGCGGCCAGCCAAAGGTAACCGCTCAGAGGTTCGAGCACATGCTGCCATGGGCGGGTCGCATGACGGTTGCGCACCGGGATGACTTCACCGCATTGCAAGCTGCGTATACAATCCGGCACAATGCGGTCGCGTGCCCAATCCCCTCCGCCAATGACATTGCCCGACCGGCCCGACGCAATCTTCACCGTTGAGTCAAGTGCCGAAAAATAGGAACGACGATACGCCGCAGCCACGAGTTCAGCCGCACCTTTTGAAGCGCTGTAAGGGTCGTGTCCTCCCATGGGATCATCCTCCCGGTAACCATGGCGCTGACCGTTATTCTCATAACATTTGTCCGTGGTCACCACCACCACCGCGCAAGGCTTCGCCGCCAACCGGACGGCCTCGAGCAGGTTGACCGTGCCCATCACATTGGTGGCAAAAGTCTCCACGGGCTGCTCGTAGGAAAGGAGCACCAAAGGTTGGGCCGCCAGATGAAAGACAAAGTCAGGGGTCGCCGTGGCCAATGCTTTTTGCACCACGGTCAAATTTCGAATATCCCCACGCAGATCCGTGATTCGACCGGTCAAATCCAGCTGTTCAAAAAGGGAGGGATCGGTGGGAGGAGGCAGGGCCAAACCTGTAACCTCCGCACCCAAGGCCAGCAGCCATTCCACGAGCCACGAACCCTTGAACCCGGTGTGACCGGTCACCAAGACTCGCTTGCCCGCGAAGGCCCCCGCAAAACAATGCGACTTGGCAAGGGGTGCTTTCACCAGACTTTCCATGGGGCACGCCCTTCCGACCACAGTTTGTTGAGATACTGCGTCTCCTGGTAGGTGTCCATCGGTTGCCAAAACCCCTCGTGCTGGTAGGCATTGAGTTGACCATCGCGCACCAGTTTTTCCATGGGTTGACGTTCCAACATCACAGTGGGGTCATCGGGCAGGTAATCAAACAGCAGGTGCTCGCAGACCATAAATCCCCCATTGACGAGGGCATCCTCAAACTGGGGTTTTTCGCTGAAAGTTTGGATATTCCCGGACGATGCGATGCGCAGCGCACCAAAGCGACCGGCGGGATGAACCGCAGAAAGCGTGCAGAGTTTGCCGGACTTTTTATGGGCTGCGATCAAGGCACCGATATCGATTGTCGCAAGACCATCACCATAGGTGAGCAGGAACGGTTCACCCACCGGAATGTAGCGTTGAATCTGCTTGATCCTATAAGCCGTCATGGACTCCTCACCGGTTTCCGCCAGGGTGACGCTCCAATCTTCCTCATCGTGCCGGTTATGAAATTCCGCACCTGGTTTTTGTCCCAGCGAAAGGGTCACATCGCAAGTATGCCAGAGGTAGTTGCGAAAGAAGTCCTTGATCATGTCGCCCTTGTAACCGAGGCACAGAATAAATTCGCGGTGCCCATAGTGGGCGTAGGATTTCATGATATGCCAGAGTATCGGCCGATTGCCGATCGGCACCATGGGCTTGGGCCGATATTCCGTTTCCTCCCGCAGTCGGGTGCCCTTGCCGCCACAAAGTATGACCACTTTCATATCGGCCACTCTCACCAGCGCGGGCGCATTCGGCAAGAGCCAACCGGACCTTGCCCAACCAAACAGAATAAAATCAATTTCGGCCCAAACCGGTCCTAGATGGGCACCGTAAATTTCCGCTCAGAGGGATTGCCGCGAAGGTAGGTTCGGGGAGTCTGATGCTTTGGATCGGTGAAACCCCGCGTATATCGCGGCGGACCATGGATATTTGACGCGGGATTGTGCAGTGGCCGTGGCAACGACCCCACCTCCACCGCAACCGTTCGCGATGTCACCGTGATCATGGCGTAGTCGTGCGGAAAAGAGGCGGTGCCCGCTGTGACCAGATGGGCGACGCCATGTCGTTTGACCATTCCGGAAATATGGAGATGACCCGACACCACGAGCCGGACATCCGCCCCGTGGGTATCGATCAAATCGA
Organism: Cephaloticoccus sp.; assembly: GCA_021734075.1. Classification (GTDB taxonomy): domain Bacteria; phylum Verrucomicrobiota; class Verrucomicrobiia; order Opitutales; family Opitutaceae; genus Cephaloticoccus. The sequence goes on from JAIPJW010000038.1 coordinate 3,950, forward strand.
GAATTTCCGTTTCGAGACAACGATAGGAAAGAAATCCAAAACTCCGGTGCAATATGTCACGATCCCGAATGGCCACAAGGGGCACATGGCAGACCACAATTTTTGGCACCCCGGGACGGGCCCCCAGCATGTGTTTGAGCCGGTCGAACCGTTGCTCGCGGCGCTTTGCCGTGACGTGAAAAGTGCCGGCGTTGTTGAGCACGATAATCTCCGCCGCACCAGCTGATATCGCGTAGTCAAACCGATCCTTGCCATAGGTCTGCCAATAGGGTGCCTCATAGGCAGGATTGCCCTCGGCTTGGCGAATCTCGTGGTTACCGCAACAAGGATAAAACGGCACGGTCAATTGCTTGAGCCTCTGGCGCATTGCCTTCAACTCGGCCGTGATCGAGCGCAAATCCTCTCCATGAATCAAGTCACCCGCTCCGACGACAAAATCCATCCCTGCCAGTGCCCCCCCGGAGGAAAACTGAGCCAGCATCCACTCTGCCCGCTCATTGGCTCCGGGATAACCGGGCTGGGATGGCTTGGGGGCAAATTGCGCATGCAGGTCATTGATGACGGCAAAACGCAACGGCTGGAATGAGGAGGAAGCCATACTGCCTTACGCAAGCCGGGAACGGAACTTCGCCCGCCCGTGCACTCCGGGCACTTCGAGGGAAAAGATGGCTCCGTCCAGTGACGCCTTGTCGTCCCCGCCCGCCGTCGAAAGATACATGGTGCCAAAATCCGCTCCGCCAAAGGTGACCGAACTGACCTTGGCCACCGGAAACTTGATTTCGCGCAGCACGCGGCCATCAGCCGCGGCATGTTGCGACACCCGGAAACCGTCCCACCGTGCACTCCAGATATTGTCCTGTAAATCTATCGTAAGCCCATCGGTGATGCCTTCTTCCTCGTTGGCCTGATACCAGAGTTGGCCGTTCGAAAGATCACCACTCTCCTCATCATAATCGTAGACCCAGATCTGCCTGCGGGTCGAACAGGTCCAGAAGAAGCGCTTCCGGTTCGCCGTGAACGCCATACCATTGGAGCAACCGGTGCCCGTGATCACGAGCCGTCTCGAACCATCGGGATCAAAACGAAAGACGCCGCCGCTGGTCGGGGTATTGCCTACGGTGCCGGCAAAGACCCGACCCCGGGGGTCGGCCGTCACGTCGTTGAAGCGGGCATGCCCGGATTCCGCAAACTTCGCGATCTCCCGCACCGAACCGTCCCCCGCGAGGCGCACCACATCAGTGACCCGAAACAACAACAGTGCGCCATCGCCTTCCTGGGTGAATCCCCCGACATCGGGTCCCGTGTAAATGCGCTGCGTCTCGCCCGAGGCCACGTGATGCGACCAGAGCTGGCCACCACTGATATTGGTCCAATAGAGCGTGCCCGTGGTTTCGTCCCAAAGCGGATTTTCCGACAAAGCACAGGAACGATTGACGAGGACTTGCGGGGTGGGTTCGGGCATGGTCATGACATTTTATTCCAGCGTCCAACCGGCATCGACCACACAATTGTGGCCGGTTGAGGCGCGACTCACATCAGAGAGATAGAACAGGACATGGTTGGCAATGTCGCCGGCTCCGATCTTGAGGGCCAGCGATTGCACCTGGGTCAGGTAGGTCAGGTTCTTTTCCGCTTCGGCCCCGGCAAAATATTCACGCACCTGGGCCTCGGTGAACACCCAGCCCGGGGAAACGGTATTGATCCGAATTCTCTCCCGGCCGAGTTCACGGGCGAGTCCCGTCGTCAAACCCAGAATGCCCGCCTTGGTCGTGGCATAAATGGAACGCTTGGGCACCCCCAGGCGGTAATTGATGGAGGAAATATTGACGACGGCCCGACCCTGGCCACGTCGCAACAAAGACACGGTCTCGTGGAGTATGAGGTAATAGGCCCGCAGGTTGATATCGACCATATCAGCCCATTGCTTTGCTCCGCCCTCGTCCAATGACGCCTTGGTGTCCACGCCCGCCACATTGACCACATAGTCGAGATGGGACGTCAGTTCAGCGATCCTGGAAATGAGCGACTTGAGCGCCGCCGGATCACGCAGGTCGCAAAGGTGGGCCTGAAAATTTTCGTGTGTGATGGGCGTCACCTCGTGGGCCACGCCGTGCACGATCACGCCGTTGGCGAGGAGCGCCTCCACTGTCGCCCGACCGATACCGGAACTGGCTCCAGTGACGAGGGCGATGTGACCCGCCAAGTCCGGCAACCGGATCCCGGGCCGTGGAGTTTCATCAAACTCAGGCGTCGTCTTCATCACCAATCCACGACCGAGCCATCCGGGGCATAACTGCGCCGCGGCAATTCCTGTTCAAAGGGGTGCTTTGCAATTTCCGCTTCATTGATTTCCACGCCGAGACCGGGACGACCACTGGGATAAACCCGCCGGCCCTTGGGTTCCACCCGAAAACCCCAGCTCACCACGTCATCCCGCCAGGGCACATCCTGGTGCACTGCCTCGCAGATCAAATAATTAGGCGTGGCAAAACCAAACTCGATCGAAGCCGCCGTGCTCACCGGACCCTGGGGATTGTGCGGAGCCACGGCCACCCCGTAGGCATTGGCCATGGCGGCCACCCGGCGTGTTTCCGTCAGGCCACCACAGTGGGTGATGTCCGGTTGCACGATGCTGGCCGCCCGCTTTTCCAACAATTCCTTGAAGGCAAAGGATGAGCACAACCGCTCACCGGTGGCGATCGGGGTCTTAACCGCGTGCTGCACCGCCGCGATGCCGTCCATGTGTTCCGGCCAGCAGGGTTCCTCGAAGAAATACAGGTCGAAAGGCTCCAGTGCCTTGGCAAACTGGATCCCCATCTGCGGCGAGGGACGTGCATGGCAGTCCACCATGATATCAATGTCATCGCCCACTGCTTCGCGCATCGCGGCTACGCAAGCCACGGTCGCCTTGACCGGACGGGTGCCCTCAATCTGCATTTGCTCGGGGACGGGCATTGATTTGAACGCCGTGTAGCCGTCGGCGACCGCCTGCTGGGCCAATTCGCCAAAGCGCTTTCCCTCCTCCACCGGGGTGCCGTAAAAATCCTCCATACGGCCGCCCCCAAGGTGACAATAAAGCCGGATGTAGTCCCGCACGCGCCCACCCCACAGCTGGTGACACGGCACCCCGAGGGATTTCCCCAAAATATCCCATAGCGCCAGATCGATACCCGCAATCGCGGTGCCACGCACCACGCCGTTGCCATGCCAGAAATGCTGGCGATACATGACCTGCCACAGGTGTTCGATCCTGCGCGGATCCTCGCCGACCAGCAGGACGCTCAAATCTTCAATCGCGCCGACCACCGATCGGGTATGCCACTCCAAGGTCGCCTCGCCCCAGCCGAACAAACCCGGTTGGTCGGTGAGCACTTTCACAAAAACCCAATTGCGCATCCGCGCGTGGCAGAGCTTGGTTTCGATCGCGGTGATTTTCATGGGGCTGATCGGATGGTGGAGACGGGACGGGAGCTTCAGTAACCAAGTGCGATCATCTGGTGAGCGGTAAATTCGGGCACGTTAAACTCCACGACACCGTCCTTGACCTTGAAATCCAGCTCGCCGCCGTCCGGCACCAGTTCCACTGTTTTCACTTTGCGCGGCAGACGCAACTTCACCGACGTGTCCCGCAGGGGCAGCAAATCCTCGATGATTTCCACCGGTTTGCCACCGAAAGTCCCACGGTTGCTGGTCAGGGCAAATAGCAGATGCACCACGTAACGGCGCTCTTTTTTCTGTTCCATGACGTTGATCCGGGCCGCCGAAGGCATATTGGTCTCAACCGGCAGTTTGCCGCCCAACAGCTGTTTGAGTGCGGCCGCGAAAAAATCACGATACAATGGTTGGCCATAGGTGCGGTAGGCCGAGAACAGGTTATGCGCAAAATAGGCAATCTGTCGGTTGATGATCGCTGCCGGAGGCATCACTTCCGGAGCATCGGGGGCATGCTGGTGCGAGCAATAATGCTCCCACGTGCGATTGAAATAGGATGCCCGGCGGGCCACAAGCACCTTGGCCTTGGTCGGTTTGATGTCGTAGGCCCCGCCGAGAATCACGATGGCCGACTTGACCGCAACATCTGGGGTGAGCCCCGTCGCCAGCAGATAATCAGGATCGTTGGTGGAGCGACCGAGGAGCTTGGCGCCGGGATCGATCGCGAACTTGGTCTGGGTCTCATCAAGCAAGGCTGTTCCCGCGGCAATAATCCTGCCGCCGGCCGCCAGGAAGGCTTTGGCCCTGGCGACAAAGGTCGGCGTCATCACGAAAGTATCGGGCAGCACCACGAGGTCGAAACCGGTCCAGGAGGCATGCTCGTCCAACATCACGAAGGGTTGATGCAGTTCGAGGAGCATGCGACCGACACCCTCGTCGGCGACGACCGACTGGGCATGCCCACCCCGCCAGCGATGCTGATTTTGCTCGCAACTCACCAGGGCAATGCGTGCCACCGGTTTCACGTGATCGCACCATGGTTCCTTGCGCTCAACCTCGGCATAGGCTTCACCCATCAAACGGTAGGTATCCAGATTCATTTCGCCGTTGGGATGCAGCTGATCGCCAATGCTGCACTTCGCCCCATAGGCGATCATGGCCCCACATTCATAGCGGAGGGCAGCCGCCCGTTTGAAACCGCCGAACTCGCCCCACGTGTTGTGGAATTTGCCGGTCATCCCGAGAAAATCGAATTTCTGCGTGATGGCGTAACGGGCCGACAAGGGAAAGTGATCGTAGCCCCAACCGCCGGTGGGCAACGACTCGAGTTCGAGATGGGTGTTGAAAGCGAGCGCCTTCCGCGCCCCGACTGAAATATGGCCCGAATTGTGGAAAACCGGCGTATCCTTGCGCACGGACTTTGCCGCGGCAGTCGTCGCCTTGAAATAGCGGTAAAGCACATCCTCACCGTAGCGGGCCACCTCGGTATCGTCCTCGGGATTGTAGCCCAATTTTTTCATCTCCTTCAGGGCGTCATCACTGTAATCCCGATGTGTGCCAATGATGTCCAAAAAGATGCCGTCGTTGTCCGGCCAGCGTTGGCAAACCTCTTCAATCTGCGCGCAAAGGTAATCCAGATAAGGTGAATTGAAGCGCAAGATGCGCACGAACCATTCCACCTCGAGCGGCTTGTAGGTCGTGCCGTCCTTTTTCTTCACGACCCAGGTCGGATTGGCGAAAGCCGCCAATTCGTCGAGGCCGGCGCTGAGGTAAATGGGACAGCGCACATTTATTTCCCGGCAGGCCTCAATCTGGCGGGCCAGCAGGTCAAACTTAAGCTGCGGGTGCATCTGCCCGATCTTGGTCGGGTGATAACTGTAGCCGTGATGGCACTTTGAAAACAGCGTGATCGAGTTGACGTGTCCAATCTGGAGCGCCTCCTGAAACTGTCGCTTGTTAAACTTGCTGCCGATCCCCGGGATCAAGCCGCTGGTATGAAAATCGAGGTGAACCTGCCGATAACGTAGGTGATGCATAGGGGTCGACCAACGATGGGGACAATATTGGACGCGTGGCAATCCTGCGTCGTGTCAAACTCGACTGACCCGGGACAAGGCACCGGTGGTGAATATTCGACGCAATCGGTCACGAGGTATAAGTGTCAACTTTCCGATTCGCAGCTTGTTAAATCTAAGCTTCTGAATGCATGCTGACCAAAAATCCGCTGGCCATGCCGGAGCTGGTTTACCAGCCTGCCGCGCTTCAAAGGTCAGTTTTCTAACCCCCTGTTACCCCATATGAACGTTACCTTAGCGTGGCCGTTGGCCACCATGACTGATATCCCGTCCCTATTCTGGTTGGCTCCGGTCGCCGGACTCATTGCCCTCATCATGGCACGTGTTTTTAGCGCCTCGGTGATGAAGCGCTCGGAAGGCGACCCCGAAATGGTCCGTATCGCGCAGGCCGTGCGCGAAGGCGCCATCGCCTACCTCAAGCGCCAATACCGCGTCGTCGCAATGGTGTTCGTCGCGCTGGTTGGCTTCCTCGGTATCCTCGCCTGGCTCGGCCTGCAGCCGAAGCTCACCATGCTCGGCGTGCCTCTCGCCGGATTGCTCTCCGGCCTCACCGGCTGGTTCGGCATGAAAATGGCGACCAACGCCTCGGCCCGCACCGCACATGCCGCCAAGGGTTCGCTCAACGAGGGTCTCGTGGTCGCGTTTCGCTCCGGCGCCGTCATGGGCTTAAACGTCGTGGGTTTCGCCCTGCTCGACATTTCCTTCTGGTTTTTCGTGCTGAACAGCTTTGGTGACTTTTTTGGCCTGACCGGCGGACCCGCCGAACGCCTCGCCGAAATGACCACCGTCATGCTTTCGTTCGGCATGGGTGCCTCCACCCAGGCGCTCTTTGCCCGCGTCGGCGGAGGTATCTACACCAAGGCCGCGGATGTCGGCGCAGACCTGGTGGGCAAAGTGGAAGCGGGAATCCCCGAGGACGACGCCCGCAATCCTGCCACAATCGCCGACAACGTCGGTGATAATGTCGGCGATGTCGCCGGCATGGGCGCCGACCTCTATGAATCCTACTATGGCTCGATCCTCGCCACCCTGGCTCTCGGCGTCGCGGCGGCCATATCCGTGCTGGGCGTTACAACCGAAGCGGCGGGGTTCGCCGCCAAGCTGGCCGCCGCCCCGATCGCCCTGGCGGGTTTGGGTATTCTTTGTTCCGTCGTCGGTATCTTCGCGGTCCGCACCAAGGAAGACGCCTCGTTCGCCGAACTCCTTAAAAGTCTGCATACGGGCGTCTACGTTGCCTCCGCCTTGATCGTCGCCGGGGCGTTTGGCCTGCTCTATATGCTCTTCGGCACGGGCACTGGCGCAGAGGATCTCGCCGTCGCCGGAACCACGTGGGTGCGGCTTGGCGGTTCGATCATCTTCGGCCTGGCCGCCGGTTTGGTCATCGCCTACGCAACCGAATATTACACCTCTTACGAAAAGCCACCGACCCGCGCCATCGCCAATCAGGCCCTGACCGGTCCGGCCACCGTGATCATCGCTGGCGTCGCCGAAGGCATGAAATCCACCTGGGCCTCATTGCTCACGACCGCCGTTGCCATCATTGGCGCATTCCTTTTCGCGGGCGGCAGTGAAAGTTTCCTGATGGGACTTTACGGGGTGGGCATCGCCGCGGTCGGCATGCTTTCCACCTTGGGCATCACGCTCGCGACCGACGCCTATGGACCCATCGCTGACAATGCCGGAGGCAACGCCGAGATGTCCGGTCAGGAACCGGAAGTGCGCAAACGCACGGACATGCTCGACTCACTCGGCAACACCACCGCCGCCACCGGCAAGGGCTTCGCCATCGGTTCCGCCGCCCTCACCGCCCTCGCCCTCTTTGCCGCCTACGTGCAAATCGTGCAGACCCAGATCACGACGCAAGCGGTGGATTTCGGCAAGGCCCATGCCGCCGAACAGACGACAGCGGTCGCAATCCACCAGGGCTACGGCAAGTTCGCCGTCGCATTTCCCGGCTCCATGGCGGACGGCAGCAACTACTATGATGGTGCGTTTTTCCTGCCGACGCATGAAATTCCACGCAAGGCGATCAAGGCACTGCCCATCGGGGCCAAGCTCCCGGTCAGTGCCGCGGGGGGCGATGCGTTTGCTGCCAATCGCTACACCGTCACTTGGGATGGGATGAAAACGACGTTCGACATCGTATCTTCCAGGCAGGCCACGATCGATGAGATCATGCGTTATTTCGATGTGACCCTGACCAACCCCAAGGTGATCGCAGGTCTCTTCATCGGTGTGTTGCTCACCTTCCTGTTCTGCGCGCTGACCATGAATGCGGTCGGTCGCGCCGCCTACCAAATGATGCGTGAATGCCGCCGCCAGTTCGGCAAGATGCGCGAGGCATTCCGGGCGGCCGGGATGAGCGAGGCCGACATCGCAAACCCCGAATCCTGGCCCAAACGGGTCAGCCACGAGGGGGTTGATTACCCCGACTACGCCAATTGCGTATCGATCTCCACTCTGGGCGCGCAACGCGAAATGGTCATACCATCCATTCTGGCCATCGTGGCCCCAATTGCACTCGGTCTCATTCTGGGAGTCGCGGGTGTGCTCGGCATGCTGGCGGGTGGGCTGGTATCCGGATTCGCGGTCGCGGTCTTCATGGCCAACGCCGGCGGGGCCTGGGATAATGCCAAGAAGCTCCTCGAGTCCTACGGCCGCATCACGGCCGAGGACGTCAAACACCAGAAGGCAACCCGTGACAGCATTCCCGCGGAAGTGCGCGACGCGATAGTCGCCCGGGCAGATGACGAAATCGCGGCCGGTCGGCCAAAGACCATCGTCTATGGCAAAGGCTCGCCCGATCACAAGGCGACTGTCGTGGGCGACACTGTCGGCGATCCCTTCAAGGACACTTCCGGTCCATCGCTCAACATCCTGATCAAGCTGATATCAATCGTCTCAGTCGTGTTTGCCGGACTTATCGTGCGGTTCTCTCCGATGATCGGTCATTGGTTGGGCCTGAACTAATCCAATCCGGCATAACGCCAGACAGCAGACCAATCCTTCACGGTCGTGGCAGTAAATGCCACGTCCTTTTTTTTGGTGCCGCCCATGCGAAGACAGCCTTGCCCCGGCAGGCAAGCCATCGGGCTAAGTTCCTGTCGCCTGATCCCGGCAGAAAGAGCTCAACATGTGGCAGGAAACCACTATCGCATTGTCATGATGTCCGACCCCATGCCTGATCTTGACCGGTATTTTGCGCGCATTGGTTATCACGGAAATCGTGAACCCACGCTCGCCACGCTGCGTGAGGTGCACCAGCACCACGTGCAATCCATACCATTTGAAAATCTCGATGTCCTGCTGGGACACCGGATCGATCTGACCCCGGCGGCCATTGTGCAAAAGATCATCACCCAACAGCGCGGGGGCTACTGCTTTGAGCAAAACACCTTGTTGCATGAAGTCCTCCGGCAACTGGGTTTTGAAGTCACCCCCCTCCTGGCACGTGTCCGTTGGCAGGTGCCTGTCACGGTCGGAACCCCGCTTACCCATATGGTGCTTACCGTCAGAATCGGGGACCAATCCTGGCTGGCCGATGTCGGGTTTGGCGGAATCGGCACCCCGACCCCTTTGCTGCTTGGTAGCCCGACTGAACAAGCCACTACACATGAACCCCGCCGATTGAAGTCCGACGGCGATCGGGTCACCCATCAAGTCAGGCTCGGCGAAACCTGGCAGGATGTTTACCAGATCAATCTTCATCCACCTCCACCGATTGATTTCGAGTTGGGTAATTGGTTTAGTTGCACCCACCCCAAGGCCATGTTTGTCAATAATCTGGTGGTCACACGGGTTGAGCCCACCGGTCGTCTCACTTTGTTCAACCATGATTTCACGCGACGCAAACTCGATGGCAGCACTGTCACCAGCCACGTGAAGTCACCCGCTGAATTGCATGAACTGTTGGCCGATGCCTTCGGCTTGCATCTGCCAATTGGCACCCCCATCAGAATCCCCGCCGCACCTTGGCCGGATTAAATTGGACGGGCCACGGGATCATGGGAGAGCGGCGATCGTCAGGCTTAATATTAATAAAACCGGCAAGCTTGAGGGTCAGTTCTCCACCACCATATCGCTCTTTAAGTCCTCAAACTCAGCGCGAGTTGATGGATTGGGAAATTGCGTTGCCCCATGGAGTCATCCCGGACAATAAGGTCGGGGTTTTCAAAGTGAGAAAATCATGCTACACGCTTCAAGATCAAAATCTTCCAATTGGGCGGGGCGTCACCGTGGATTTACCATTGTGGAGTTGGCAGTTACCCTGAGCATCATGTCAGTGCTTTCGGCCGTCGCGCTGCCATCCATCCGCCATGCCTATCTGGTTTCACGCGCCAACGTGATGGCGAACGATCTGCGGGTTTACACCCAGGGGTTTCAAAGTTACATCCAGCAAGAGGCAGCTTACCCCAAGGATTCCGGCACCAAACGAATGCCCACGGGCATGGGTAATTACCTGTCGGCAAGCTGGCTCGAACAGACCGCAATCGGGGGCTACTACAATTACGAATACAACAAGCGCATCAAGGGGACGACCTACAAAGTTGCGATTGGCATTCGTAGCAGCGGCCAAAACAAGGTAAGCAAGGACGCGGATCTGCTCAATGCGGTGGATTCTGCCCTTGATGACGGCAACCTCAAAACCGGCTCATTCTTTATCGGAGTGGGCAACGAACCTTTTTATGTCATCGAACGCTAGCACACCCGTTTACACCGTTAGGTTACGCGGGATATCCTCCGACCTGCAGCAGCTAGGCCCGGAGATCAGCGCGCAGGATCTGGGCAATCTTGGTGCAGCCCAAGTCATCACATTGCTCAAGGAATTTGCCGCCATTGATCCGGTCAGGTTGGTGGATGCCGATCCCCATGTGTTGCTCACGGGAGCCCGGGGAAGTTTTTCTGCCAAACCACATCAAGGCAGGTTGCTGCTGCAATCCACGGGTGAAATCAATGCGTCCTACATTGAACTGGCACCGGAAGTAGTGCCGTCCTGGCTTGATGATGCAGATGCTGTTTTGCCCGCGGCCAATGCCACTGGGGCGATGTCCACCATCACCCCCCCCGCCACCACCAGTCGTAATTTGGCGTTTGGCTTGCTGTTTGTCAGTTTGCTGGTGCTGGCATTTTCGGCCTATTTCACTTTTCGCCCACACCCGGTCATCCCGGATGACAACTTTAGTCCCATCACCGACAAGGTTCAGCTCTCACGATTGCAGCAACAAGTAGTCGGCCTCTATGCCAACATCGATGGGGACTGCACGCTTCTGGTCTCAGCCGATGGGAAAATTACCTTTGCCGAAACCAATGATTCCGACGTTTCTCCGGATCTGACGACCAGCTCATATGCATTTGCCGACTTGGCCGGATCGGGATCCGTCCTACGCACTGATGATCTTGGGGCAATTATCATTCGCGATGCCAACAACCTGATCTTTTACGGCGAGAATTTCGTTCGTAAAACAAGGTAACGCAACAGACCCCGGACCATACGGTCCGTATTCTTTCCAAAATCCAAGCGTCGGGGGTCACCTGCCGGGCAGCTTTGACAGCATCTGGTATGCAAATTGTCACAACGCGCCCATACTTGCTTCACAGTCCGAGAAGGTAACGATCAACCCGCCCCAGTTCCTTGGCTGGAAGGATATAGCCAAATTAGCGCGATAGGCCTTTTCGGACCTAGTTGCTATGCAGCTAATGCGAGGGAGCCAGTTGGGCCTTAGTTCAAGATGGCCACGCTTCTTTCTATGCTGTCAAACCGCGTCATTGGGTGAAATGCTGATGTAGAGGCCCAAGTAATATGGGATGTAATTGATTAAGCTAGATAGCGGATTTTAATTTATAACTCAAAAAACATATTTTCTTCTGGCCTCAACGTAGCCATTGTTTGTCGTAATTAGCGCGTCTTCACGTTTATGTCCCCCACTTCACCTTCTCATTTCACACGTAATGCAGGGCACATGCGTGCCTTTACGTTGGTCGAGATCATGGTGGTGGTTACCATAATCGCCCTTCTCGCCGCCGTAGGAATACCCTACATCGTGCACGCAAAGCAGGTGTCACGGGCCAACATCCTGGCCAACGATTTGCGGACCATATCCCAATGGTTTATCAATTATACCCAGCAGGAAGCCATTTACCCGCCGGATTCAGGCACCAAGGAAATCCCGGTTGGCATGGAAACTTACGTGACCTCCAAGTGGCTGGAACCGACTGCGATCGGAGGATGTTACAACTACGAATTTGAAAAGACCGCGCAGGGAACCCAATACAAGGTGGGCATCGGCATCCGCGACGATGGCACTAATTTGGTCACCACCGATGTCGGCCTGCTCACGACCGTTGATCGGCTGATTGATGATGGCGATCTCACTACCGGCTCCTTCCTGCTGGGACCGGGCAACTCACCTTTCTATGTCGTCGAACGATAACATTTCCAGTTACTACGTGAAACTGCGTGAAATGTCCTTCGACACGAGGGACATCGGACCGCAGGTGAGTGCTTTGGATCTGGGCAAACTACGTGGTCCCGAACTGGTGAGATTACTCCAAAAAGTCGCCGCCATAGACACCACCAAACTGGGCGAGGCCAATCCGCATTTGCTCGTCTACGGAACCCGGGGTAATTACACGGTCAAACCAGCACCTGGGAATGTGCGTCTCCAGCCCATTGGGCAGGCCAATGTCGCCTGGATCCATATGAACCCGGATGAAGTGCCAGGCTGGCTTGATCAGCCCGATCATGTGATTCAGGTTGGTTCCATTTCATTGATCGACCAGGCTGCCTCCACCAAGGGATTTCTCAGCATTGGTATCTTTGGGGTCAGTCTTTGCATCCTGGGTTTGTCGCTCTATTTCACCTTTCGGTCCAACCCTTTGATCAATGACAACGCGTTCAAACCGATTGCGAGCCAGGTGCAACTGACCCGCTTGCAGGAGCAAGTGGTCGGGCGCTATGTCAATGCAGGCAACAACACCTTTTTGATCGTCGACGCGGCGGGCAAGCTCAAGTGCGTCGAAGTAAGTGCCACTGGCGTTACGCAGGATGAAACCCCGGATACCTATGATCTGGCCAACATGACGGGCCACGGGCCGGTGTTGCGGGCTTTCCGCCTGGGCGTCATTTTTATCAGCAATACCGACACTCTGGTCTTCAACGGTGAGGATTTCGTTCGCAAGCCTCAGCAGGGTTAATCTCGTCTGAGGGACGGTGGAAATATCCATAAGTCGGTTTGTCATTGCACGTGAGGCATGACAGGGTCTTTCGCCATGGAATACCGTATCTTTGGCCGCACTGGCGTTAAAATCAGTCCTCTCACCCTGGGCTGCATGATGTTCGGGGGCAAAACCAACTTGGAAGACACTTGCCGCATCATTGATCACGCGCTTGAGGCCGGCCTCAATTGCATCGACACGGCCAACATCTATTCCCGGGGAAAAAGCGAGGAATTCACCGGCGAAGCCCTGAAACGCAATGGACTCCGCGACCGGGTTTTTCTCTGCACCAAGGTGCACGGAGCGATGGATGCCGACGATCCGAACATGCGCGGCAACACCCGGCGCCACATCATCCAACAGTGTGAAGCCAGCCTCCGCCGTCTGCAAACCGACTACATCGATCTGTATCAAATCCATCGCCCGCAACCTGAAGTGCCCATTGACGAAACCCTGCGCGCCCTCGACGACCTCGTGCGGGCCGGCAAAGTGCGCTATACCGGCACTTCAACTTTTGCGGCTTGGCAGTTCCTCGAGTCACTTTGGTGCGCCAAGGAGCTTCACCTGAACCGTTTCGTTTCCGAACAACCCCCTTACAACCTGCTCGACCGTCGGATTGAGCGTGAACTGCTGCCCATGTGCCGTAGTTACAGCATTGCCACCCTGCCGTGGAGCCCGCTCGCGAGCGGGATGCTAAGCGGAAAATACCGGGCCGGCCAACCCGCACCCGAGGGCTCGCGCTTCGCCGAAACAGACAAGAGCCCGTTTCTGGCACAAAGGTGGAACGATGGAGCCCTCAATGTGGTGGAAAAACTCCTCCCCCTCGCTGAGAGCAAGGGAGTAACCCTTTCTCAATTTGCCCTTGCCTGGACCTTGCAGCAACCCGGCATCACCAGCCCGATCATCGGACCACGCACCCTTGATCAATTGGTGGACAACCTGAAGTCCCTTGACGTGAAACTGACCGCGGCTGATTTGCAGGCTGTCGATGCCATTGTGCCACCGGGCACCCACGTATCCGTTTACTACGACGCCGATTTCGGTCCGCAGCCCCACCGCTGGTAACATCCTGTTTATGAAATATCGACCATTCGGGAAACATCCCCTCAATTGTTCCGAAATTGGCTTTGGCGCCTGGGCCATAGGCGGCGCCTGGGGCACGCAGGCTGACAACGACTCCCTGGCCGCCTTGCACCGGGCCCTCGACCTCGGATGCAATTTCATCGATACCGCCGCTGGCTATGGCAACGGCAAGAGTGAACGTCTCATCGCCCAAGTGCTCAAACAGCGCAAGGCTGCCGGCAAGCAGGAGCAGGTCTTTGTCGCCACCAAGACCCCGCCCACGGCAGGGGATTGGCCTCCCTCACCCCGGGACACGGCCGAGGCGCGTTATCCTGAAAGCTACCTGCGCGAAAACATTGCGGAACGCCTGGCATGTCTGGACACGGACAAATTGGACCTTTTGCAACTGCATACCTGGACCCGGGCCTGGAACCGCAATCCCGCTCCGTTCAAAATCCTCCGCAAACTGCAGGGCGAGGGTCTGGTGGGACTGATTGGTGTCTCCACCCCCGAACACGACCAGAATAGCGTCATCGATCTGATGCGCGGAGGATGGGTGGACAGTGTGCAGGTCATTTACAATCTGTTTGAGCAGGAACCTGCCGCCGAGTTGCTGGACACGGCCAAAGAGTGCGGCGTTGGCATTATCGTGCGGGTCGCATACGATGAGGGGTCGCTCACGGGAAAATTCAACGCCCACACCAAGTTCCCCGCTGATGATTTTCGCTCCCGTTTTTTTGCCGGTGATCGTCTTGCCCGCACGATCAAACGGGTTGAGGATATCCGCACCGATTTGGTTGGGACAGGCTACTCCATGCCGCAGGCCGCATTGAAGTTCGTCCTCGCGCATCCGGCCGTTTCGGTCGTCATAGCCGGAACCCGCAACCCGGCCCAGGCTGAAGCGAACTGCGGAGTGAGCGACCTTCCGGCCATGTCACCGGAACTCGCGGAAAAACTGCAACGCCACAACTGGCGCCGGGCCTTTTGGTATGCGGGCAAATAATGCGGCCCGAACGCACTTCGAGTGTGCCTGAAGCTTCCGCCTTGGCGTCGATCCCCATTCCAACGAGACTCTGACCGTGCCTATCCTCCTGTTCCTTGCCCCCCTGTTCCTGCTTTTTGAGCTGTGGCAGCTTGTCATATGCGAACGTTACGTGGGTATTAAGCAAATTGAGCGCAATGGCGACCCGCGCACCTTGGGGCCGGGCGAATTAGTGGCCTTCGGCTGGAGCAGCGCCCTGTTTCTCTATTGGATATGGATGCTTTCCCTTTTGATCCAATCCCAGGGCCGCGTGCATGGCCTCTGCCTCCTCGGTGTCAGCGCCATCGGGTATGGTTTGCGGCGCAGCAGCGGGCTCAAGTGGTTGTTGGTGATTCTTACCTTTGAGGGGGCGATTCGGATCGGTTTGCTCTTTTCGCTTTGTGTCTACGTGTGGCGTAGATTTTGAACCGGTTGCGGTAACTACGTAGCCGAATTTCACGTAATACTACCGATGCGCCAGCGCAGGCGGATTTGTTATGCTGTGCTCAACAAATCCCGCCATGAACCCGAAACTCTCCGCCCTGTTCCTTATCACCTCCGCCCTCTGGCTCACCGGTTGTCAGACCAGCACGGCACGGCTTAACACCGAGTCCCTCACGGTCGCGGCGGTTAACACCACACCAGTGGAAACATTCGGGGGAAAAATCGGCCTGCAACTTCCGGCGGCTGAACGCTCCGCCGCGCTACCGACCCCAAAACGCGACACCCGATTGTTCACCCTGGACGACAAGGCCTATCAGGCATGGAAGCGCGCCAACCGCTCGTGAGCAAAAAGGGGTAAAATCCTGCCATGCTTCGCTGGTTAAAACTGATCCTGGCCCTGGCCGCTGGCGCAACTTCGCTCCAGGCATTGCCGGATGCGGCAACTCTCCGGACGTCATTTGAACGGATCGATTTGGACAAAAACGGTCAGATCAGCATGCTTGAGTGGGATCAATATTCCTTCGCCTTGTTTCGCCACCGCGACCTCAACAGGAATGACATTCTTGAGCCCGATGAGATTGCGAGTGACGCTGATTCGGAAAACATCATTGCCCGGGCCGACACCAACCAGGACGGCGTTCTGCGGATCAAGGAGTTCATGCAACTGCGTCGCGCGCTATTCAATGTGGCCGACATCAATCGCGGCGAGTTTCTCAATCTGATGGAATACACCCTGTTTCGCTTGATCGCAGCATCCGGTTGGGATGATACCAATCACAACGGCCGTTTTGATTTTTCCGAACTACGCGCCAGCCTGGTTCTCGTATTCGGGCTTGCCGATACCGATCAGGACAAGGAACTCAGCCCCACGGAGGCGGGTTTCATCATCCCAGAGGATTACGCCCGGGCCACCGCCAAGGGTCCGCTGAATGCCGAAGCACTTTACCTCCTGTATCGCTACCACCTGACGGGTGAATAGACCTTTGTCTGGGATCAGCGGACAAACCTCCGGCTGACGGCCTTGGGCACCGGTTCGTTGAATGACCGGGCAAAAAAATCCTGAGCCGGGCCAATCAATTTGGCGCATTGGCCATAATCCCCGGCCCATGAGTTGGGCAGACATAGCCGCTTGATCACACCCTTGCCCACCTTGTCAAGGGCTTCGTGATCCGGCGTCAATTCCATCGAGAACCGCGGATCGACCGTATGCACGATGTAATGCTTTGATCCGGCCTGGTCGTCGCGTTCAATGCGCATGAAATGGCTGAAACTCATTCGCTCCATCAAGCTGCCGATTTTCGCCCGTCTGACAATCCCGCAATTACCCATGCTTTGTCCTTGAGCATCCCGTCGCCCCGGCACACATAATCACCACGTCCGCTGCGCCCCATGAGCATCCTTCCCTCCGATACTCCGCGACTACCCAAATGGCCTTTTCTAATCGGTGATGCCGTCCTGCTGGGGTGCGCCGTTCTCCTCGCGAAATACAGCCCCCTGCCCTACGCCAACCCCGTGATCATTGCCATAGCCGGTTGCGTCGCTCTCGCAGCCATTCTCGGGGTGCTCCCATTTCTCACAGACTATGCAGGCAAGCAGGATGAGGCCCTGGATGAACGCCAACGCGGACTTGAAGCCCTGACCCGGACGGTTGCGGACTCAGCCGAACAGATCAGCGTGGCAGCCACCAGCCTGCATGAACTCACGGAAGTGGCGCGCCAGCAACTCGCCCAGGCGGAGGCCCTGCCCGATAAGTTGGACGATAGCATCCGGGATTTTAACGAGGCACTGGCCAAGTCCATGACAGAGGCGACTGAATCCTTGCACCAGGAAATCAAGACCCTGCGTGCATCCGAATCCCGGAAGCTAGACGCCACCCTGCATAGAATACAAGAGACCTTGGTCGAGTTGAAGCAAACTGCGTCGGTTGCGCCCGCGGCCTCTATGGGCGTAAAACCGCAGTCCATTCCCGCAAACCAGGAACCCACATCCAACCCGAAAGCCCCTGTTGCCTCCGGCGTTGAGCCCACGGTAGTGGCCGAAGCTACGCTGGCTGCAGCAAGTGCGGTGGAATCTGTCACCTCCAAGGGGGAACATCCCGGGCCATCGGCTGATTCTGAAGCCATTGAGGCAGCGGTCGAGGTGACGCCAAAGCCCGTCAGGAAATCTCCGTCGCCCAAAAAAACCAAACCGTCCGAACCCGTGGAATTACCGTTGGCGACCCCGATGGACCCTGCCAAGGAATTCAGCCTGTCGGATGTTGACTCATCCTCCGGGGACTTGGAAACCAAACCGAGATCGATCGCCAGCGACGGCGCCACCCGCCTGTTTGTCACAGCCTACATTGGCATCGGCAACCGCTTGTTTTTACGCGGTGATGGCGCGGGGCTAAACACCGAAAAAGGCGTGCCGCTGCAATTTGTCTCCATCGGCAAATGGCAATGGGAAACCAAGGACGCCGCGGAACCATTGCATGTTCGTCTTTACAAGAACGACGAGATTGAATGCCTGTCACCCGGTGAGTTGATCCTCGAGCCCGGACATCAGGTCGAGGTATCCGCCTCATTTTAAATCGGGGTGGGCATAAACCCGTCCTCCAGACTTGTCACGGAGGGCGCCTTGGGTGGAAAAGGTTGCCGCTCCAAATCTGCCTGACGCACGGTGTTGGCCAAGGTGACTATTTCGTCGATCAAGATTGTCGGATCCTCTTCATAGCGAAGCTCGAGGAATTTCTTGAGGGCAATATCGTAATTGGCCCGATTGCGCATCCACTCACCCATGACGGCAGCGAAATCCGCCGCCGATTCTATTTTTTGTGAGTCAGCGCCATTGCGAAAAAATTTCCAGGTCAACTGTTCCTGCGGCATAATCCCCCCAAATGCATTGAAGATAATGGGACAGCCGAAGTTCAGCGCCTTGGCACAGGTGGTGGTGCCGCCCCGAGTTACGATGACATCGCTCACCTGAAGCAGCAGGTGAATGATTTCCGAATAACCCTCAATATAACAGTGGAATTCAGGATGATTGGCCCGCCAGTGAATCAAATCATTATAGGCTTGTTTGTTCCGACCACAGATAACCACCGCTTGGCAGCGGTCGGCGTAACGCACCAAGGTAGGCAACAAGGACAGATGATTGTTGGCCCCGTTGCCGCCAGTGGCCAAAAACACGGTAAATCGATCGGGTCGCAACCCGAGATGATTCTCGAGATAATTGCCGCGGCTTTCGCGCGGGATTGATTCCAGATAGGCACGCGGCAGCATCAGATGTCCCCGCACTCGCGCCCGCTCAACCGGAATTCCCTTTTTGATGGCATAATCCCGTGCCGTCGGGGTTCGGGAGAAATACAGGTCCACACTCGGTTCAATCCAGTTGCGTGAGTAGCCCCAACCACCGGAGAACTCGCCACAATATGTGGCCGTGCGCACATGATCAGCGCCGAGCACTGCCCGGGCCAGTTGAAAATAACCCCGGTTAAGGCAGTCATGCATACTCAACACCAGGTGAGGGCGATACTCATGCAACACCTGCAGATAAAACTTCCGGCCAAACGTGACCGAGCTTCGGTTCAGGATGCTCAACCCTTCAACGATTGTATAAAATATCTTATGCATCCACGGCGACCTGCGCTGAATCCAATTGTATAAATTTACTCCCGAACGATTCACGATCGATGAGTTCTCCAACATTTGCTCGATGCGCACATCAACATCGTGCCGATAAAGTTGGAAACACCACTCGGCAAAGGCCTCTGCCCTCGCGTCATGTCCGCCACCGGTGCTGGAAGTTAGAACTAGGATGCGGACCTTGGACATGGTTATAAATTGAAATAGCGCGCCTGGATCCTGCGCCTGAGGCCGAGTGAGCCGAATCGCGCCAGCAATGGGGCGATGGCCGCTTGAAAAAACCGACCACAACGCACCGTCTGGCTGCGACGGCGCCACAACGCCCGACGCAGCGCCGACGCTGCATGCGAGGGGTCAGGTCCGCTTTGCATCATTCGGGCAAAGGCAGTCCAGGTCCGGGTCATGCCGCCGGCGGTCAACTGAGTTGGGCGCCGCACCGAACTCTCGAAATCCGTGCGATAATCCCCCGGGCGGACGTCCAGTATCACGATCTGTGAGCCCGCCGTTTCGATCATCAGACTCTCATTCAAGGCCGTCAGCCCGGCTTTGACCACGTTGTAAATGCTCTGGAACGGCAGCGGAAACTCTGCAGCCAACGAGGAAATATTCACCAGGGCGGCCGGACTCCCACGGACTCGCATCGCCCGCAAAGCCGCGTGGCTCAATCGGGCCGTGCTGATCAGCATGACCTCGATTTGCTCCTGCCAAACTGCAAATTCAGTCTCGGCGAAGTCACCAAAGACACCGTAACCGGCATTGTTGATCACAATGTCGAAACCACCGGCCGCCTGCAGGGC
>JAIPJW010000039.1 GCA_021734075.1 Cephaloticoccus sp.
AAGAACAGCATGCGCAGAAACACCTGGCCCAACGGGTCGAAAACATTGGTGGACACCTTCTGCATGAAGGTGAGCAGCGGCGGATAAAAGTGGCCGAGGCCGAGGGTGACCACGCCGGCGATGGCGCCGATCACGAGGCCGATGAGAATGCGGTTAGCGAGAGTCTTGCTTGATCCAGCCATGGAAGAAAAAATTGCGGTGGGAAAACAGGTCGGGGCGTCGGGTAGGTTGCGGGGCACTGGCTCGAATTGCACGAATTTTCCCACGCTCTGGATGGTTCAGTCCGGTGATCCCTGGAGAAATTTTTCGGTGGCAGGCTTGGATCTCCCGCGCTCGCGGGAAATTATTCCTGTCGATTCGTGCAGATTCGTGATTACGAGTTGGGATGCATGTCTTCACTTTCATTCAGTGCCGTGCTGCTCGCCGCGGGACAGTCCTCCCGGATGGGGCGGGACAAGGCACTGTTGCCGGTGGACCCGGGGGAAGGCCCGCCCTACAGGGGAACCGTGGTTGGAGGTGGGCCGGTCCCTCCGCGAGCGGCTGGAGATGACCGCGCGACGGAGCGCACGGACCACCCGGGGAGTGCTCTGCCGTTGTGGCGCCGGCAATGGGCGGTGTTGACCCGCACCGGAGTGGCTAAAATTCAATTGTCCGTGCGACCGGAGCAAAATTGGGTGCCCGCGGGCATCCCCGTGGTGCACGACGCGCAGGTTGACGCGGGGCCCTTGGCCGGGCTCGCCGCGGCGATGGCAGCCATGACTTCCACGCACCTGCTGGTGCTGGCGGTGGACCTGCCCCACATGGAAGGGGCCTGGTTCTCCGGGTTGATGAAACTCTGCTCGCCGGGCGTAGGTGCGGTCGGGCGGCACGAGGGTTATTTCGAACCGCTGGCGGCCATTTATCCGCGCGAGCTATTGGTTGCGGCTGAAGCGACTTTGGCAGGTGGTGATCGTTCGTTGCAGCGCTTCATTGTGGGAGCGGGGGACGCGATGCGTCATCACGAGATCACCTCCGCCGAGGCCCCCTGGTTCGCCAATTGGAACGAGCCGGTGAATTGACCCACCGGGTTGCAATTGTAGGGCGGGGATTCCGCTCCCTGCCACGGGAAAACGAGAGACTTAAAGGCGGGGAGCGGAATCCCCGCCCTACAGGGGAACAGGGGTTGGAGGTGGGCCGGTCGCTCCGCGAGCGGCTGGAGATGACCGCGCGGCGGAGCGCACGGTCCACCCTGAGGGTGCGGGAGCCGAAAGTTGGGGAGCGGAATCCCCGCCCTACAGGGGAACAGGGGTTGGAGGTGGGCCGGTCGCTCCGCGAGCGGCCAAGGCAGACCGCGCGACGGAGCGCACGGTCCACCTTGAGGGTGTGATGGTCGAAAGGCGTCGAGTGGAATCACCACCCGGCATGCTGTTCGCAATCAGATCGTTCGAATCGGGGGAAACTTAAGGGAATGCATCGAGCTCTCTGACGAAAGAGTAAGATAAAGATTAAGGAGAAAGACTGGGTGAACCTTACGCGTAGCGGTCCTCGGTCCAGGGGTCGGCGGTGTTGGAGTAGCCGCGCACTTCCCAGAAGCCGAGTTTGTCCTCAGCGAGAAAGGAAATGGCCTTCACGAACTTCGCGCCCTTCCAGGCATAGAGCTTGGGAATGATGATGCGGGCGGGGCCGCCGTGTTCACGCGAGACCGGGGCGCCGTCGAACGACGTCGCGACCAGCACATCATCGTCGAGGCATTGCTCGAGCGGCACATTGGTCGAGTAGCCGTCGTAACTGGTGAAGTAAACGAACTTGGCGCCGGCCTGGGGCTGCACGAGTTCATATAGGGTGGTGAAGGCGACCCCGCCCCAACGGCAGTCGTATTTGCTCCAGGTGGTCACGCAGTGAAAATCGCTGATATCCTCCACCTGCGGCAGGGCGTTGAACGCCGTCCACGACAACGTGGCGGGTTTATCCACGAGCCCGTCAAGGGTTAGGGTCCAGTCGGTGAGGGCGATCTCCGGCTGCACCCCCAGATCGAGCACGGGGAAACCGTTGGTCAACTTTTGTCCCGGGGGCAGGCGATCAGCTGACGCGACCGCACGGGCAGTGACCCCGCTGGCCTTTTGTTTCTCGGCCCACTTCTGCTTGGCGGCTATATATCGCTCTTTGGACATGGCGGAACCGTAGCGCGGAGCCGGCGGGGCGCAAGTGCGACCCGCAGCGAAGGGTTGTCATTCCGGCGGGGAGCGGAAATCTCTGGGGTTTCGTGTCCAAGCCACCGTCCAAGCCCTTTTCCTTCCGGCTCGAGTTTCCCCCCGAGTTGCCGATCAGCGTGCGCGCTGAGGAAATCGTGGCGATGATCCAGGAGCACCCGGTGGTGATCCTAGCCGGCGAGACCGGATCGGGCAAAACCACGCAGATCCCCAAGATGTGCCTGGCGGCCGGGCGGGGCACCCGGGGGCGCATTGCCTGCACCCTACCGCGGCGGGTCGCGGCCCTCTCGGTCTCGCGGCGGGTGGCCGACGAGCTTCGGGTCGATTGGGGGCGCGAGGTGGGCTGCAAGATCCGGTTCAATGACCAGACCTCAGGGGCAACCGTGATCAAGTTTTTGACCGACGGCATGTTGCTCGCCGAGGTGCAGGGCGATCCGCTGTTGCGCGAATACGACACCATCATCATCGACGAGGCGCACGAGCGGTCGCTCAACATTGACTTCCTGCTCGGGCATCTGCGCACCCTGCGCTACAAGCGACCCGAGTTGAAGATCATCATCACGTCGGCGACGATCGACACGGCGATGTTCAGCGCGGCGTTTGACGATGCCCCGGTCATCGAGGTGTCGGGCCGCACGTTTCCGGTGGAGGTCATCTATGCCCCGCTCGATGAGCTGGGCCGTGACTACGCCGAGAATGATGAAAATGAAGACAAGGCGGACCAGGCCGCCGTCGCCTCGGCCAAGGCGGAGGCGCTGCACTACATCGACGGGGCGGTGGAGGCGGTGTTGCGCATCGTCAAGGAGAGTCGCACGGGCGACCTGCTGGTGTTCATGCCGAGTGAGCGTGATATCCGCGAGGCCTGCGAACTGCTCGAGGGGCGGCGGCTGTCCAATTGCGAGCTCGTGCCGCTTTTTGGGCGGCTGAGCAATGCGGAACAGCAGCGCGTATTCGCGACCAGCCAGCGCCGCAAGATTGTGGTGGCGACCAATATTGCCGAGACCTCGCTGACCATCCCCGGCATTCGTTACGTGGTGGACACCGGCCTCGCACGCATCAGCCGGTATTCGCCCCAGACCCGCACGCGCCGCCTGCCGATCGAGCCGGTGGCGCAGTCAAGCGCGGATCAGCGCAAGGGCCGCAGCGGCCGGGTGGCCGAGGGCGTGTGCGTCCGGCTTTACTCCGAGAAGGATTTTCTGGAGCGACCACGTTTCACGCAGCCGGAAATCCAGCGCGCCAATCTGGCCGATGTGATCCTGCGCTTGAAGGCCTTCGGTCTCGGTGACATCGAGCGGTTTCCCTTCATCAACATGCCGGCAACCAAATCGGTGCGCGCGGGTTATGCGATGCTCGAGGAGTTGGGAGCGCTGGCGGATGGGCGGGCGGAGTCGCCGAGCCCCGCCGTGGATGGAGAGGAAACAGCAAGGCGGGGAGCGGAATCCCCGCCCTACAGTGACGTTGGCGCAAAGCGGGGAGCAGTGCCTCTCCGCGACGGTCATGACGGGCACAGGGACGTGCCCGTCCACCCCTACAGTCGGGAACTCACGCCCATCGGACGCGAACTGGCGCGACTGCCGGTGGACCCGACGATCGGGCGGATGATTTTGCAGGCGCGCCAGGAAAAGGCCTTGGTGGAAGTGCTCGTGATTGCGGCGGGCCTGAGCATCCAGGATCCGCGCGAGCGCCCGTTGGAAAAGCAGACCCAGGCCGATGCCGCCCACCGCCGGTTTTTGCATCCGGACTCGGACTTTCTGACCCTGCTCAACATTTGGGAGGCTTATCACGGCGAGTTTGAAACGATGTCGCAGGCCAAACTGCGCCGGTTTTGTCGCGACCACTTTCTGAGCTACACGCGGATGCGCGAGTGGCGGGACATCCACTCCCAGTTGCACGAAGTGGTGGCGGAGAAAAAGTCCGGCCGGCTCTCGTCGGCCTACCACGGGCTCAAGACGGTGGATGAGAAGACCACGGCCTTCGGCTCACCTGCCTATCGTGCGATTCACCGTTCCATTCTCACGGGTCTGCTCAGCAATATTGCGCAACGTGACGAGGCAAGCGGACTCTACAAGGCGACCCATGACCGGAAGGTGATCCTGTTCCCCGGCTCGGTGTTGTTCCGCCGGGAGGAAAAAAAGAAAGCCAAGCCTTCCACCGGCAGGCCGGCGGCGGGAGCACAGCAGAAAGGGACGAAGTCGCCAAAGTGGATCATGGCGGGCGAGATGATGGAGACCACACGACTGTATGCCCGGACTTGTGCCCGGCTCGACCCGCAATGGGCCGTGGATCTGGGGGAGCATTTGTTGAAGGTGGCGCACAGCGAACCGTTTTGGGACGGCGACAAAGGTCGGGTAATGGTCAAGCAGCGGTCGCGACTCTATGGTCTTGAGCTGGAAAGCCGGGCGGTCAGTTACGGCCGGATCAATCCGCGGGATGCGACCGAGATATTTATTCGTGAGGGTCTGGTGAATGACACGATTACCTGGCCGTTTGACTTTCTCGCCTGCAACCGCGCGGTGCGGCAAAAGGTGGAGAACATCCTGACCCGCACCCGCGACAGTGGTTACCTGAATCTCGACGAGGCCATCTACCGGTTCTACGCCGCCCGCTTGATGGGTGGGCCGGTCGCTCCAGATGTGTGTAGGGCGGGGTCTCCGAACCCCGCCTCGGCAGGACTTGGGACCGGAAGGCGGGGATCGGAATCCCCGCCCTACAACGGCTACTCGATAAGCGCAGTGGCGGAACTCGTTGACCTGGTGCGTGCGCGCAAGGGAACGGAACCGGATTTTCTGGAAATGCAGCCGGAGGATTTGCGTGATCCGGCAACCCTGGCCCAGGACACCACGGCGTTCCCCGAATCCCTGCCGCTGGAGAACCGGGCACTGGCCCTCAACTACGCCTACCGGCCGGGCCAGGCCGAGGACGGGGTGACGTTGGAGGTCAATGTGCGCGAAGCCGAATTCCTTACTCCGACCGCGCTCGACTGGGCAGTGCCGGGTCATTTGGTGGCCAAGGTGGAACATTATCTGCGGGCCCTGCCAAAGGAGCTGCGCCGTGCCTTTGTGCCTCTGGCGGAAACCGCCCGAAGTGTGGCCGACGCACTGGGCCGACGGGATCTCGCCTTGACCGCGGCGTTGGCTGCGGAATTGAACGAGCGGTTCCGCATTCGCATTTCGCCGGACATCTGGGCGCTCAAACCGCTGCCCGATCATTTACGGGTGCGCATGCGGTTGTTGGATGATGACGGCAATGAGTTGTGCGCAAGTCGTGAACTCACCGAGATCCGCGCCGCCCTGGATGCATGTCGCACCGCGGCCAGCACCAAGGTGGCCCGCGAAGATCCCAAAGCCTGGCAGCAGGTGCGGGCGCACTGGGAAAAGACCGACCAGACGGAGTGGATCTTTGGGGACATTCCGTTGCAAGTGCTCGTGACCGAGCAAGCCGGGGTGCCGGTTTATGCCTTTCCCGGGATCAAGGCCGGGGTGGCCGGGGTGGCCTTGCGCCTTTTCAAAACGGCGGACGAAGCCTGGATCGCGAGTCATGCGGGGGTGGCGGCGCTGCTCGCATTGCAGTTGCGGCACGATCTCGGCTGGTTGCAGCGTGACCTGAAGGATCTGCGCAGCCTTGGCACCTTGACCGCCACCCTGCTGCCCGTGAACGAATTGCAGGATCAGGCTTATGCATTGTTGCAGGGTTGGGTGTGCGATCCGGCGCGCGTGATCGCAAGCAAGGCGGACCGTCCCGGTGAGGACACCGGGCCCTTCCTCATGGAGGCAAAGTTCGACGGCGCCTTGGTCCAGGCAAAAGCGGAATTGCGCGGCATCGTGCCGCGTCTGTCGGACCGGTTGCGTGAAATCCTCACCCTGCGGCAGGAACTGTTGGTGCATCCGCAACCCTTTGCGGGATTGACGGAGGATCTGACTGCATTGGTGCCCGCTGACTTCCTCCGGCACACGCCTTACGGCCAGCTCGCGCATCTGGCCCGCTATCTCAAGGCCATGAAACTGCGGGCGGATCGCTGGCGACAGAATCCGGCCAAGGACGAGGAACGGATGCGGCAAATCGCGTCCTACGTTCGGGCGGCGCGGGAGTTGACCCAACAGCCCGGGGGCGAGGCATTGCGTTGGCTGGTCGAGGAATACCGGGTCAGTCTGTTTGCCCAGGAATTGGGCACGGCCGGACCGGTTTCCGCCGTCAAACTGGATCGAATGGTGGCGGCCTTGCGGGGAGGCAAGTGCGATGATGCCGGTCCGTTGCAACCCCCGGCAAACCAGCCCCGGATTGCGCCCGTGGCCGGGGTTAGGAAATCACCGGTCAAGAGTCTGGGCGCCTTGGACAAATTGTTTCGACCCTAGCCTTTAGCCCGGGCCAAAAAATGGAGATTACGGTTGCCGTGGCGAGGTTGGCATTTAACCTTTGGGCAACCCCGATAATTACCTCATGAAAACATCGATCTCTGTTCTGTTGGACCGCAAGGAATCCTCCATTCAATCCGTGACTGCCGCCACGACGGTCGCCGATGCGGTCAAGGTCATGAACGAGCAAAAAGTAAGTTCGGTCCTGGTGATGGACGATGGGAAATTGCGGGGAATTTTCACCGAGCGCGATGTGTTGCGCCGGGTGGTGGGCGACAAGCTCGACCCCATCAAGGCCACGATGAGTGACGTGATGACCTCAGGGCTCACCACCGTGACCACCCAAACCACCATCGAGGAGGCACTGGAGATCTTCACGCAAAAGGTGTGCCGCCACTTGCCCGTGGTGGAAGGCGACAAAGTCGTGGGCATGATTTCAGTGGGTGATTTGTCGCGCTGGCTTGCCGAGGTGCATCGCGCCGAGGCCGAGCAGTTGAAGGACTACATCAGCGGTGGCTTTTCCGCCTGAGACTTGCGTCCGGGATTTGACGCCGGGACCGGTTAACCCAAGCTGCGGTCACTCCATTTATGATGAAAAGATTCATTTTGTCCCTGCTGGTGTGCGCGGTGCCACTGGCCCTTTCCGCCAAAATTGTCTCCAAGGCGGTTCCCTACGAACACGACGGGGTTAAGCTTGAGGGGTATCTGGCTTACGACGATGCGAAGACCGGCGCCGGCCTCCAGCCGGGGGTGCTCGTGATTCACGAATGGTGGGGTCGCAACGACTTTGCCGACCATCAGGCCCGCCGCCTGGCCGAACTCGGCTATGTGGCCCTTGCCCTCGACATGTATGGCGCGGGCGTGGCGACCACCGATGCGAAGGAAGCCGGGACCTTGGCCGGTCAATTTTATGGCAAACCACTGATGGCTCAGCGGGCCCAGGCAGGATTGGACCAATTGCTGGCGACCGGGTTGGTGGATCCCAAACGGGTGGCGGCCATCGGATTTTGTTTTGGCGGTTCCACGGCGATGGCCCTGGCTTACAGCGGTGCGCCCTTGGCGGGCGTGGTAAGCTTTCATGGCGGACCGATCCCGGCCTCGGCGGAGGCCGCGGCCCGGAACCAGGCGATGTTTTTGATCTGTCACGGTGCGGCAGATCCCCTGGTGCCCAAGGAAGCGCTCGACCGGTTTCTCCTTTCACTCGAGGAGGGGGGCATCGACTACCTGTTTATCGCCTATCAAGGGGCGAAGCACGCCTTCACGAATCCGGAGGCCGACCGTTACGCCGCGCTCAACCAGATCAATGGCATCGCTTACAATGCCGCGGCCGCCCGGCGCTCCTGGCAACACATGCAGGACTTTTTTAATGAGCTGTTTCACTAAACCAGCGGCATGAAGCTCCGCCGCCTGGCCTTGGGAGCATTCGCAGTTGCCGGATTGGTGGGATCGAATGGCTGCCTCGTCTACCAAGCGGTCAAGACCACGGGCGATCTTGCCCTGACCTCCGTCGTTGTTGCCGGCAAGACGGCCACCGCGGTGGTGAAAACGACCGGCAAGGTGGCGGGGAGTGCGATCTCCAGCAGTGGGTCCCTTACCGCCACCGGCATCGAGTCTCTGGCGGCTTTGGCCCAGGCGGGCATGGTGACCTTTGTGGATGTGGTCACCGGTGTCATTGTGCGCGTGCCCTGGGAACAGGGCATGACCCTTTACGCTGCCGGTGCGGCGGCAGATCTCAAAGTGGCTGAACGCGCCGTGGATCTTGTGCGCGGGGGCAGGCTGGTCTTCACGGCGGCCAAGCCCATCCAGGTGAACCCGCCCTTGCAGCCGGGGGATGTGGTGCGGCTGGCGGGCCGAACCCGGCGCTGAACGCGCGTCAGCGTGACGTATTCAGCCGGTCCCAATGTCACTTGATAGGTGACATTCGTCTTTGGGCAGACTCAGGCGCAGACCTTCCGCGCCGCGCGTCAAACGTGCCGGATGGCCAAACACGACGGATAGTTTGGCCGAGGTCAGCACGTGTGCCCGGGGTCCGGCGGCGGTGATCTTGCCGCCGCGCAGCAACAGGGCATGGGTGAATGTGGCGGTGATCTCCTCGACATGGTGGGTCACCAGCACGAGGGCCGGCCCGTCGCGCAACCGGCCGAGTTGGTTTACCAAGGTGAGAAAATCACGCCGGGCCACCGGATCGAGGCCGGCGCAAGGTTCGTCGAGTATCAGCAGGCGCGGTCGGGCCATGAGGGCCCGGGCGATGAGCACCCGTTGCCGTTCGCCTTGGGAAAGATGTTGCCATTCCCGCCGGGCCAGACCGGTCAGGCCGACCCGGGCGAGCAGCCGTCGACCGGCGGACCGGTCCGCGGCACTGACGCGCATCCAAAGATCGAGTTGGGCGAATTTGCCGCTGATGACCGTGTCGAGGGCGGTTTCGCAAAGGGGAATCAATGACCCGAAGGAATTGGTGACGATCCCGATATGCTCCCGCAGCTTGCGCCAGTCGCTGTGGCCGAAATGCTCGCCGAGCAGTTCGATCTCGCCGCCGGTGGGCGCGAGGTAGCCGGTGAGCGCGCGCAGCAGCGAAGTCTTGCCCGAGCCGTTCGCGCCGAGAATCACCCAGTTTTCACCCCGCTGGACCCGCCAAGTGACACGATTGAGGATCATCGTCCGGTCGCGGCGCACCACCAGGTCCCGGATATGCAATAGGGCAGGTCGGGCTGGTGGGGCGGGCATGCCGGCCATGTTGGGCGGCGACGACGGGGGCGGTCAAGCCCGCGACCGGAAGCTGATGTGAGTGCGCGTTTTCGTTTTACCTCGATAATTAAAACGACCACAGAAAGGCATGCGGCGATGCCTCTTTTTCTTCCTGCTCGGGTTGGTTGGCGTGAGCCTGCTTCAGGCCCGTCCCTTCATCGTGCTGGTTTACAATGTCGAAAATCTTTTCGATGCCGACTCGAAGGCGATGTTCGAGGACTACCAACCGGCGCGTTACAGCCGGCAGCATGTGCTGACGAAACTGGAAAACGTGACCAAGGTTGTCCGCAAGTTTGAGGACGGGCGCGGTCCGGACATCATGATGTTTCAGGAGTTCGAAGCCGACCTCACCGATGCGGCGACCCCGCCGGACTATGGCGCGATTTTGCAGCGCTATGCAGGCATGACCATTCAGGAGATGCTCG
The DNA here is from genome assembly GCA_021734075.1 of Cephaloticoccus sp. GTDB lineage: Bacteria > Verrucomicrobiota > Verrucomicrobiia > Opitutales > Opitutaceae > Cephaloticoccus. The sequence goes on from JAIPJW010000039.1 coordinate 9,712, forward strand.
GACCGAAATTTTCACCGGAAATTGCCGACCTGCCTGCGGAAGCACTTTTGTTGAAGGCGATGGCGGATGCAGGGCTCACGGGCTACACGGTGGTCCGCGGGGAAAATGTGCGCGGGGCCGGCAGCAAGAATGCGCTGGCGCAGAAATGCGTGACCTTTACGCGCTTCCCGGTGAAGCAGACGATCTCGCATCCGACCCTGGATGCGCGGGCGATTTTGGAGGTGCAGGTCGAGATCGATGGCGCGCGCCTTTATTTGTTCAACAACCACTGGAAATCCGGCGCCAGTGACCCCAAGACCGAAACGGCCCGGGTCGCCAATGCCCTGACCCTGCGCACCCGGATTGACGAAATCCTGCGGGAGGATCCCAACGCCGACATTGTCATCGGCGGCGACTTCAACTCGCAATACAACCAGAAGGTCCGCTACAAGGAAATGAAAGAGACCGGGCTCAATGAGGTTCTGGGATCGCAGGGCAATGAACTGGTCATCCGCGGTCAGAAGCGCGATCTCTACAACCTCTGGTTTGAACTGCCGGCCAAGGAACGGGGCAGCGACACTTATCAAGGGGAGTGGGGCACCCTCATGCAGTTGATCATCACCCGGGGACTTTACGATTACCGGGGGGTGCAATATGTGGATGATTCATTCGGCGTGGCCAGGATTCCCGGCTTGAACATCGACGACAACGGACTGCCCATTCGCTGGTCCTTTGACGGTGCGCGCGGGCGGGGTTTTTCCGATCACCTGCCGATTTTTGCCAAGTTTGTCACCGTCACAGACAACCGGACTGATCGTTACATCTCGTTGCGCAATCCCTCCGAGGACACAGGACTGGCCAGTGTGAACAAGATCGACTACAGCGCGATCAATCTGGCGCAAGTGGCGCTGAAGCTCGAACAGCTGCCCGCCGGCACCAGCCTGCGGGATGAGAAATATCTCGGAAAGATTGTGCAGGTCGTGGGGGAAGTCAGGCCGGGCAAGAAGCTCACGGTCATGGTGAGGAACGACGTTTATGATGTCTGGAGTTTTGATCCGGCACTACGTAACCGGCTGAGGGACAAATACAAGGAAGGGGACAACTTGCGCTTTTATGCCGAGCTCGGCCAATACAAGGGCCGTTGGCAATTTATCGTCCGTGATCAGAGTTGGGTAACATGGAAACGCTGACCATATATACCTACGCCAATTGTGACACCTGCCGCAAGGCGGTGAAATGGCTGCGGGCACACGACCTCGCGTTCAACGAGCGCCCCATTCGCGACACGCCGCCCAATCCCTCCGAGCTGCGCACCATGCTCACCGCATGTGATGGGGAACTGCGCAAACTCTTCAATACTTCCGGCCGCGATTACCGGGAGCAGAAACTGGGGGAAAAACTGCCGGCCATGAAACCGGCAGCAGCCCTGGCCCTGCTCGCGGCCAACGGCAATCTGGTGAAGCGACCTTTTTTGCTCGGTGCGGGGGTGGCGTTGGTGGGCTTCAATGAGGCCGGCTGGTGCGCGGCCCTACTGACCAAGTAAGGGGCCTCCCACGTGGCGCAATTTCATCCATTGAGCGTCGCATATTGACCTGCCGCGCTTTTGCGGTGGGCTGTGCGCTCCGCGCGCGGCCCGCCCTGTCAGCCTATTTGCGCGAGTCCCAATAAAGTGAGAAAAGATGTAACTTTTTCCAGGGTTGGGGGGTTATTAATGCAACCCTCCCGAACATGAAAACTACCTCCTGCATTATCGCCGCCGGTCTCTTGACCGCGCTTCCGCTAGTTTCCGCCCACGCCGCGATCAATCGTGTCGTCGAACAAACCTTCACGGTTCAACCCGGGGGCACCCTGAAGGTGGAAACCTCGGGCGGGAATGTCACCGTGCAGCCGGGATCGGATGATCAGGTGCACGTGGTGGCTCACCAGAAAATCCGGGCCAAGTCCGAGGCTGAGGCCGATGAGCTATTGACCCATCTCACGCTGAACCTGGCCCAGACGGGCAACGATGTGACCGCTGCGGCCAAATACGAAAAGCGGTTGTCGGGATTTCACTTCGGGTGGTGGCCCCCAGTGACGGTGAGTTTCGTGGTGACGGTGCCCGCCAATTTCAATGCCAACCTCCATACAAGTGGAGGTGATATCACCATTGGTGATCTATCGGGCAAAATTGAGGGCCGCACCTCCGGGGGTGATGTCGGGGTGGGTCATATCGACGGTGACGTAAGGATTGGCACCAGCGGCGGCGACATTCAATTGGTCGCCGCCACCGGCCGGGCGGATTTGGAAACTTCGGGGGGCGACATTACGCTCGGGTCCGTGGCCGGATCCCTTGACGCCCACACCAGCGGGGGCGACATCAAAGCGTCCATCAGCGGCAAATTGACCAGTGATTGTTCGTTGGGCACGAGTGGGGGCGACGTCACCGTGAACGTTGATCGTGGCGTGGGTTTTGACCTTGATGCCTCGACCAGTGGCGGTGATGTCGACGCGACCGGCCTGACCATCACCATTGAGCGCGGGGGGATCGGCAAGAATCGACTGGCCGGTCCGGTCAATGGCGGTGGACCGCGTTTGCGGCTGCGCACCAGCGGGGGCGATGTGACGGTCCGGGCGCGTTAAATCCGCAAACGGGTGGGGCTACGTAGGTGGGCGTAATTATACGCACCGGGGGATTCTTGCGCGGGCGGAACATGGCGGGGAACCTTTCCCCACATGAAGTCCAAGAGATTATTTACAATCATCGTGCTGGCCTTGGGGCTGACCTTGAGCGGTCGGGCCCAGCAGCGGGTCGAACAGCAGAGCTTCACCTTGCCAGCCAACGGCACGGTCAAGGTCCAGGCTTATCGCGGGCTGATCACGGTATCCACGTCTCCGGGCGATAAAGTGGAACTCAAGGTGCGTTGGGTCAGCACACAGGATAATGCGCAAGCCGCGCGGGTCGCCTTGGATGGACTTCAATTGCGCATGTCCCAAGTGGGATCGACCATCTCACTGATCGCCACCAATCCGCGGGAAACGGGTTTGAGCTTCGATTTTGGCGACCGGCAGCAGTTAGGCATCTATTACGAGCTCGTTGTGCCCGAGCATTGCAATCTCGACCTGACTACGGGCAACGGGGGCATTGCCGTGGACAGCATGAGCGGACGGATGAAGGCCAAAACCGTAACCGGCACGATTTCGTTTCGGCAGATCGATGGCTCGATCACAGCCCGGACAGAGATCGGCGATATCCTGGTCTCACGCTGCACGGGTGAGGTGAATTTGCAGAGCGTGCAGGGCAACCTCAGTGTTGGCACCGTGGGCGGTCGCGCGACCCTGGAAACCGCGAACGGGGACATTGAGCTGATGAATGCCTACGGTGAGGTGCAGGCCAAGGCCGCCGCGGGCAATATCATCGCAGGGTTTGCCCGGATAATCGGTCCATCCTCCGTCACTTCCTCGCTGGGCAATGTCACGGCGACGATCAATCCGGCCGAGAAATTCAGCCTGAATGCGCAAACGCGTTGGGGTAAAATTTACAGCAAGTTACCGCTGGCGGCGGCCAAGGGTGGCATCGGGCAGAGTCGACTGACCGGTGACTTTCAAGGTGGGGGTCCCCAACTCAACCTGGCGTCGGGTGGCGGCAAATTGTGGATTGAGTCCGCCGCGCCCCTTTTCGAGCTATAAATCAGAGACTGTGGGCTGGTATTTGCCCCACGGGCGGTATCAATTGGCTGCATGTCAACTGATACCGTTTACTCCGAACTCCTGACCCACCTTAACCGGATCCACCGGATCGACAGTGTCGCCTCACTGTTGGGCTGGGACGAGCAGGTCAACCTTCCGGCCGACAGTGCTGATCTGCGCGCGGAACAAAATGCCGTGATGGCCGAATTGGCCCACGAGGCGGCGGGTAATCCGCGAGTCGGCGAGCTGTTGAAGGAGTTGGCCAAGGCCACGGTAGAGCTGAGCGCGGATCAACAGGTGGTGGTGCGTGAAGCGCGCAAGGACTATGATCGGGCGACAAAACTCCCCGCGGAATTTGTGCGGGAAAAGGCGACCCAGGCCAGTGTGGGCTACCATGCCTGGGCGAAGGCGCGTGCCGCGGCGGATTTCGCCGGTTATGCGCCGGTGCTGGCCAAAAACATCACGATGGCAAAACAGGAGGCGACCTACCTCGGCTGGGGTGATCGGCCTTATGATTACATGATTGATTTGCACGATCCCGGCATGTCTGCCGCGGTCATCGACAAGCTATTCAGTGAGTTGAAGGTCGGACTCGTGCCGCTGGTGCAGCAGATTACCTCCTCGTGTGTGAAGCCGCGCAACGACGTGCTGGTGGGCTTCTCCGTGGAGGGGCAGCTGAAGTTCCTGCGCGAGGTCACGGAAAAGTTGGGCTTCAATTACCGGCGGGGACGCATTGATGTCTCGTTGCATCCATTCTGCTCCGGCAACGGCGCGGATATCCGCATGACCACACGCTTCAAGGAGGACGAGCCGCTCAGTTCCCTGTTTGGTTCGATCCACGAAACCGGCCACGGTCTTTATGAGCAGGGATTGCCTCAAGCCCATCATGCGACGGCGCTGGGCCGGGCGGCGGGTATGGGCGTTCACGAATCGCAGAGCCGGATGTGGGAAAATCAGGTCGGCCGCAGCCGCGCCTTCTGGCAGTATTTCGAACCCCGTTTTCGCGAGACATTCCCGGCGCAGACCAGCGGTGTGTCCTCCGACGAACTTTACCTCGCGGTCAACAAGGTGGCGCCCACGCTGATCCGCGTCGAGGCCGACGAGATCACCTACAACCTGCACATCATCCTGCGGTTTGAAATCGAGCAGCAACTCTTTGCCGGCACCTTGGCGGTGGCCGATCTGCCCCGGGCCTGGAATGATGCCGCGCAGGCGATGCTGGGGCTGACTCCGGCCAACGATCGCGAGGGTGTGCTGCAGGACGTGCATTGGAGCGGCGGCGCCTTTGGCTATTTCCCGAGTTACTGTCTCGGCAACATGATCGCGGCGCAGCTCTGGTATTTCGCCCTTACCCAACGACCCACGCTGATGGATGAGTTTGCCCGGGGAGATTTTACCTGGCTGCTCAAATGGCTCCAGACCAACGTGCACGCCGAGGGCAAACGATACGATGCCCTCACCCTGACCAAACGCATCACCGGGGAGGAGCTGTCACCGCAACCCCTGTTGCGCTACCTGCGTGAACGTTACCTGCCGCTGTATTGCGCCTGAACATGGGTCTGGTTGACACGCACACGCATCTCGAAACCTTCGCGGCCCGGGGTGAATTGCCCGCGACCCTCGCCCGGGCGCGCGCCGCCGGTCTGACGGCGATGGTCACCATCGGCACTTCGTCGGAGGACTGGCCGGTCTACCGGGAAATTGCCACGGCGCAGCTAGGTTTCGTGCATTACTCCGTTGGTTTGCATCCGTGTGCAGTGGACGGCAACTGGGCCAAGGAGGTGGAGCAGTTGAACGGTTACTTCGAGGGAGGCCAGGTCCTGCCGGTCGCGCTCGGCGAGTGCGGGCTGGACCGGTTTCACTTGCCGAAGGAGGCGGGTGAAGCCTCGGAACTCTTCGCCCACCAAAAGGCCGCATTTACCGCGCAATTGGACCTTGCCCATCAGCTCGAGTGTCCGCTCGTGGTGCATTCCCGCGGGGCTTTTGCCGAATGCGTGGCCATGATCGATGCCAGCGGGGTGGACTGGTCGCGCGTGGTCTTTCACTGCTTCACCGAGGGCCCGGACGAGATGGCCGAATTGGTCCGGCGGGGGGGGTATGGCTCGTTCACCGGCATTATCACTTACAAGACGGCGGAAAATTTGCGCGAGGCGGCGAAGTTGCAGGGGTTGGGCCGTTTGATGATCGAGACCGATGCGCCTTATCTCGCCCCCGTGCCGCATCGTGGCAAACCCAACGAGCCGGCCTTTGTGCGGCACACCGCGGAGTATTGCGCGGAACTGCTGGGGGTGAGCCACGACGAGCTGGCCGCAATCACCACGCGAAACGCACGGGCCTTTTACCGTATTTAAAGCGCAAAGAAACCAAGGCGCGAAGAATCAAGCAGGACGGATTTCCGGATCCAACCTGGGTAACTTGGCGCCTTCGCGCTTTGGGATGGTCTCAGGCCTCGTCGAACTTGCGGGTGAAAAGTTGCTCGAGCTCATCGAGCATCTGCACCGCATCGGCTCCGGTGGCCAGAAACTTGACCTTTGAGCCCTTGCCCGCGGCCAGCATCATGAGACCCATGATGCTTTTGCCGTTCACCTGTTCCTCGTCCTTTTCAACGAAAACATCGGCCTTAAACTTGTTGGTCACCCGCACAATCATGGCGGCAGGACGGGCATGAATCCCCATCTTGTTCTGCACCAAGAGCTCTTTCACGAGTTGCTGGGAAGCAGTGGGGGTGTCGCTTTTGTCCGTTGTGGGCATGTTTAAACCGCGGAAATTTCGTTAAGAGCACCCGGCTTGCAACTTAAAAACCAGCTGACAATCTGCCTGACCATGCCCGCTGTTGCCATCATTGTCCCCTGCCGGATGGAGTCCACCCGCTTCCCGCGCAAGCTCTTGCACAACATCAAGGGGCGTCCCTTGTTGCTTTGGGTGGCCGAGCGAATCCGGGCCGAAACCCCGGAAATTCCCCTTTGGTTTGCGGTCGATCATGCCGAATTGCGCGACTGTGTCGTCGGGGCGGGGTTTCAGGCCATCATGACGGACGCCGCGCACCAGAGTGGCACCGACCGCATCGCCGAGGCCAACCGCACGGTCAAGGCCGGACACGTGATCAACGTGCAGGCCGATGAACCGCTGGTCAGTGCCGGACAGATCAAGGCCCTCGCCGGGCTGCTGGATGCCGGAGCCGACATGGCCACGCTGGTCACCCCGTTCAAGCGCATCGTGGATTTTTACGACCCCAATCAAGTGAAGGCCGTGATGCGGGCGGATGGCCGCGCGCTTTATTTTTCCCGCTCACGGTTGCCTTTCTCACGCGACCTCGGGCTGACGATTGATGACGAGTGGATCATAACCAACCCTTGTTACCGTCATCTGGGACTTTACGCCTACCGGGCGGAACTGCTGGCCAAATTGGGCCAATTGCCGCTGGGTCGTTACGAACAAATCGAGAAACTCGAACAACTCCGCGTGCTGGAAAACGGCTACGATATTTTCTGCGCCGTCACCGAGGATCCGACCATCGGGGTCGACACGCCCAAGGACGCCAAAAAATTCGAAGCGTGGTTGGGTTGAGATGAGCCGCTGCAAAATGTCCCTTGCACGGGCTGGCGGACCGACGCTTGATGGCGCTTGATGGCCGCGCGAAAAAACAAACCCAGCCAGGAGATGAATCGGGCCTACTGGGATGATCTGGCCGAGGATTACGATGACGCGATTTTCAGCGTGCGGGACAATGACACGGCCGGATTGGTGGCGGGCCATATTGCCCGTTGGGGCAACCCAAAGCACATTGCGGCCGATCTGGGTTGCGGGGTGGGCAAGTTCACGCCGTTGCTGGCGCAAAACTTCGGCCGGGTGCAGGCCTGCGATCTTTCCCCCAAGCTGCTGGCGCGGGCGCGCCGGGCTTGCCGCACCCATGCCAACGTCGATTTCCTGCAGACCAACCTCGGCTGGGTGGCGCACCCCTTCGATCCGGTCGATTTTGTGCTGTGCGTGAATGTGCTGATCATGGCCGACCTTGATGCGCGCATGAGTGCGTGGCGGGCGGTTACGGCTCAGGTGAAACGAGGCGGACATTTGCTGCTGGTGACCCCTTCGGTCGAATCGATGCATTACACGCAGTTTCGGCGCATCGACTGGTGCCTGCGCTCGGGGCTCGCTTGCGCGGAGGCCGTGTCCGAGAGCGTGCCGGCTCGCGGATCGGTGCGCGACCTGCATCAGGGAATTCGCGCGATCAAAGGGGTGCGCACCAAGCACCATTTGCGCGAGGAACTGTTGGTGCTCCTGCGCGGCCACCACCTGGAAGTGCTCTCGATCGAGAAACTGACGTATCCGTGGACCATTGAGTTCAGTCAGCCCCCGGCTTGGTTGCTGGGTCCGCATCCCTGGGACTGGCTGGTGCTGGCGCGGCGAAAGTAACCGGCGGGCCAACCCTGCGTCCCGTGCCTAAGGTCGTGGAATTTGGTTGAAGGTTCCCCACACGATCTCGCGATCCTCCTGTTCGGCGATCGCCAGAATGGCGGTTTCGGCACTGCGATAGGATTCCCGATAAGTCTCCAACTCGCCCGCGGCCAGGGCGGCGTGGGCGTGGATCGCATGGGTAAATGCGATCTCCCAGTCGGGGGTGTCATGATCGAGAAAGTAAGCCTGCATTTCCTGGGCATAGGCCAGGGCCAGGGTTCCGTCACCCAAACAGGCATGCACTTCGGCCAGCAGCATTTTGGCCCGCATGTGATTGATTTCGTTGCCGGCGATACCCCAATGCCAGGCGGAGGCATGGGCGGTGTCCAGCATCTCCCGGTCCTGCTCGCTCGTGCGGGTCGAGGTCGTGAGTTCCCAAGCACGGTTGTTGCATTCCATCGCGAAATGGCGGTGCCAGTTATTCGGATCGGTATCGGCGGGGAGTTGCAGCATGGGAGAGAGGGGATGGCTGGCCCGGGTTATATGTTGGCGAGATGCGTGTCCTTGAAAGCATTTGGATAATTGAGGCCAAAACCCAGCAGTCGATCAAAACCGATGCGTGCCACGCAGGCATGGCAGTGCGGCGCAACGCTGGGGATCCGAAACCAATGCCCGATCAGCCAAACGGCCCCTACGGTGACATATGTGTGGCTCAGGTTGTAGGCCGCAGCACCCAACTTTGGGCCGAAAACATAACCAGTCATCGCCAAATCAGAGGAGAGAAACCAGACGGCGATTTTCCAACAAACATGGTCGCCCGTGCACTAGGCTCCACCCGCCACGATCAGAATGACCATCCCTTTCTGGTGGACCAGCAGTTTGGGCACTGGGAGTCTCCTTTGTGAAAAACTGCAGGTGAGTCTTGGGCCGTTGAGATTGGAGTTTATACGTCTGCATCCCTTGGATGCTCAGCCGGGGAGCAGAATTGCGGGATGAATGACTTCATTACGCTTGAGAGGTCGTTCTCCTGACACTGGAGTTTTGATTCATGAAGGTCTTGTCTGAGTCACCGAGCGAAGCGCCGAAGGTCGAACCCTACGATGTGCGTGTCATCAATCCCGTGCGACTGGCCGCTTCCCTCCCTGCGACCATCAGTCGACTGCCGGGACGCTATAATTTCAAACCGCATATCGGGCGCTTGCCGAACGGTGAGATCGTCATGTTCGTGACCCATACGCACAGCGAGGAGATTTTCACATCCCAGAATGCAGATCTTCCCGCCCGTTCCCTGACCACGCATGTGGTCCTTTATCGATCCAAGGATGACGGCAGGACCTGGGAACGGGGCCGCCATGTGCGTGAACTGATCGGTGGCCACGAACCCTCCGTCTCGATCATCGACGGAGTGCTTTTCGTGAAGGTCGACATCCATGGCAGCGGTTGGTTTCCAGATCCGCATGCCGAGAGAGATCACAGCTATACGGTCATTGCGCGGTCGGTGGATGGAGGCGAGTCCTTCCGCACGACCATTCTCGACCGGATGGCCACCGGTGCCGCGGCAGACGAACGCATCGATTGTTCACGCAATATTCTTAAACTGACCGATGGTCGGTTGTGGTTCGGGGTGGGCATCGGCGCCAGACACCGATCCGCCTTATCCGATGACAGGGGGCTGACCTGGCGGATCGAGGATGCCGAGGTTCGCGGCGTTGCTTACCCCGGGGTTGCCCGCTCATTCTTTACCGAGAGTGTGGCTTTCTACACGAACCTTGGCCGACTGATGATGCTTGCCCGGGTTGACTTTGGCTTTGCGCGGTTTGCCAACCCATTGTCGCATGACCCCGGATTTCAGGGTGGGACTGAGTCGGACAATTTTGATGGTGAGGTCCTGTTCACCTCCGCGGATTCGGGAAGCACCTGGACTCCCGTGCGCGCTGTCGGCTTCCCGTCCCTGATGTATCCCTCCATTGTTCCGCTTGACGACGGTCGCATGCTGCTGACCTACACCGTGCGGGAGATCCCGCCGGAGGGATCCGGTTGTATTCATCGCAAGGTGGGCATTCAGGCGATCATCATCAATGAACAGGCGGATGGCACGATCGAATTCGATTTCAGTCGCGACGTGGCCGTTATTGACGACTGCACGCCTGACTCGATGCGCAACGCCGGTTGTTTTGGGAATACCTTACGGCTGCCCGACGGCACTTTCGTCACGCCGTTCTCCTATCCGCTCATCGAGGCGGACATCCTGGCTCTGGCCGAGCGCAAGGAGTATCTGAAGGAGGAGATTTTTGATTACTGGGCATCGCTCCAGAACACTTATTCCTCCCGATACAAGGACTTCGTGCGGGAGGATCCCGCCCTCACGGCCATGCACTTGCGCCGCAATTTTTCGGCGTTGTTCCTCTATGGTCAGGCGGCCAACAAGGGTGGAATCGCCACCGCGGTTGTGCGCTGGTCGCTCAGGACGCAGTGGCCGGAATGAGTGGCAAATGCCTTGCCGGTCATTGAGGGCTTGCCGTTCCGGCTGTGGCTGATGGGTTTTCCATTTCCCCCGTTTTCCGCGCTATCCAAACATGAAAACACTTCCAACGCCCACTGCCCGGCCCCGAGTTGTGTTTGGCGCGCTGTGGATGGTGATGGCCGGAGTCACCTTTGCCCTGCTCAATGTGATCACCCAGTGGGTGACCATGAAGCTGCAGTTTCCGCCGGTCTCGGCGGCATTTTGGCAATACGCGTTCGCCATGGTGCTGTCCTTTCCCCTGCTGCGCAAACTGGGGTTCAAGGCGATGCGCACCAATTATCCGGGCTACCATGTGATCCGCGTGTTGTTGGCCGCCTTTGGCGTGCAGGCCTGGGTCATCGGCCTCGCGCACGTGCCGATCTGGCAGGCCATTGCCCTGGTCATGACCTCCCCTTTTTTTGTGATCATCGGGGCGCGGCTGTTTTTGCATGAGCGGGTGGGGCCGGCCCGCTGGTTGGCCACGGTCATCGGGTTTGGCGGCGTGTTGATCATCCTGCGGCCCTGGTCCGATGCCTTCACGCCGGCGGCGCTACTGCCCGTGCTGGCGGCGCTGCTCTGGGGGGCCTCCTCCCTGATCATGAAAAGCCTCACCACGAGTGAGCGTCCCGAAACGATCACGGTCTGGCTGCTGGTGCTGCTGACCCCGATCAATGGCGCCTTGGCGCTGGCGGCGGGATTTGCCGTGCCGAGTGGCATGACCCTGGCTCTATTTGTGGTGGCGGGGCTGCTCACCGTGGTCAGTCAATATTTGCTGACGCTGGCCTATTCCGTGGCGGATGCAGCCTACGTGCAACCGTTCGACGATCTGAAGCTGCCGCTCAACGTGCTCGCGGGCTGGCTGTTCTTTGGCTATGCCCCGAGCGGGTATCTCTGGGTGGGTGCGGTGCTGATCCTGGGCGCTTCGCTCTATATTTTGAACCACGAGATCCGCCGGGAAAAGCGCCACGCAGCCGCCCGGAACTAACGGCGGGTCCGTCCTCAGGCCAGCGCGAGCAGGGTCATCCCTTCCCCGGGGGGTGATGACGGATTTGCAAGCGGAGCCAAACCGGCAGCGAAAGCACCATCGTTGCGGGCAGGACCCAGATGGCCTGCCTGAAAATTATGCCAAGGGCATGTGCGGCGCTGTGCGTCGTCAACAAAGCCACATACCACAGTCCCAAGGCGGCGCAGCTGCATCCCGCTGAGATCAGCACGGCGCGCAGGATTCTGGTTGCACTCATTTGCTTGTTTTTCCGTTTGCGGTCACGCCGGTTGAATCGCGGGTGGTTCCTTGCGCAGCACGAGATATTTCAAAACCGTTGCGCCACAGTTGCGGAGACCGTGCCGGTGCCAGGAAGGACAATAGAGGCTGGTCATCGGACCGACGACCCGCCGCTCCTCGTCGAGGGTGAACTCGCCTGTGCCCTCGAGCACAAACATGAATTCGTCCTCGGCGTGTCGGTGTGGCTCGTGCATGCGCCCGCCGGGTTCGACGGCACTCAGCTTTACCGTGTTGCCTCCGGCAAAATTGCGGTCGGCAAACCAGTATTGATGCCCGACGGGAACGGGTTCGGCCCGTGACGCATCATACGGATTGACGCAACGATCCATCGGATAGCCTGGAACCGGAATCTTGGGATCAGGGACCATGGGAAAGGCGGGTATGATCGTGAAAGAATGGGTGCCGATGCCTTAGTTTTTTGGCAGCAAAAATTTCCCGATGAGGGGCAGGGGTTTGGCCATGCCCTTGTAGGCGTTCATGATGCCAATGACCATCAGCACGAGCAGTCCCAGCGAGGCGATCCAATGCAGGCCGCTCAAATTGTGCGGCAGCAGGGCTCCGACGACATTGACCCCCACCCAGGCGATGAACAGCGAGACGCCTTGCAAGGCGTGATAACGGGCAAACGGTGAATCCTTGGCGGCCAGCAGTGGCACGAGAAACAAAAGCCATATGTAGGCGAGGATCGCCATGACGGTGTTGTCTTCGATGTCACGGCGATCGTAGACAATCTTTGGGTCGCTCATAATGATGGCAGGATGTCAGGCGGGGGGAAGTTTCCGAGCTAATATTTGACCTGTCAGCGGTGGTGCGCCAACGACCGACCTTCTCTTGCCTCAATCTCCCTGATAAAGGTGAACGACAAAGGTAGGAAGTTGCAACATTCCCGACCCGCCCGGAGGTTTTGCCCCGCCTGCCAACTCAGATTTTCCCGGCTTTGCGTGCGTCCACCAGGTGGTAGAAATCAACAAAGAGTGGATCGGCGTCGTTGGGGCCGGGGGCGGCCTCGGGGTGGTATTGCACGGAAAAAATCGGCAGTTCCTGATGGCGCAGGCCCTCGACCGTGTTGTCGTTCAGGTTGATCTCGGTGACCTTGGCGCCGCCCTTGGCAAGGCTCGCCGGATCCGTGGCAAAGCCGTGGTTTTGTGCCGTGATGGAGACCTTGCCGGTCTCAAGATTCTTGACCGGCTGGTTGCCGCCGCGATGGCCGAATTTGAGCTTGAAGGTTGAACCGCCCAGCGCGTGTGTGAGCATCTGATGGCCGAGGCAGATGCCGAAAATCGGGTAGTCGGGCAACAGGTTGGTGACCGTCTGGTGGACGTAGTTGAGGGCGGCGGGATCACCGGGCCCGTTGGAGAGAAATACCCCGTCGGGATTGAATTCGCGGATCTGCGCGGCGGAGGCCGTGGCCGGGAACACATGCACCTCGAAACCGTGGCGCACGAGCTTGCGATAGATGGTGAATTTGGCTCCGAAATCGAAGGCGGCAACCTTGAACCGCTTGGCGGGGATGCCAGGGGCGTTCATGGTGGTGCCGACCGGCATGTAGGGCGCGTTGTAATTGGCCGGTTCA
>JAIPJW010000040.1 GCA_021734075.1 Cephaloticoccus sp.
GGGTTTGGGCGGCGATAGTGCCGGGAGGCAGCTTGTGGGCCGCCTCGAGCATGTCGAGGATGGCCAGGCTGAGCGCGGGCAAGGGAATACTCATGGTGGTGACTTTTTGCAGGAGGAAGCGCGGTTCGGCGGCGGCAAGCTTGGCGACGACGCCGTTGCCATCGCCGTAAACGATAAGGTGCAGGTCACTGGTGGAACCGGTCAGTTCACATCGGGGCAGGTGGTCGGCGGTGTCGTCGGTGGTGAACAACAATTCCTGTCCGGCGGCGTCGGCAGGCCGGGGCGAATGGGCGTCCCCGGTGCGCACAAGCGAAGCCAGCACGCGGCCGGAGACCTGGTGGCCATGCCGCACACCACTGGACCGCAGGCGCTTGATCGCTGCCGCAGTCAAGGCATAGGCGATGATCCGGCCCTGGTCCTTGGTCAGGATTAACGGTGGTTGACCGAAGCTACTCTGAAACAGGGGCATGCGTTAATTGGATAATAACTTAGATGATTCGGCCCAAATTCGATGGTAGATTTCGCTGCGCTGGCTTTGGTCGGGACGGGACGCAATACGTGCTTTGAAGTTGGGGTAGACTACAGTATTTGCCAATGCGTTCATGATCCGCGACAATTCCGCTGCGGTGACGGTCAGTCTGAAATGATAGTCGGCCTTGAGGGTGGCTTTGATCGAGTCGGTGAGACCGGCCAGTTTCTTCAGGTTCTCCAAGTCGTTTTGGAGCGGGCACGAATCAAGTGCTGACCGGGGTTGTCTCGGTCAGCGACAATGGAATAAAACCCGTGTTGGGTGTAGAGCCACATGGCGAGATATTCAGGATGTGGTGGTTTGGTCTGTGGGCCGAGGAGTAGGAGGGCGGCGATTGCGCGGCTTCTTGAAGGAGGGCGATTCCATAGCCTCGGATACCCATTCATCAGTGCTGCTCATTTTGCAGTATTGGACACTCATGCTGCTTAGGGCCTTGCGAGAGCGGACGTATTGCGCTGGGTCCTCGAGTTGCCGCAAGGCAGATTCCAAGAGATTCAAACCATCTTTGGTCTGTTCATCATGGGAATAGGCTTTGAGTTGAGTGATGCCCTCCGAAAGGAGCTTGCGGGCCCCAATCAGATCATCCTGGTCACGGAGTTTCAGTGCCTCGGTGACCATTTTGGCTGCTTGCTGGGAAGACACCCAGGGCAGCACCGACGCATTGAGTTGAATATCCTCCGGTGCCTGAGTGGGACGCACCCGGATCAAGTGGCGTTCGCTATGCGATACGATTCCGGCGGCCTCGATCGAATCGTAAAGGATCTCGACCTCGACCAGGGCTTCCCCATCCAGGTTGGCAGCGGGGGTGGTGGATCCGGCCAGCAGGGGGATAGGCAACACCGAAAGGGCAAAAACAGCGACACGCTCCTCGTCGGACATGAGATCGCCGATGGCATACTCATGGCGACCGTCAGGCAGGGCGATCTCAGTATAGCCGCCCATCGAGGCCATCGCATCGACGAAATCGAGAGCCTTGAACCGAATGCGTAGATTCTGGATGGCAATTTTCTGCAGGCCGTCCAGTTCGGCACTGAAGATTGTGGGCAGTTTGTCCGCCTGATTGGCGTCATAAAAACAGCCGCCGGTTGTTGTCGCCAAAGTGCTGAGCAAGTCCTCGTCATACTCGTCACCGAAACCCAGGGTGCTGGTGCGGATGCCGTCTCGCTCCAGACCATCACACACCACGCGTTTGACATGAACGGGCTCAATGACGCCGACATTGAGAAGCCCGTCGGTGAGGAGTAACTGGCGACGAACCGTGTCCTTGGGGGTGCCGCGCAGCTGGTCGCGGCCAAGCATCCAGCCAGCGGTCAGGTTGGTGGAGCCGCCGTCCACGATACGGTCGATCAGGTTACAGATCTGAGTCTTGTTTTTGACCGGGCCAATGGGGATGACGACCTCGGCGGAATTATCGAAGGTCACCAGAGAGAACTGGTCCTCGGTGCGAAGGTTTTGGACCACGACCTTGGCTGCGGTCAGGGCGGCAGCAAGGGGAGGCCCGGCCATAGAGCCACTGCGGTCGAGCACGAGGGAAAACGCGATGGGTCGCTCGCGGTGACCGGCGGTGGAAGGGGCGATGAATTGAAAGGCGAGATGGACGGGTTGAGCGGTGTTGGCGAGGATGGCCTGATAGTCGAGTTGGACGATGGTTTTCATGTAGAGGCGGATTCTGCCAGAAGCGGTAGGACAACTGCTGTCCCAGGAGTAGAGAGGGATCGAAAAATCGCACGATGGCCGATCATGTGCGGGCACCGGACCAGGGCTCCAAGCGAGGGCTACGATGAGGTCGGGTTCGCCGGACCGCAGGCCAGGAGACTCAGGATGATTTGGCCGCCCGACCGCGGCCGGGTTTCGCCGCCTTGGTGGTGATTCGCGACGATAGCTTGGCGGCAGGCTTGATCGCCGGTTCCGGAACAAACTCGATGTCGCCATCCTGCCACGTAAACTTGTCGGCACGGGTGCGGTCGGCGTTACGTTTTTGGGCGGTGGGCTTTGTATTCTTTTTCATGGCTTTATTTGGGAAGGAAGCTGTCCGGTCCGCGCCGGAGGCTTTACGTTTTGGTTAATATGTAACTTTCCTGAAGAGGTGGCATGGTTGGGAATAGGGGCGAGGGTCAAAGTCGGTCTGAATCAATGAGCACCCGACCGAGACTGTGCTGCTCAAGCCACCAATAGGTGAAATGTTTGGACAGCCAACTGGCGGCGCGCTCGGTTGCCAGTTCGCGATGGGTCGACGTGTAGATGATGGGGAGGCCGAATTTCGCTTCGATCGCATCCAGGGTGCCGCAAACGGAATTCGGATGCACCGCAGAAGGAATGCCAAAGTCCTTCCATCCGCGCTTGATGTCCTCGTAAGAGGCTTCGATCAGGATCGCTTTCCAACGAAAGGCGGCCAGCCGCGCGCAACTGGCGAGAAACCGCACGCGATAAGTCACGATGCAAGCCACGAGGTCGGCCAGGCTTTTGCGCTCCAAGGCCAAGAGGCTCTCCATGCCATCCACGGCGTAGCCACCCGCCCTGAGCGTCGCACGCCGCTCGCCGCCGATCCAGTTCGGATGACTTGAGGCCAGCGCATAGGGTTGCTGCTCTCGCGTATCGACCAGGACCACGGGCTTGGGAATGCCGGCGCTGCGGAGGATGCTGTGCCCCTTGCGCGACACCATGAGTCGGCCACTGCCCGCAGTGACGAACTGGGGGCCAGCATTGCTGAGGACAGGATCGTTATCCGCCTCCTGGCAGTCTCGTGGGTTTACTTTGGTGATGGTGGGTTTTGCTTTCAATTTTGATTCCTTGCTGGGCGGGCGGAGGCCAAACGAATGGGTGCGGGACAAGACTAGCAGCAGGGGTAGGACAACAGTTGACCAAGGGGCTGAGGTCATGGTCGCTCGTCCGCAAAATTTAGTTACGGCCACCCCTTGACCGGCGTGATAGACTCCACGCCCCATGGCAGAAAAACTCAAACCGTTCCCCCAACTCACATGTCGACACCTCCATCTGACCGCCTTGCAGCTCGCCAAACAGAAGCCATTGCCGCTGCCGGCGGATCTCCTTTCGAAGCGGCCCTCGCGGTCATTGCAGGATTTCCAGCGGCAGTATGCCCAAATTTACGACCAGCAGCTGGGCATAACGCCGCGTTGAGGGCTCAGGAGGCCACGGCACTCAAGGCGTGGGCGGTCCAGACGAATCATTTCCACGATGGCGATACGTTTGACCGGCGCTGGCGGGAACAGGGCGAAATGGGTGGTTCGGAAAACGATATCTATTACGAAGAGGCATCGGGCTTGGTTTGGAAACGTAACCGGATCGAAGTTTTCTGTCTGAGCTGGCGCCAATTCTTTGATCGCATCTTGTTGCATGATTTTCTCTTCCCGGAAGCGCCGCTACGGTTTGAAGGTGTGCTGGAACACGAGGGCGCCTTGCACGGGGTATGTTCCCAACCGGACATTGTGGCAAAGCGAGGGGCTTGGCGGGATGAAACCGAAACCATGATGCAGGCCCGCGGTTACCGAAGGCGGTCAAACGATGATTATGAAGGGCTGCTACTTCTAGTTGAGGATCTTCATGAGGGCAATGTGTTGGTCGACGAAAACGGCCGTCTGATAGTGATCGATCCGGCGATATTCCCGCGGTGACGGAATCGATATTTTCCAAACTCTTGCGTTCAGTTTCCTAAAATGTAGCGGTTCAGAATTCCCCGCCCGACAATGAATAGAAAATAGCCGAAGGGCAGGAGGACGGGCAATGACATGGCGACCAAGCCTCCGGCAATTTCGAGGTTCTCTTTGAAACGGGACCACCGTGTCGGCGAGAGCGGAGGTGGGTCGGGTGGGGGCGGGTTGATATGCCGGTCCAGAGCGGCTTCGCGCAGGGAGTGAAAGATCCAAAGTCGTTTCTGCTCCAACTCGCGCCGCATGTGCGTCGGTAGGTCCTCCCAGGCAAGATCGCGTTCCGGCAGGGACCCAAGGTGGCTGGCCAGGGCGGTGACCCGCTTGTCCAAAAAAAGCGTCCGTATGTAGGGGAAGTATCGGGATGCGGGTTTGGTGTTCCCTCGACCCTTCATCTCGCCGATGCAGGTCATGGTGTAGGTGAAGGTGAGGTGGGGCTTCCAAAAAACAGCGCCTCCGCGTCGAATGGGCTCCCGTAGCGACAGCAGACGGCAGCCGAGATCCTTGGTGCCCATGTTGCCGCAGTGGTGGAGCAGCCGGCCTTCCCAGGTGGAACCAGAGTAGCGGCAGAGCACCCATTTCCAACCGTCGGGAAACGTGATGAAATCGTCGACGAGTTGCTGGTGGGTTTTCAGCGTCAGAGCGTCGCAGATGAGTGCCTTTACCTTGTTCGCGGCGAGGCAGAATTGACCGATTCGGGTGATGGGCGTTTCCTCGAGCCAGCGGGCCAACCAAGGGGCCTCTTTTGCTGTTTTGACGGCCTTTTCCCATATGCGCAGAAACTGGTAGCCCTCGTTGATTCCCGGTCGCTCGGGCCAGGCGCGGCCGTAGCATGCAAGCAGGCGCTGGTGCTTGCGGCGTTGGGCTGGTGTCAGGGTTGGGGGAGTGGGCGAATTGACGAAACAGTCCAACTGATCGCGCTGCGTTAGTCGCAAATACCAGATGACGCGATCATGGCGTTGGAGGATGTGCTGAGCGTCAGTCGCTCCACGGTAAACGGCCGGGATGGGATCGGGATAACAGCTCCAGGTCAGGCGGATCATCGACCGGTATTGATCGATTCGCCGGATGCGCCGCCGCACTCGTATCGGGGATGGATTGACTGAACTGTCCGCGATCATCGTCACGGTCGAAGCATAAGCGATGGGGTAAGACAAAGCATGTCTTGGGCAGCAGCAGCCCAAATTCATTCGAAGGGATGCTAAAAACGCTACCGATAACCACTATGACTAATCGGGAGGGTGTTGTGAATTTTATGATAACTCTCGCGAAATCCGGGCATAAAAAAACCTGCTAGTAATTGAATACCAGCAGGTTATTAAAATGGTACCCTCACGGGGAATCGAACCCCGGTCTGGTCCGTGAGAGGGACCTGTCCTAACCGCTAGACGATGAGGGCAAAGCTAGGGCGGAAGACACTTGGGGTTTACCGCGGTTCGTCAAGCGCGCGATTTCGGATTTCAGGCTGGCCGCTTATTTCCGGTCCTCACGATTTCTAATAAAATACCTTACGGTCCAAACTGCGATATTGGATGGCTTCGAGCAAATGTGGAGCGGCGATGCCATCCGACTCGGCCAGGTCGGCGATGGTGCGTGCGACCTTGAGGATGCGATCATAGGCCCGGGCGGAGAGCGAAAGTTGTTCCATGGCCTGCTGAAGCAAGTCTCCCAAAGTGGAATCCATCGGGCAATGTTTGCGAATTTGGGCGTGGGTCATCCGGGCGTTGCTGGTGACGTTGCTCCGGGCAAACCTGGCATGCTGCAATGCCCGGGCCCGGGTGATGCGTTCGCGCATCACAGCGGAGGATTCACCGAGTTTTTCAGCCCGGAGGTCGCCAATGGAAAGGGCAGGAGCGTCAATATGAATGTCGATCCGATCAAGCAACGGTCCGCTGATCCGGGCCCGGTAACGCTGAATCTGGGTAGGTGTGCAGCGGCATTCGTGCTTGGTGTCACCCAGATAACCGCACGGACACGGATTCATCGCTGCGACGAGCATGAAGGCGCAAGGCAGAGTCACTTTGCCGGCGCTTCGTGAAATGGTCACTTCGCCGTCTTCCAAAGGTTGGCGAAGCACCTCCAGGGCGGAACGTTTGAATTCGGGCAGTTCGTCCAGGAAAAGCACCCCATGGTGGGCGAGTGAGATTTCACCCGGTCCGGGAATCGTGCCGCCGCCCAGCAAACCCACATCGGAAATGGTGTGATGGGGACTGCGAAACGGGCGCATGCCCCAGGGGCAATCCCCATTGATAGTGCGACCGGCTGCCGAATGTATACCCAGGATTTCCAAGTATTCCTCTTTGAGCGGTGAGGGCATGACGGTCGGTATGCGCTTTGCCAGCATTGATTTCCCGGCACCTGGTGGCCCGATCATCAGGAGGTTGTGATTGCCGGCCACAGCGACTTCGACCGCCCGGCGCAAAGCATGCTGTCCTTTTATCTCGGAAAAATCACCCGTGCTGCCGTCGGATTTGTGCAGGAAAGCCGGATCGGGACTGGTCGGCGGGAGGTTGATTTCACCGCTGAGAAACCGATGAGCTTGATCGAGGGATTCGACACAATGCACGGCGATGCCTTCAACCAAAGCGGCTTCCCCCGCAGATCGCGGGGGTAGGAGCAGACCGACTTTGCCCTGTCGTTTGGCGAGACGAGCCATCGCCAAGGCTCCTTTGATGGGCCGGGTGATACCGGACAGGCCAAGTTCACCCGCAATTATATAATCATCGATATTACGACCGGGCTTAAGTTGCTCGGTCGCTATCAGGACACCCAGGGCAATGGGCAGATCATAAAGCGGACCTTCCTTCCGGATATCAGCTGGCGCCAGATTGATGGTGGTGCGGGTGCGGGGCATGGCGAAACCGCTATTACTGAGCGCAGAATGCACCCGGTCGTCGGATTCCTTGACGGCAGCATCCGGCAAACCCACCACGACCAGCCTGGGATCACCTGATTCTCCGGCATTGACTTCAACTTGGACCGGCTCAGCCGCGATACCCTGAAGGGCAGCCGAATCAATGGTGGCCAACATCCCTTCTGACTAAGCAATTTTGTCCGAATGGCGAGCCAGTCCTTGATCTATTTTGGCAAGATTGGCCTCAATCCCCGTTATATAGCGATTGATCCCGCTGGGGTAGGGTGAATTCAAAAAACGATAGACGGCTTGAAAATCATTATCGAGTTTGGGCTTAACTATATTCACCCAGAAAAAAGCCGTGTTGCCTTTCAATTCTTCCGCGGAACTGAACAAGCGTGCGGAGTGGGCCACATGATAATAGTCGTAGGACTCCTTGAATTCGCCAAAGAGAGCATCCAGTTCATCGGGATAGTCAGGGGCGGCCATCTGGCCCAGATAGTCGGCGGTTGCAAGGGCACAGCCAATAATGGCATCGCTGTCATTCGCAAAGTGTCGTTGGGAGATCTTACTCGTCGGGCCGGTGCACTGAATGGCTTCATTTACGGCATGAACTTCACTGATGCTCACATTCAAGGCAGGTAAATAGGTGGCCACATTGGAGCAGCTGCGCAGCACATGCATGAATGTGAATTTTGCGCCTGTGCCGGTGGTGTCGGAACGACTCCGCAGATAACCGGAATCATGAAACAAAGCCGCGACGACGGCCAATTCTGTTTGACGGGCATTCAATCGAGGTTCCACCCGGGCTTTGAGACGTGCCTCCAGCATGCAAACCATGCAGACTAAGACCTCCATGGTATGCTCATAATCATGAAATGGCACATCGATGGCTTGAAAATCCGGATGCTTGCCACTGAAAAGTTCGTCAGCCAGAGCAAAAAACTGATCCAGCCTTTGCATAGCTGCTTGAGGAAACATTACCTTGAATCGTGTCCGCACAAACGACACCACAGCAGCAGTATTCTTGGTATCGACAGAAGTAGGCATTGTTGCGATGGTGTGCGGCCAATGGGGAACGGCCGGGTTAAAAATTAAATGAATAGTAAGGGTTCACGGCGGGCGGTAGCCAAGCTCAAACTAGGGTGTTTTACTCAATGACTGTAGGCATAACAGGTGGAATGGGATGCGGCAAATCGGCGGTGACTGCCATGTTGGTCACGGCGGGATTCGAATGCCTTGATTCCGATAAGACGATTCGGGAGGTGATCCTGAAAGATCCTCTGGTGATGGACGCAATCCGGGGCAAGTTCGGGGCGATCGTATTGCGCGAGGATGGCAGCGTGGACCGGAGTAAATTGGCGTCGGTGGTTTTTGCCCGGGATGAAGACAGAATCTGGCTCGAGGAACTGACTCATCCGTGTCTTTTCCAGATCTGGCGATCAGAACTGCAAGCCAAGCCAGATAAATTGTGGGCTCTTGAGGTGCCCCTGCTTTTTGAGAAACAGTTGGAGATTTGGTTTGATTTCATAGTCTGTGTAGCCTCATCTTCCGAACAGCAACTCGCACGGCTGGAGCAGCGAGGGATTCCGCGACCGCTCGCCGAGCAACGAATTTCCAAGCAACTGCCATTGGCACATAAAATAGAGCTTTCCGATATTGTTCTCTGGAACGACGGGTCGATCAGTTTCCTCCAATCCCAAGTGGATGTGATGATTGCCGACCTGAGAAAACGTGCCGTCCGCATACCCTGATTTTCCAACACATATTTTAATCAATGGATAACGAATCGACCAATGACGATGCGGCACCTGCCGCTTCCGCCAAACCCGCGGCCGCCAAGGCCAAAAAGCCGACGCGCATCCGCAGCCGCAGCACCAAGCCGAAAACCGCCAAAAGCACTGAGGTGGTGACCGACAGTGCCGGGCAGCAATCAACTGAATCCCCGCCAGTGCCGGCCCCGGCCCCAGTCGAAGTCGTGCCGTCAACACCGCCTCATTCAGCCTCGCTGGAATCGCCCCCTCCTGGTGAGTCGACTCCGCGTAATGAAGATAATCTTTCCAATGAGCCAAATGCCGGATCGAGGGAGGTTGCCACCGATCGACCGGCAGATTCTGGCGGCCGTGGTGACCGCAATTTTGGTGGCAATCAGGATCGTGGCATGTGGAAGCGCAACAAACGCAAACGTGGTGGTCGGCAGGGACCGGGGAACTGGCAGCCAACCCAGAACAATGGGCCCTTGCACCCGCAACAACCGGGTCCAGCCAAAGCCGCACCAGTTTCGGGTGACTTGCCCGATCCTGCCCGTTATGCGGACTTGGCAGCATTGGATGCCCTAGCCGCTGAAATTTCCGCCGGGGAGGGTGATGCCCTATATCTGGATGAGCTCTATGCGTTGAATTTGGCTGATTTGACGGCCTTTGCACGCAACTATGGGGCCACTTTCGAAGGTGCGCCCAATCGGCTCCAACTAATCGTGCGTATTTTCAGCGCCGCCGCCGCAGCCAAGCGTCCCCTGCGGGACCGGGGTTATGTCGATATCAATGATCAGGGTGCATTCATTGTGCACAAACATGTC
Organism: Cephaloticoccus sp.; assembly: GCA_021734075.1. GTDB lineage: Bacteria > Verrucomicrobiota > Verrucomicrobiia > Opitutales > Opitutaceae > Cephaloticoccus. The sequence continues at coordinate 9,627 of JAIPJW010000040.1, forward strand.
AATTACCGGCTTTATCCCGAGGACCCGTATTTGCCGGAAAGTTTGATCGTGCGCTATGGCCTGAAGCGCGGCCATCAGGTGAACGTGCTAGTTCAGGTTCCCCAGGGGGATGAGCGCTGCCCGGCCGTGGTCAAGGTGGAAAGCGTAATGGGCATGGCGCCGGAGGACATATCCAAAGTCACCCCATTTGAAGAACTGATCCCCTACTATCCCCTTGAACGCATTTTGCTGGAAGCCCCGGAGGTCCAAAAGGATGTCTCCATGCGGGCAGTGGATATCCTGACACCCATAGGCTTTGGCCAGCGTGGGTTGATTGTGGCTCCACCCCGCACGGGCAAGACGATCCTGTTGCAAAACATCGCCAATTCTGTTTCCGAGAATTTTCCTGATTATACGCTCATTCTGTTGCTCATCGACGAGCGCCCCGAGGAAGTCACCGATTTCAGACGGCACACCAAGGGTGAAGTGGTCTCTTCCACTTTCGACGAATCACCCGAGAGTCACGTGCATTGCGCCGAGATGGTGGGCGAAAAAGCCCGCCGCTTGATTGAGCAGGGTCAACATGTGGTCATCTTGTTGGACTCAATCACTCGTTTGGCGCGGGCCTACAACGCACTGACCGGAAACCAAGGCAAGACGATGTCCGGCGGCCTCGAATCCAATGCCCTGCAAAAGCCCAAGCGATTTTTCGGCGCGGCCCGTAATATCGAAGGTGGCGGCAGTTTGACCATCATTGGCACCGCCCTGGTTGATACGGGTAGCCGGATGGATGAAATCATCTTCGAGGAATTCAAGGGCACCGGTAACATGGAACTCCACCTTGATCGCGGTCTGGTAGAGCGCCGGATATTCCCCGCAATCAACATCGATCGCTCCGGCACCCGCAAGGAAGAGCTTATCTATCACCCGGACGAGTTGCAAAAAATCTACGGTTTGCGGCGGGCCATGCAGGGCCTTGGACCCATTGAATCGATGGAGATGTTGATCCAGCGTCTGAAGAAAACGAAATCCAACGCGGAGTTTCTCTTGAGTCTGCGTTGAACGAAAAAGCCGGCCATCCGATGCCTCCTGTCGCCACCGCAGACGAATTTATCCTGCAGCTGGCACTGGAGTCGGGTTTGATCACCAAGGCAGAAGTCGCGCACGCCACCGCAACGAACGAAATCCAAACTGAGGCAACGACCACCTACCAACGGCTCGTCCGCAGCGGGGCACTGGATGCCAGCAAGGCCTTCCGTCTGTTGGCTGACAGATTTGGCATGAAAACGGTCGACCTGAACCGCATAGCGGTGACGACTGATGTCCTTGAATTGGTCACCCGGGCACAAGCCCTGCATTACCGGCTGCTCCCCTTGCACCGTGTCGCGGACACCCTTGAGGTTGCGATCGCCGATCCACTGGATTCCGATGGCATCGACGCCTTGGTTCATTTGTTACGGCTGACCATTGTTCCGCGAATTGCACCCGTGGATGAGATAATTCAGGCCATCGGGCGATTTTATGGAGAGGAAGAAACCGGCGTGGCCGACCTGTTGCACAATCCGACCGTGACCGCATCCACGGGCAAGCCGGACCGGAACGTAGATGAGGAGTCAAGTGCATCGGATGCGCCGGTCATAAAACTGGTGCACACCCTGATTGCGCATGCGGTCAAACACAGGGCTTCCGACATTCACTTGGAACCGTTGGAGCGTCGATTCCGGGTGCGCTTCCGTATCGATGGGGTTTTGATTCCATACGAGTCACCGCCCAAAAGATTGCAGGCCGTCGTCATTTCGCGACTCAAGATAATGGCGGGCATCAGTATTGCGGAAAAACGCCTGCCGCAGGACGGCCGTATTCAAATCACCTTGGGCGAACGCACGCTGGATTTGCGCGTATCCTCTCTGCCCACCTCGCACGGCGAAGGCATCGTCATGCGGATTTTGGATCAGGAGAGTCTGAAATTTGGTTTGGGCGAGTTGGGATTTATGGAGGACGATCGCGCCACGTTTGACCGGCTGATCGCCCAACCCGATGGGATCATGCTGGTCACGGGCCCGACTGGTTCGGGCAAAACCACCACGCTTTACAGCTGCCTGCATGCGATCAATACGCCGGACCGAAAAATAATCACGGTGGAGGACCCGATCGAATATCAGATGAGCGGAATCAACCAAGTGCCCGTGCGGGCCGAGGTCGGCATGACCTTTGCCACGGCCCTGAGGGCAATTTTGCGCCAAGCACCCAACATCGTGATGGTGGGCGAAATTCGGGATTTGGAAACCGCGGAAATTGCCATCCATGCCTCGTTAACCGGTCACATGGTGTTTTCGACCCTCCACACCAACGATGCCCCTGGGGCGGTCACCCGCCTGGTGGACATCGGCGTAAAGCCTTTTTTGGTCTCCACCGCTTTGCGCGGGGTATTGGCCCAGCGTTTGGTGCGTAAAATTTGTCCCGCATGCGGCCAGGTCTATGAACCGGACCTGGCGGAGTTGCGCCAACTGAACATAACGCCAGCCCAGTCCCGGACGGCGACATTCCGCCGGGGCAAAGGTTGCGCCAAATGTCACCACACCGGTTACCAAGGTCGGATGGGCATATTCGAGCTCATGGTGATTGATGATGATATCCGGCAATTGATCCATGCGGGAGCCAGTGCCGCAAAATTACGGGCAAAAGCGCGGCTTGCGGGCATGCGCAGTTTGCGTGAAGATGGCCTTCGCAAAGTGATCGCTGGTTTGACCACCATAGAAGAAGTTGTTTCCCTCACGATTGGTGATGCCAGTTAACCCTCAAATTACCCTCTTATGAGTTACGAAATGAATGACTTGCTCGACCTGGTGGTCGACCAAAACGCATCCGATCTTCATCTGCAGGTTGATCAGCCGCCGACGCTGCGCATTAGTGGCAGTATGATGCCGATCGAGGGGGAACCGCTCACGCCGGCGGACACGGAAAGATTGATGCTTTCCATCACGCCCGACAGCCAGGTGCAAAACGCGAAGCTCAACGGCGGGGCGGATTTCGGTTTTGCCTTTATGGAAAAAGCCCGGTTCCGCGTCAGCGTGCTGCGGGCCAAGGGCAATTACGGCATGGTGCTGCGCCAGATCCCGAACAAGATGTTTGGTCTGCGTGACATCGGTCTCCCCGATAAAATCCGTGAGCTACTCTACCGGCCCCGCGGTTTGATCCTGGTCACGGGACCGACCGGCTCCGGCAAATCCACCACGCTGGCCTCGATCATCAATTACATTAATGAAAATCGGGACGGGCACATCATCACAATCGAGGATCCGATTGAATACTATCACAAGCACAAGCGCTGTGTGGTGACGCAGCGGGAAATCGGTTCCGATGTGCCCAGTTTTGCCGAGGCCATCCGGCGCGCGCTGCGTCAGGATCCGGATATCATCCTGGTCGGCGAAATGCGCGACTTGGAAACGATCGAGGCGGCGATCAGTGCGGCCGAAACCGGCCACTTGGTCTTCGGCACCCTGCATACAAACAGTGCGGCCAAAACCATTGATCGCATCGTGGATGCTTTTCCGGCCAACATGAAAGACATGATCCGCACCCAGCTGGCCTCGTCGGTCCAGGCGGTCATTGCCCAGGTCTTGTGCAAGAAGATCGGCGGTGGGCGTATTGCGGGTTACGAGATAATGATCACAACAACCTCCATTGCCTCCCTGATCCGCGAAAACAAGACCTTCCGCATATCCTCCGATATTCAGACCGGTGCGGCCCTGGGCATGATCACCATGGATACCCACCTGATGAGTTTGTTTAATCGCGATTTGATTACGGCCGATGAGGCGGTGGAAAAAGCCCAGGACCCGGTGGTCATGCGGGACAAGCTGCTGGCAGCCGGTGCGACCTTGAAGAATCTCTGAAGCCTGCCGGCGCCTCCATGTTCGAAAGTCACAGCCAGGCAATTTATGAGATGCTTGGCGCTGACCTCACCGGGGTGGATAGCGAGCTGCTGCAAAATGCCCACAGCGAGCACCAAACCACGGGAAAACCCCTGGCAGATGTGCTCCTCGATGTCGGGTTTTTAGGTCTTTCCGAGTTGTTGCAACGTGTGGCAACACATTTGGGCTGGGAATATCTGCCGGCCAGCGAAGGCGTGGTAACCCCGGAGTTGACTGCAGCCATCACACCAGAAATGGCCCGCAATTACGGAGTGGTCCCCTGTTTTGTGGACGCCCGGCGCATCGACCTGCTGGCGATCGACCCATTCAATCACCAGATAGTTGATGATCTCTCCTTTTCGCTGGGCCTTGAGGTGCGATTGGTGGTGACTGATCCATCGATCGTGACCGCCCTGGTGAAGCAACACTATGGCGAGGACAAGACGAGCCTGGCGGATCTTTTAAGGGAGATAGAACCCGACAGTTTTGCGGCCAATGAGTCAGATATATCGGTGACCGATCTGGAATCACTGGCCGGCCAAACCCCAATCATCCGATTTGTGAATTTGGTCTTGGCGCAGGCGATTCGCGATCAGGCTTCGGATATTCATTTCGAGCCGTTCGAACACGAGTTCAAGATCCGCTACCGCATCGATGGAGCGCTATATGACATGACGCCCCCGCCGCGCCAACTGGCCCTGCCGATTGCCTCCCGCATCAAAGTGCTGGCCAACCTCAACATTGCGGAACGTCGCATTGCCCAGGACGGAAGGATAAAGATCACCCTCGCGGGTCGGGCGGTGGATCTGCGGGTCTCAACCCTGCCGACCCAGTTTGGTGAAAGCGTTGTCCTGCGCGTGCTCGACCAGTCGGCGGTGCAACTTGACCTCGCGCAATTGGGCATGCCGGAAAATGTCATGGTGGGCGTGGCTGAGATCATCCAACGACCCAACGGGATATTTATTGTTACCGGTCCCACGGGTTCCGGAAAGACCACCACGCTCTACAGTGGCCTGCGGGCAATCAACACGACAGAGGTCAAGATTCTCACCGCCGAGGATCCGGTCGAATACGAGATCGACGGTATCATGCAAGTGCCGGTGAACGCCCAGATCGGGCTGACTTTTGCCGCCGCCCTGCGATCCTTTCTCCGGCAGGACCCCGATGTGATCATGGTGGGTGAAATCCGTGACCTGGAGACAGCCCAAGTATCCATCCAGGCCTCATTGACCGGACACCTGGTGCTCTCGACCCTGCACACCAACGATGCGACCGGGGCCGTGACCCGATTGATCGACATGGGGGTGGAGCCGTTTTTGATCGCGTCCACCCTGGAGGCCGTTCTGGCGCAGCGCTTGGTGCGTCGCATTTGTCCGCAATGTCGCTCCGCCTATCAGCCCGACGATGACCTGTTGCACCAGGCGGGGATCGAACGGCATCTGGTTGGGAATCGTCCCTTTTACCGGGGCAATGGCTGCTCGCACTGCCACCACACAGGCTACCTTGGGCGCCGCGGTATTTTTGAATGGTTGCGCATGACCGAGCCGATCCGTGAATTGGTGTTGCTGCGGGCTCCGACCCTGCAATTGCGCCAGAAGGCAATCGCCCTGGGCATGCGCACCTTGCGTGATGCCGGGCTTTGTGCGGTATTGGATGGGGACACCACTTTGGAGGAAATCCTGAAATATACCTGAAGATGCCGCGCTTTGCCTATACTGCCATTGAACAAGCGAGCGGTCGCGAATTGCAGGGCGTGCTGGAGGGGACATCCATCGAAGCGGTGATCGCGGTTTTAAAAACACGCGGCCTGGCGCCATTGGAAGTCAACCCGCAATACGTTGCTGAGTTGGCCCGGGCGCGAAAAAAATCTGCCGGATCAAGCACGGTCGGGGTGCGGCCGGGCAAACGCCGCCGGCGCGGTTTGAATTTCCCCGGCTCTGGAGTGAAGACGAAGGAACTGGCCGTCTTTACGCGTCAGCTGGGCACCTTGATCAAAGCAGGCATGCCGCTGTTACGCAGCCTGGAAGTTCTCTCCCGCCAGGAACGCAACTCGCATTTCAACCCCGTGATCGCCGCACTGGCGGAAACCATTCGCTCAGGGGGAACCTTGTCGGATGGACTGCAGCAATATCCGCGTATCTTTGACCGGCTTTACCTCAATATGGTGAAAGCGGGTGAAGCGGGCGGGGTCTTGGAGGTGGTTTTTGACCGGTTGGCCCAATTCTTGGAGAAATCCATGCGGGTGCGGGGCCGCATAAAATCGGCGCTCACTTATCCGTTGATCATCGTGCTGGTGGCCACCGGCATAGTCTCGGCCTTGATGGTGTTTGTTGTGCCCAAGTTTGAGGTCATATTTGCCAGCACCCTCAAGGGGCAACCCCTGCCGGCTCTTACCCAGGTCGTGATTGGAGCTAGCACCTTGCTCAAGAACCATGCCCTGTTGACCGGAATGTTGGGATTGGGGATGTATTTTCTCATCCAGTTTTGGGGACGGACCAAGTCTGGCACCAAATCACTCCACGGTTTGCAACTGCACCTGCCGGTCCTGGGTGATTTGTTTTTGAAAACGGCGATTGCCCGCTTCACCCGCACATTCGGGACGCTCTTGTCCAGCGGTGTGCCGATTCTGGACGCGTTGCGCATCACCCGGGACACCAGCGGCAATGTGCACGTGAGTGCTGCCATCACCGCGGTGCATGATCGGGTCAAGGAAGGGGATACGGTGGCCGTCCCGCTACGGGCCACAAATATTTTTCCCGACATGGTCCCGAGCATGATTGAAGTGGGAGAGGAAACCGGTGCGTTGCCGGAAATGTTGACCCGCATTGCCGATGGTTATGACGAGGAAGTGGACCATGCGGTCGACGCTTTGACGTCATTGGTTGAACCATTGATGATCGTGGTGATGGCCTTCATGGTGGGCACCATTGTCATCGCTTTATTTTTGCCGATCGTGCGTATCATTCAATCATTGGGTTGAAGCCTACTCAAGGGTCATAGTTGGTATAATGTGCCCAAAAGGAACGAAAGGCTGAGCCACATGATCAGCAGCAATGGCGTGCCGACTTTGACGAAATCAGAAAATTTATATCCGCCGGCACTAAAGACGAGCAGGTTGGTCTTGTAGGCCATCGGGGTCGCATAACTCATGTTGGCGCCGAAAATCACCGCGAGAACAAAGGGTGCGGGAGGCAGAGCCAACTGCGTGGCAATGCTCACGGCGATCGGGGTGCCAATGACGGCGGCAGCATTATTTGAAACGATGTTGGTCATGATCCCCATCACCAGCATGAGACCACTTAGCACCACAATGTTGGGCAGACCGGATGTGCTGTTCACGTAAAGTTGCGCCAAATAATCCGCCCCTCCCGTGCGCATCAGGGCCATGCCGAGGGCAAGACTGACGGCCACGATCAGAATAACCTGCGTGCTTAACGCGCGGGCGGCGTCCTCCCATGTAAGACATTTCGAGATCACCATGACGCACATCCCCGCCAAGGCTGCGGCGGCAATTGGCATGATGCCGAATGCCGCCACCACGACGACCGTAAGCATGATGACTAGGGCTAGAGGAGCCTTTTTGGTGTGTGGCAAATCACTCGTCGCATCGAGGACCAGGTATTTGCCCTGTTGTTTGAGATTTGTCAGGCACTCGGTGCCGCCCTGAACCAGCAGGACATCGCCCGACTGGAGCGTGATGTCATCAAGATCATGGTCCGTCGCGGCCCTGACTTGGCGGGCGCGGTGGAGGGCGAGCACCACCAGGCCCGTGTTATCGGCGAAACGCGTCTGCCTGATGGTGCGCAAGTGCAGCGGTGAGTTTTCGGCGACCACGATCTCCGCCAATTGCTGGTCTGCGGCGGAGAGGGGATGTTCCTTGTCCACCGGCTCGTCACCGTTGCCATACAGGGTTGCCCCCAGGGACTGCTCATACTCTTTCAGTCTCTCAGGCGTGTCCCTGACGAGCAAACGATCCCCGGCTTGCAGGACGGCGTCGGGCTGTTGATTCAGAGTGAGTCCCTCACCGCGCCGGATGGAACGGATCTTCATGCCGCCGGTTTTTTTCATTACTTCCCCGACGGTTTTTTCATGGGCATAACTGTCCTCATTGATGTTCAGGCGGGCATCAAATACGCGGGTGGAATTATCGGAAAGCAGGGTTTTTCGCTCGGGCAAAAGCCTAGGGGCCACGAGCCAAAGGTAGATCAGGCCGAGGGAACCGGCCATGGCCACGGGCAAGGAGAAATCAAACAAGCCAAAGCGGGGTAATCCGAGGTCGGCGGCGATGGATACGACCAGCAGATTGGTGGAGGTGCCGATGGTGGTGGCCATGCCACCAAGGAGTGTGGCCAGTCCCATCGGCAGCAGGATTCCCGAGGCGGACTGTTTCGCCCTGAGCGACACGCCGATAAGGATGGGCAACAACATGACCACAATTGGCGTGTTGTTGAGAAATGCACTGAAGACAGCTCCGACAATCAGAGTGGCGAGAAATGACAATTTGGGACTCACCGTCCACATGCGGCCCAGCATGATGGCGAGTGGCCGTAGTGCCCCGGTGGTTTCCATGCCTTTCCCCATGATCATGAGGGCGCAGATTGTGACGAGCGCTTCATGACCGAAACCGGAAAAGAATTCGACTGGGTGCAGCCCCTCACCGTCTCTTTGATAGGGAAAGACCTCAAATCCGACAACCAGTGTGACGAGGATCAACAGCGAGGAAGTTTCCAGAGCAATCTTCTCGCGGGTAAAAAGATAGAACGCTCCCAACACGAGCAGCAGAACCGCAATGGCGTGGGGATCGGGAAGTGACATGGATAATTGGTGAGTTGGTGGCCCGTTTGCCCGGGCGGGGTGAAGTCGGCTTATGGACCGGGCTTGGCCAGCAATAATTGTGAATTGAGACCGAAATGTCTTTCCGAAAAATCCTCAGTTCCATCAGCTTGACGCAGCAAGCGCTGCACCATGCCCATCTTGGCATCCAGATTGTCGATCATGGAGACAAAGACCGCCTCCGGGGTGGCGGCATAAATTGCGGCACCCCAGGCGGGCTCGCCCTGATGGCTGAGCACAATATGCTCCAGCCGTTCCAGCCGGTCGTGATCGAGTTTGGCCTTCAAACCGGCTTTGCGCACCAACTGGTATCCCAGCACGACATGGCCCTGTAATATGCCGCGACGGCTTCGTTTACTGGCCAGGGTGCCCTCGTATTCGATCGTCTTCCCCGTGTCATGCACGAGGACCCCCGCCATGGCCAGATCGGGATCAACCTCCGGATACAGGGGCAACAAGGCATGCGCAGCACGGGCCATGTGCACCGTGTGTTCCAGGAGACCGTGCCGATAGGCATGGTGCATGGCGACGGCGGCAGGCGACCACCGAAAGGTTTCGCCCACCTCTTCAAAGACCGTGCGCACCGTCATGCGCAACTCATCGTGCTTGAGCCCGTCGATAAAACCATTGAATTCCGTCCAGAGATCCGCGGCATCTTCCGGGGCAACCTCAACCAGATTATGGATGACGTCGGGCTGGGCCGCGAGTTCCTCTTCCGGGATCATGGCGATACGGCTGGCCCGGGGGGAAAAGCGATCCTGATAAAACTCCACCTTGCCCTCAAAGCGCACGACGCCGCCTTCACCCGTTGCCTTCAAGGCATCAAAGGCCGGACTGTCGCCAAAGATGGTGCAAGAAAATGAGCCGCCGCGGTCACCGAGTTCGACACTGAGAAAGGGATTGCCATTGGAAGCGGTCTTGGCCGTCAGACGCTTGATCACCAGCATGCTGGCAAAGGTGCGGCCATGGTCCGATTCCGTGTATTTTTTGAGTTCCGCAACCGAAAGTAGGGGTGAGTCAGCCATGGGTTTTGACAAGTTGAGTGTAGGGCTTGAAGAACGGATGATGCACGGATTCGAGCAGGGCGTAAAACACTGTTTCTGCCGGCAACACCCGGGCCCCCGATTGCGCCAAAGCGTTTAGGCAGACCCGGGCGTCATCGGGGCGCCGTGCGCCAACCGCATCGCTCAGGATTGTGACGCTGTAACCGGCTTGCAGGGCGGCAACCGCAGTTTGATAAACACAGACGGAAGTCTCGATCCCACAGAGAAGCAGTTCCCGCGGGGAATGTGCCCGGATGGCAGCATGGATCCCGTCATTGGCAAAGGCCGAAAAGGTGTCCTTGCCCAATGCTGCGGCTTGCGGTGCCAGGGCGGTCAATTCCGCTGCCGTGAGACCAAGCTTGGCCGGCACCTGCTCGGTGAAGATGACGGGAATCGCCAAACCTTGTGCGGCGGAAAGTGTGAAAGCGCACCGCTGCCGGATCATTGTCCCCTCGGCGATCGCTCGAATGAACACGGGTTGCATGTCGATGCAAAGCAGCAGGCATTGGGGAGTGGAACTCATGGGAAATAACGTCGGCGGGCCTTCACTTGCACGATGCGCCTTTCGGGCAAGATAAATGCCGTCAACTGTCCTCCCATGACGCATGCCGTGTCCAAGCATAGCGACCACTTCAGCTTGTAAACTTCCTCGCGGGGGGTGTGTCCGTATACGACATAAGGCGGACCATTCCAGAGATCAGCCCAGGGAAGCGCCTCAGGGGCATCAGCCCGCTTGCATGGCTGGCCACTGGCATTGATCACCTGGATGCGCGTGACGATATTGGCCCCTTGGTTCTGCCAGGGAATGTTGGGCAGAAATCCACCATGGACAAAAACCGTGTTCAAATCCGGGACTTCGTAGGTCAAGGGCATGGCTTCAAGGTAAAGCCAATCTTCGGGGCGAAGTTTCTGCAGCGTATCCCGATCCGACTCGCGGACGTTGGAGATATCCTTTTCCTGACGTTCACCCAGCAGGCGCAACTCATGGTTCCCGAGCAGGGAAATGGCATTATGTTTTCGAGCCAGATCAATGACCTTGCAGCTGTCAGGACCGCGATTGACGAGATCGCCTAGTAAAATGAGCAAGTCATCCCCGTTCAACTTCAGCAGTTGCAGTAATTCGGCGAATTCTTGGTGGCAACCATGGATGTCGCCGATGGCGATGATGCGTCCGTTCATGCAGAGGTGGGAATTTGCTAGCGTCCTACAAGAGGCGAAGTAAACAAGAAAGGCCATGGAATTGAACCTGCAACCTCTGGCGCAGTGCTGTTTTGTCTCCGGTGATCCTTTTCAGGAGGGAGAACGGGTGGTGAGTCACTTGCTGCGTTCGGCTTCACTAGAAATCACACGTTATGATGTGGGGGAAGCGCGCGTGCAGGACTTTCAGCCCGAGGGCACGATTGTTTGCAGTTGGGTTCATCCCTACAAACCCAAGGCGAAGGAGGAGAATACCGAGCACACCCTCAAGCTGACGGCAGAAAATCTGTTCGTCACCCTGGCTGATCCGCTCAATGAACCCACGCCTGAGAATACCCGATTGATGCAATTTCTTGCCCTGATGTTGGAGCGCAAGCGTCTGCTCCGACCCAAGGGCCGTAATCAGGATGGGACTGCTAACGTATATGAACACGCCAAATCCAAACTGCGGTATGAAGTGCCCGTAGGTGAACTCGATCCGGAATTCTTCCTGGCCGTGCAAGCGCAGTTGAGCGTCTTGGTGGGTTCTCCCGAGACATCGGAGGTTGCTGTCGCCACTGCACCCGGCAATGAGCCTGTCCCGGAATAAACGCGCCCTTTGGGATATTCACACCATTATGCAAATTCCTCAGAAACGAATGGCGGATTTGGCACGTTTAATGGTCATACGGTGCTATAGCCATGAGTGAAATCGGATATCTCGCCAGTTCGACCGCCCTGCCCAAGATCATATTACCGGAGGCAACGGGGCAAAAAGATCAGATCCTGGCTGCCTTGCTCCGCCGCTGTTCGCCGGAAACCCTGGCTGCGGCACGACGTTTTCGGTGCGTCCGCGCCGCAAGTGACGTGCCGGTGATCGTGCGGGGTGTAATCACTCGCTATGTGGATGCAGATAAAAGGATGCTCCTTTCCGGTTCTTCGGAGGGATTGCGATTGAGAGAGGACTTGGCTTTGGATTCGCTCAGCCTGATCGAGGTGGCCATGACCCTGGAGGAGGTGATGGAAATAACACTGAACGACGATAAACTCCGGCAATTGCAGACTTTGGGCGATGTCAACCGGCACACACGGGAGTGCTTGGGAGCCTGATCGGAATGCCTTGAGCGGCAAGATAAGCCTTGGCTTGCGGCACGGTGTAGGTGCCGAAATGAAAGATGCTCGCGACGACGACGGCGCTGGCATGCCCTTGGTCCAGCACCTTGCCGATATCCTCCAAAGATCCGGCGCCACCGGAGGCAATCACCGGCACTTCGACGGCATCACTGACCAGACGGGTCAGCTCGATGTCATACCCGGACTTGGTGCCATCGCGGTCAATGCTGTTGAGCATGATCTCACCAGCACCAAGTGCGACGACTTGGCGCGCCCAATCCAAGGCATCGAGTCCGGTGGGGTTGCGCCCACCGTGGGTATAGATTGACCAGGATTTGCCATCCGGGTTGCGCTTGGCATCGAGCGCGGCCACAATGCACTGGTTGCCGAATTTGCGGGCGGCATCGCGGATAAAAGCGGGATTCTTGATGGCGGCGGTGTTGAGCGAGACCTTGTCCGCACCGGCATTCAACATAGCCCGAATATCATCCACCGTGCGCAATCCGCCGCCCACGGTCAGGGGCATGAAGCATTGTTCGGCGGTAGCCCGAACCACATCGTGCATGATGCCGCG
>JAIPJW010000041.1 GCA_021734075.1 Cephaloticoccus sp.
GCACTGGGTCGCTCCGGCACGGCAATCACCCCGAGTGATCTTCCGGTCGGATCGTAAACGAAAACCTGGCCGGCGCATACATAGACATTGCCCGCGGCATCAAACGCGGTGCCGGCCTCGCCCTCCTCGGCAAAGAGTTCGGGGTCGGTCAAGGTGCCGTTCGGTTGCACGACAAAGCGCCAGGTTTTCTGGCCGAATTCGTCGGAGGCATAGAAGGGCTGGCCGGTCACCGCCGGTGCCAGGGCATAGGTTCGCGCCAAATCCACGGTGCCCAGGCCCCAGCGATGATCGGGTTGACCAAGCAAAAGGTAGGACTCGTGGGCCGGGATGAAGGCACTGCCGTCGGGCGAAAGAAAGTGCCACGGTTCAGTGCGCGTGCTGGTCTCCAGCCAGTTATGCGCGTCGCGCCAGCGGCTCACCGGCAGCCAGGCCGTGGCCGCGGGTCGCTCGACGGAGGTCGCAGGGGTGAGAACTTCCAGGGAAAATTCGTCGGCACCGGGGGGGAGCGCATAGACATTGCCGTGTCCGGAAACAATCAGGAGCCCGCCGGAGTGGTCGAGGGCCAGGGCAACGGGCTGCAGGCCCGCAGCGGTGATCTTGGTGAGCTTTTCCGCGGCATCATCCCAGCGATAAACCGTCGACCAACGCGCATCCACAAAGCGGACGTTGCCCGTGTCATCCGCGATGAGGCCGTCGATGTTATTGAAGCCGCCAACCAGGCGCTCAACCTGCGCGCCGGCCTCGATCGTTGACGGCAACGGTGGCGGGGACACCGCAGTGGGTTGGTCGGGCAAATGCAGCCAGGCGATCTCGCGGGACCGCACTTCCATGCCCGTCGTGGTATCAACCAGGGTGTTGTCGAAACTGAGCTTGCCGGGGCTGTAGACGTGGAGACCGCGGAAATCAATGTCGTGCGAATCGGTCACCCGGATGCCGGTGCTGAAAGGCGTGTCCATGTTGACCCGGTAGATGAAAAAATTAGCGAAGGTCAAATTCGAACACTGATCGATCTCGAGCGGTAGCGCCGACGGACTCTCGCCCCGCTCTTCCTCGGTTTGCAGGGCATAAACCTGCCAGTTGGACACGTTGCGGAATATTACCTCGGAGCGCACGTGATGTTCGCTGGATAGCGCATAGATTCGGCCCGATGTCGTGGTTTCGGTGACGGCCAAGCCGGCCGAGGCAAAAGGGCTGGGCGTCCACAGGCCCTTGAAGGTTCCTCCCCCACCCGCGGTGACCCAGAGGCTCGGATATTGGGCGCCCCACCGCCTTTGCGGATCGGCATCGGCTGAGCGCGTGTTGTTGTAGATCTCGAGGTATTTGCCGTCCGGCCCGTAGGTGCCGTGGCCGCCGATAAAGCGCACATCGTTCAACAGAGAGTGGGCACTCGCCATCCATTTGAGCGCCAGGGCGCGATTATTGATCCCACCGGTGTCGAGTCCGATCCCGGTGATAATGTTGTCCCCACCCCGCGACGATTCGAGCAGGGGTTTGGGCGCACCGGTGCCGGGAAACGGCGGGGCGAAACGCGACCACCAGCCGGAACTTTGTTCGCTGGGCGCGGAGGTTGGACCGTTCACGCCTTGGAAGGCCGGCGTGTAATCAGTGATGAGGATCTGGGTCGTGATGGGGTTGAGCCCGATCAGGACCGTGTCGGGCTGCAGCGTGATGGTGTCGGTCACCCGGTAGCGTCCGCTGGGCAGATAAATCGTGCGGTGTTGAGCAATCGCCGCACGCAGAACGGCCGTGTCATCGCCAACACCATCGCCCTTGGCCCCGAGGTCGCGCAGGTTGACCCAAGTGTCCTGCGGAGGCAGTGAGGGTATATCCGACGGGACAGCCGGTGCCGGCGAGTCCAGCACCACGGCCTCCATGACGGTCTTGATTTCACCCGCGGCCCCCGGTTGAGCGATTTGCAGGCCGTGCGAGAATTCCTTGATCTGGTAAAGCGGTCCCGGCGCCGGTATATCGCCACCGCTTTCGCGGAAACGGGCGAAGACCGGCACATCGGCGCAAAAAGTGTTCTGCAGGTTGATCTGGGTGCGGGCGTTTTTTTCGTCGCTGATCACCAGGGCCGGCCCGGAGATGGATTCAAAGCGGCCATCCTTGATCCACAGTTCCTCGGCCCGGTTCTCGCGCACCAGAATGGCGGTGGGGACATCGCGAAATTGGGGACGGATCAGGGTGAGCCCACCCTCCTCGGTTTCGATGGCGGCGGTGCGCTGGCCCGCGAAGGTCGCATCCACCAAAAGATAGGGCCAGCTCGGCGAGGGCTTGTGCATGATGAGACCAAATTCCCCACCGAAGAAATGCAGGTCCTCACCCTCGTTGCCGACTTCCTCGATCCCGGCGCGGCCTTCACCAATGCGAAAATCCATATGCGCGAGATAGCCGTGCTGGGCGAAATGGGAACGCACGCCCACGGCGGCGGGATTGCCGGTCCCAATCTCGATATCGATGTTGCTCATCGCCGAGTAAAAGGTTCCTGGGTTGGCGTCCCGCACAGGCGCGTCGGGTGAGTCCGGCCGCTCACTGACGAAATGCACCAGATAGTTTCCGGACCCCGCTTGGTAACCCGGCGTATTTGGGGCCAGAAAGAAAACCGGCCGTGTCGCGCCGTAGCCGATCAACCGGATCCCGCTCCAGACCCGAAGCTCCCGGGTCAGGCGATAGCGGCCCGCAGGAATGAAAACGATGCCGCGCCGCGTGGTCTCCTGCACGCGATCAATGGCTTGTTGCAGTGCGGCGGTATCATCGACGATCCCATCCGCGCCCACGGTAAAATTATCCGCGGTGAAATAGACGGCCTGCGGGTCTTCCAACCGCGCGGTGTAAAACGACGTGGCAGTCATCGTGCCCGTGATGGCGGTGAAGGCCATGATCAGGGGGGTGAGCCGCTTCATTTGTCCGCAACGGAGCCGACGAGAAAGGGAAAGTTGGCGGTCGCGACCTTGTTGCCGGGGCCGTGGACCATGAGAAAAAGCCGATAGGCACCGGGCGCCTGCGGCGCGGCAAAGGCGAACTTGGTGGGTTCGGCGTCAGCCGAAGGTGCCGGCAGGGGCAGGGACTGGGGCCGGAGTTCAAAATCACCGCCCTCGCCCTTGTGGGGGCTCTCGGGCAACAGTTCCCAGCTGATCCGCAGGTCGGACGCATTGCCCCGGGTAATCGCAAATGCCACCTTCATTTCGGTGTCGGGTTTCACCGTCACACCCCTGTCGGCATGCTGTTCGTTCAGCTGCAGCGGGGTGATCCGGGGAGCCAGCACGGCCGCCGGTTGGCCGGTCCACAGGGACTGCAGCATTTCCACCCCCTCGGTCTCGGCACCGTCCTCGGTGTAGAGATTGAACCAGGTGGGCGTCGCCTCCTGTTTTTGTCCCCAATAAAACGCGTAGCTGCCGAGACAATGGGCCTGGTCGGCTTGGATGATGGCGTAGCGCTCGGCATAGGTGAGGGCTTTTTCGGTGCTGGTGGGCTCAAGTTCGGCACCCCAAGGAGTCTTGGGTGACTCCCAGTTGCCGTTCGTGCCCCACTCCGTGACGAGGTAGGCGCCGGTCCAATTGTAGCGGCGTAGATCACTTTGCAGGGCCGGCAGACCTGCATAGGTATTGCAACCCAACAGGTCGATCGATGGGCAATGCTGACGGATGGCGGCAAGCGTCTTGGGCAGCGGATGCGTGGTCACCACCATCACCGGGTGATTGGGATCGATCTTTTTGATGTAGGCGGCGACGGCTTCAATCGTGTCCCAGACCTTGGGGTTGGTGGAACGGGTTTCCACCTCGTTGCCAACCGACCAGAGCAGCAACGCGGGGTGATCCTTGAATTGGTCGACGATGCGTTTGCATTGCTCGATCTGGGTCGCGACGGCCTCGGCGTCATCGTAATCGAAGCCGTGGCGCTCGTGCTCGATCCAGATGCCGGCGCACACCGTCAGCCCCAGCTGTTGGGCCTCATCCAGCACCTTGGAATCCAGGTCGGTGCCCCAAGTGCGCACCGAGTTGGCGCCGGCCGCAGCCAGACTTTTCAGATGATGGGTGCCCCCGGCACCGCGCACATAAAAGGGCGCACCACCGCGGAGCAGTTCGAAACCGGCGGGGGTCTGGCGCAGTTCCACCCGCACGGGTTGGGCGTTGAGAACGGAGGACAGCGTCATGGCGAGGAGGAGGGAGGACAGGAGGCCAAGGGGGTTGCGCATGCGTGGAGATTATTGACTGGTGGAATGGTAGGTTTGAATCGCGTGGGCCGGGATCGAGCAGGCCAGGGTGAGACCGGGGGCCGACAGCGAGAAAGCAACTGCGGCGTCGGTTTCGTTGAGCACGATGGTCACGAGTGAACCATCGGGATTGGCGAAGGCGATGGCTTGCAGGTCGGCCGGCCCGCCGGAGGAGGCGATGCGGCGGGCGCCGGGTTGCACAAATTTGCTGAAGTGGGCGATGTAGTAAAATGCCGGGGTGTAGGTGATCTCCTTGGTGGTGGTGTTCACCAACACGGGGGCGTCACAGAAATTGCCGACATGGTTGGGCCCGCCGCGCTGATCGAGCACGATGTTCCAGTCGATGTAGCCGCAGACCCAGTTGGAAATATCGCCAATCATCTGGTGCGCGTAGCCCTCACCGTGTTCCCATCGTCCGAGATTCTTGCCGCCTTCCCAACACCCTTCCGTAAACAGGATGGGCTTGTCCGGATACTTGGCGTGGACGCGCGACGAAACCGCGAAGTCGTTGCTCACATACCAGTGCAGACCCAGACCCCAGAGGTATTTCGCCGTGGCCGGATCACCGAGGGTCGCGTCCGCATGCGCTTCCAAAATGTCGCGGTTGTGATCATGGGCGAGCAGCTTCACGTCGGTCAGACCGGCCCGGGCCAGAGCGGGTCCGAGATGATCGCGCACAAAGTTGCGCTCCTGCTCGGGCGTGTAGAGACATGACTCCCAGACCTGCTTGGCCTCGGGTTCGTTTTGCACGGTGAAGGCCCAGACGTTCAGGTTTTCCTCGCGGCGCATCGCCTCGACGAACTTCACGTAATAGTTGGCCCATGCGGGTGCGTATTCACCCCGGAGCGAACCGCCGTCGTCCATGCGAAAATTGGTCTTCATCCACGCCGGGGGACTCCACGGGGAGACGAGCAGCTTGAAGTTTTCGGGGCCGGCGATTTGCGCGGCGTCGTGCAGCAGCGGCATGAGCCAGCGGCGCATGGGCTCGAGCGTGAAGTCATGCAGTTCGTAATCCCCCGGGGTTTCATCGAGGGCCCACATGGACAACGAGAAATCGCTGCTGTTGAGGTGGGTGCGGGCGAGCGTGTAGCCGATGCCATCCGTCGGATCGTAATAACGCCGGATGACCTCGAGGCGTTTTTCCGGGGACAATTGGGCGAGCACCCAGGCGGAGGATTCAGTCAGGGCACCACCAAAGCCGATGATCTCCTGAAACTGCTCGGTGGGATCGAGCGTGACGGCCGGGGCCTGGGCTGAGCTGATGGGAGCGACTTCCACTGGCGTGAGCAGATGGCCGGTGTCGCGGGCGGTTTCAACCATTGTCCAGGACGGGGCGGCGGCGGCAAGCAACGGGGACAGCATGAGCAGGACGGAGGCGTTGAGCGGGGCGGATTTTTTCATGGGCAGCGGGATAAAAGCAAAGGGCGCGCACTGGGGATTAGACCGGTGCGCGCCCTCAAACAAACGACTTATGCAGAAACCAAACTTTGCGAATCAAGCCACCGATCAGAAGCTGATGTCGTAGGTCAGCTTGGCCGAGATCGGCGGGTTGTAGATCAAGCCGTAAAGCTTGGTGTCATTGAGCAAGTTATCGATGTTGAGCTGGAGGGACTGGTCATACCCATTGTCGCCTTTCCATGAGTAGCGGGCGAAGGCGTTGACTTTGGTTTGCGCCGGCATGTAGAGGACGATCAGATCGCCATTGCTGTCGGTCTGGACCTGGTTGCTGCCGTGGGTGACACCCGAGAAGTAGGCGCGTTTCGAAGCCCGGTCGGCGCCGCCGCCGATGACCAGACCCTGCAACGCACCCTTGAACTTGTAGCTGCCGAAGAGGGTGACGCGTGACTTGGGCGTGTCGTCACCCGGGAAGACACCGGTGTTGGTGCGGGTCGAGGTATCGGTTGGATCCGTGTAGGCCTCTTCCTTGGTCTGACCCTTCAAGCCGAAACCGCCATTGGGGAAATACCAAGTCGCCCAACGGTCTTCCGGGTAGGGATACTTGATCCACTGGCCCTTGTTGGTGAGCGTCACCGAGGTGTTCAACGAGCCAGAAAGCACAAACTGCAGCTGGTCATTGGGCGTGAACATGATCGTGCCGTCCCAACCACTGGCTTCGGAGGAGGAAGGAATGGCGGCCTGCTGGGAAGCGTTCTGGAATGCCGCATCATCCAAGGTGGCATTGTTGATGCCCGGATCGTTCACGTCGTTGCCCTTGTAAGGCCAGCCGGCCCAACCAGGCGCCGCGGTCTTGAAGAACTCGTCCATCCACTTCGCCCCTTCCGGCGTGCTGGCGTTCAGATAGATACTGCTGGAATCAAAGGCTTTGCCGTTGATGGGAGACACCAAGGTGACGGCTCCAGCCGCCACGGCGGCGGACCAAGCGGCCTGCTGCGCAGCACTGGGGGAATAGGTCTGGCCATTGGAAACAAATCCAGGGAAAGCCTGGAAGCCCGTGCCATTCGCATCACCGAGATTGTAGATGATGGGCTTGGTGGGATCAAAGCGGGGCTTGCCCAACGGGGCTGGCGTGGAAAAGCCCGAGGCGAGCCAAGCCTGCTTGGTGATCTTGTATTTGCTGATCGAGCCCGAGATCTTGCCGTCCATGAAATCGAACTTGATGCCGACTTCCTTGCTGCGGGCGGTATCAGCCCCGACCGGGGCGCCGCTCGCGGCTTCGTGCAAGCCACCGAAGTTCGGTTGAAATCCGTCGGCTTCCAGTGCGAAGGCGGATAGGCTGCCCGTCAGTTTGAACATGATCCCTTTCTGGTAGGAAGTGTTCTTGGTCTGAATGGCCCGGCTGGTCGAGGTTGTGGCCACCCCGAGCGAGTCGAGTTGGGTGTTGGTGGACCAGTTGTCACTCGTGTCCTTGCGCACACCGGTCATGAGGATGAGCCGGTCGTCCACGCCGCCGAAGCTGAGGAACTTAAGGAAATTATTTACATAAAACGCCCGGTCCCAACCCTTGTTGATGACGTCGCGCGAGTCCTGGAACAGACCGACGCCGGGGGAACCGTCGCCCTGGATACCATAACGGATCGGATTGAGGTCGAGGGGTCCCTTGTAATTGTAGAGTCCGGGCAGTGAAGCCCAACTGGCGGAGGTGATCTCGTTGTAGAGTTCGGAATAACCGGCGAGCACCTGGTCTTCGAGACGATACCATTTGTTTTCAAAGAGCAGCTTGCGACCGGTCAACTCAATGCGTTCTTGTTTGCGCACGGTTTCGGATTTGCCCTTGGACCACACATAGCGGACGACCTCATTGTCAAAGGTGCCGTATTGCAGGTTGCCGTTGGAAGGGGTGACACCTTCACCCAAACCATTGCCCACCGAGGTGATGGTGATGGTCTGGGATTGGTCAAAGCCGGGGTTGCCGACGTAGACCTGCTGGATGCCGCCATCCACATTGCGCTGCTGGATGCTCCATTTGGTGTTGCTGTAACCCGCGAGGAAGTCGAGCTGGGGCATCCAATCGCCCTCCTGCAGCAGTTGCTGGGTGAGGATGACCTCGAAGTTGGACAACTGCTGGTTGTTGTAGGTGTCGGGTCCACTCAGGTTGGACGTGCGCTTGTCGGCGCCTGGCGCCCAGTAGAAGCCCGTGGCTTCCAATTGGTCATTGTTGACCGGGGTGGCCCCGGTGCCTTGGGCGGCGCGCAGGGCGCGAAAGCCGTAGCCCTCGTTCTTGGAATCGGAAAACTCCGTTTCGACCAAAATCTCAGTGGTTTTGGTTGGCTTCCAACTTAGACTGGGTGCGATTAGGTAGTGGGAGCTTTTCTGGTAATCGACCTCGGTGCCGGTGCTTTCCCAGGCAAACGGCAAGCGGTAGTCGAGACGGTAATCCTTGAGCAGCGGACCGGTGAGGTCGAGGGTGGCGCGCATGTAATCGTTCATGCCGTAACCCACGGAGGCGGTGCCCCGTTGCACGTTGCCGGGCCGGCCGGTGAGATAGTCCACGACGCCGCCGAAGTTGCCGGTGCCGTAAAGCAGGGCGTTCGGGCCCTGGACGACCTCGATACGATCGATGATAATGGAGTCACTCGGGCTGCCGCGGAGAAACCCGTTGCGCAGCACGTTGTTGGTGATGAAGCCGCGGATCTTGAGCTGGGTGCCGCTGACGTTGGAGGTTACGCCCTCGGGGTTGTTCACGCCACCGGGGCCGTAGGCTGTGTCCTGAATGCCGCCGATACCGCCATTGTTTTCCAGGTCGTTTTGCGACTGGAGGCCGATGGAGGAGGAATAGGAGAGCGACTTCCGCAGGTCGGTCGCGCCGGTGTCCTTGATGAATTCACTGGTGATGACCTGCATCGGGAGGGGCAGGTCCTTGATCGGGGTGTTGACCCGCGATCCGGAGATGGTGTTGGTCGCGCTGTAACCGCTGTCCTTCTCGGTGGTGACCGTGAAAGGGCTCAGCACGAGCACGTCTTCGCCGGCTTTGTCATTTAAGTTATCAGCAGCAGCAGGGGGCGGAGCCTCCTGCGCAAAGACGGCGGGAAGAACGGCAAGCAAGCCGATCGTCCAAAGCCGACGAGTAATAGAAACATCAAGACTGGTGTTTTTCATGGGGTGAATGGTGAGGGGAACTTAAGGTCCACATCAGAAGATGGACCGGGTTGACTGAGGCAGGTAAAACGGTTCGCCCCTGAACATTCAAACGGTCGGTTACTGACACCGTTTAGTGAAGGGGGGTGTGAAACCCTATATCAACTGCTGCCGCACTTGACCCAAACCCGGTGCCGTGGGACCCGCAAACCACTTGCCCGCAAGCATGTGCAAACGGCCGCGATCGTCGGTGTTGAACTCGGCCCGTTCAAGTCGGGCGACCAGATGTTCGATGGCTATCGCCCCCAATCGACGGTTGTCCTGAAAGATGCCCGCCACTTGGCCGAGCGATTGTTCCTCGATCCCCAGACTGACCATGCCGACTTCGGGGGGCAGCGGATAATGCCCGTAGGGGTTGAGTTCGCTCATGATCACGACGTCGGGTTTCTCGCTGGCATACCATGCCGGAATGGCCGGAAGAATGTCATCGGTGGCCGGGGGCATCAGCGGTTTGACCCGCTGTTTGGCGGGCATGTCGGCCTGGGCCAGATGGCACGCGGAAATCCAACGATGATCGAGCCGCTCGTTCAATTGTTGGCTGACGATGAAGCCGATACGCTTGTAACCCAGAGCATGACATTCGCGCACCGCCAGCAGGGCGGATTGGAAATGGTCGTTCGAGACGCGTTCGATCGGCGGGTCACCCACACTCATGTCAATGCCCACCACGGCGAAATCGGTGAAATCGAGCTCGATGGTGTGCTCGCCGAGGGGCAGCGGGGCGATCAGCATGCCGAGGATGCCGCGGGCTTGCAGCATCTGCGTGTAGCGTTTCGGGGTCATGCCGGGTGAACGCAGGGCAAACTCCTCCAAGCGGTAGCCCAGCTCCTCGGCACGGGTTTTGGCTCCCTGCTGGAGTTCGATGAACATGCGATAACTGCGCCAGGGGGCCACTTCGGGATCCGTGGTCACATAGGCGAGGACCAGGTGACGTTGTTTGGTGCGCCGATCATGGAGCGAAGTCATCAACGCCGAGACCAACGGGTTGGTTTTGTAACCCAGTTTTTCCGCTGCGGCAAAGATCCGGCTGCGGGTGCTGGGCGGGATGCTGCGGTCATTGCGCAGCGCCAACGACACGGTGGAGCGCGCCACGCCAGCGGCCTTGGCCACATCCTGCATCGTCGGAGGGGGGGTGCCCATGCGCCGAAGGCTGTTGGGCATTTCGGGCGCGCGCAAGCGAACTTCGGCAGCTGAACGGTGCCAGTAACCCCGTCATCGTCAGTTTCGGCCCGGGGAGGCAAACCGTCAAAAACTCCCATTTCTCAGGAACCCCCCTGAATGCCCCACTCTACTTCAACCCCCTCCCCGGCGGCCTTGGCCGCGCTTCCTCCTCCCCCTACCGGTGACTTTTGTGATGCCTTTGGCGTCCGGTGTTATCGCATGGCCGGGGTTGAAAATCTGCCCCCGTTCCTGATCAACCTGGTCAGTGCCTCCAACCTCTGGATGTTTGTCGCCAGCAACGGCGCGTTGACCGCGGGGCGCGTGGACGCCGACGGCGCATTGTTTCCCTACCAAACCGTGGATCGGATTTATGATTCCGCCGGCCAGATCGGGCCGGTCACGGCGTTGTGGGTAACCACTCCAGCCGGCGAGGTGTTATGGGAGCCGTTTGCCCTCCATACCCAGCGGCTCCACGGCGTGACGCGCAATCTATACAAAAGCGTGGAAGGCGACCGGCTTTGGTTTGAGGAAATCAATCACGGGTTGGGCCTGGCCTTTCGTTATGGTTGGGCCACCGCGGAGCCTTTCGGATTCGTCCGGCGATGCGAGTTGATCAATCGCGGCGCCCACGCCGTGTCGGTGCGGATCTGTGACGGGTTGCGCAATCTGCTGCCGGCGGGAGTCCCGCAACGCACCCAGGGGAGCAGCAGCAATCTGGCCGATGCCTACAAGACCGCGGAATTGCTGACCGATTCCACCTTGGCCGTCTATGCCTTGGCGGCCAAAATTGTCGACCAACCCACCCCGATTGAATCCTTGCGGGCCAGCGCTGTCTGGTCCGGGGGTCTTCCCGGTGGCGTGGTGGGGTTGTCGGATGTGACCCTGGATAATTTCTTTGCCGGTCGCCCGGCGGCCGGGGAAACCCATCGCCGGGGGGTGCGCACAAGTTATTTTCTTACCGCCGAACTCGCCCTGTCGGTGGCGCAGTCGGAAGCGTGGTTCATGGTGGCCGACACCGGAATCAGCCAGGCGGAGGTGCTGCACCGGCACAAATTGGCCAAGGATCCGTCGGTGGAACAGTCCCTCACGACCGCCATCACCGCGGCGACCAACCGGCTCAGGTTGCTGATCGCCGGGGCGGATGGCTTGCAGGCGGGTGGTGATGAGATCGTCTCGGCGCACCATTTCGCCAATGTGCTGTTCAATGTGCTGCGCGGGGGCACGTTTGCGGAAGGTTACACCGTGCCGGCAGCGGATTTCGTCCGTCATGTGACGAGCCACAATCGCGCGGCCGCCGCCCGCCACGCGACCCTGCTGCGGGACCTGCCCGAGCGGTTGTCCCGGGCGGAACTGTTCTCCCGGGTATGGCCCCTGCCTGATCCGGATTTGCGCCGTTTGGCGCGGGAATATTTGCCGGTGATGTTCAGTCGACGGCACGGCGATCCCAGCCGCCCGTGGAACCGGTTCAGCATCCGGTTGCGGGACGCGGCGGGCAACCGACTGTTGGCCTATGAGGGCAACTGGCGCGACATATTCCAAAACTGGGAGGCCCTGTGCCTCAGTTATCCGGGGTATTTTGACGCCATCGTGGCGAAATTTCTCAGTGCCTCGACGGCGGATGGCTACAACCCCTACCGTATTTCACAGGCCGGCATTGATTGGGAAGCCCCGGACCCAGAGGATCCGTGGGCCTCAATCGGCTACTGGGGTGATCACCAGGTCATTTATCTGCTCAAGCTCCTGGAGTGGGCGGCGAAGTTCCAGCCCGCCGCCATGCCGACCGCTTTGCGGGAATCGGGTTATAGCTACGCGGAGGTGCCCTACCGGATAGCGGATTACGCGGCCATGCGGAGCGACCCGCGGTCCACCATCACTTTTGACCAGAAAAGTCATCACGCCATCATGGGCCGGATTCCGACCGTGGGCGCGGATGCGCGCCTCCGCATGAACGCCGACGGGCAGGTGTTGCACGTCAATCTGACCGAGAAACTGCTGGTGCTGGTGCTGGTGCGGTTGACCAATTTTATCCCCGGTGGCGGCATCTGGATGAACACCCAGCGACCCGAGTGGAACGACGCCAACAATGCCCTGGTGGGTTACGGCGTTTCCGTGGTCACGCTTTGTTATCTGCGGCGTTTTCTGGCGCATTGCCGCGCCACCCTCTGGCCGAAACTGGGGTCGGACCGGGTGGCGGTATCCGAGGCCGTGGCCACGCTGCTACGTCAGGTGCACGCGATCCTGGGGTTGCATCAGACGGCCTTGACCCGACCCGACTACAGCCCGACCGAGCGCCGCGACCTTGTGGACGCCCTGGCGGCGGCCGGGAGCGAATATCGCCAACGCATTTACACCGCGGGCCCCGGTTCTTGCACCCAAGTGATGCCGACGGACATCGTCGCTCTCTTTGATCGGGCCCAGGCGTTTGTGGACCACAGTGTGCACGCCAATCTGCGGCCCGACGGGCTGTTCCACGCCTACAATCAACTGGAGTTCACGGAATCGCCCTCGGGCCTCGTGGTGCACCATCTCCCCTTGATGCTGGAGGGACAGGTGGCGGGGTTGAGTTCCGGCCTCCTTCAACCGGCGGAAGTGGTGACCCTGTTGGACGCGCTGCGCAACAGCGCCCTGCACCGTCCGGATCAACACAGTTACACCCTTTATCCCGATCGCACCCTGCCCGGTTTTCTGGAGCGCAACATCATATCCGCCCCGGCTTGGCAGACGTGCCGCTTGTTGGGCGAGATGCTGGCGGCCGGGGACCACCGGCTTGTCCTGCAGGATGCCAAGGGGCATTATCGTTTCCACGCCGACCTGGTGAGTGATGCCGCGTTGGAGCAACGCCTGGCCGAATGCGCCCGGGATCCGCGCTGGGCCGAGGCGATCACCGCCCATGGTGCCGAAGTGCGGGCGGTATATGAACAGGTTTTCCGTCACCGGGCCTTCACGGGCCGCAGCGGTTCGATGTTCGGCTTCGAGGGTCTGGGCTGCATTTACTGGCACATGGTGGCCAAGCTGCTGCTCGCGGTGCAGGAGATCATTACCACGGTCCAATCCGTTGGTGCGCCGGAAACCGCCCGTTTGATTGAACTTTATTACGAGGTGCGCGCTGGCTTGGGCTTCAACAAGACTCCCGGTGAATATGGCGCCTTTCCCACCGATCCCTACTCCCACACCCCCGGTCACTCCGGGGCGCAGCAACCCGGCATGACCGGCCAGGTGAAGGAGGAAATTCTCACGCGGCTGGGTGAACTCGGGCTCAGTGTGAACCAGGGCTGCATTACCTTTGCGCCGACCTTGCTGCGCGCCGGCGAATTCACTGCGCGCGCGACTCCGTTTCGCTACTTTGTGGCCGAGGGCAAGGAGGCGCGACTGACCCTGCCGGCCGGTGCGCTGGCCTTCACATTCTGCGGCATCCCCGTGGTTTACCGACGGAGCGAACGCGCGGCGCAAATTGCGCTGCATGCGGCTACGGGAACCGTCCAACAGGTGCCGGGCAAGAGGCTCGATGCAGAAACCAGCGCGCGTTGGTTCGACCGGGATGGCACAATCGCGCGGGTTGAAGTGGAACTCGGTCCCGATTATCAACCACTGTGACACCAGGGCGGTCGCGTGCTGACATTCACTTGTGATGAAACGCTTTTTGATCCCTGCGCTTTTTTTCTGCGCGTTCTCGTTGGGCAGCGCCCTGATTTCCGCACCCCTACCGCCAGGCGACGCCGTTGCGGCGGGGTTATCCCCGGAGGGGCTCGAACAGATGCACGCGGTGGTGCAGGACCAGGTTGACCGGGGCAGATACGCGGGGGTCATCACGCTTATCGCGCGTCACGGAAAGATCGTGGATGCGCGAAGCTACGGATCCCGCGATCTCGCGACGCAGCAGCCCATGGAACGGGATTCCCTGATCTACGTTTACTCGCTGACCAAGGTCACGATTGCCGTCACCGTGCTCGGCCTGTGGGAGGAGGGCCGTTTCAAGCTGGATGATCCCATTGCGGACTATTTGCCGGAATTCAAGGCGATGCAGGTGCTGGCCGGTGGCACCAGCGACCGGCCGGAATTGGTGCCGGCCCGCCCGATCACCATCCGTCATTTGCTGACCCATACGGCCGGCTTCGCCTTTGATTTCACCGCATCCCCCGCTTTGCGGCCCTATTACGAACGCACCGACCTTTCAGATTTTCCCACCTTGCCGGAATTTGCGCGCACCCTGGTCCGGCTGCCCCTTGATCACCAGCCGGGGGACGCCTTCACTTATGGAGTCAGCTATGATGTCCTCGGCTATCTCATCGAACGACTCACGGGACAGCCGCTGGAGACGGTCATGCGGTCGCGGGTCTTTGCGCCACTGGGCATGAATGACACTTGGTTTGTGGTGCCGCCGGAGCAGCGCCAGCGTTTGGCCCGCGTGCATGAGCGGGGACCGACCGGGCGGCTTGAGCCGACTAAACCGGAGACATTTGTGCTGGGGGCAACCGGGGCCAAAGAGGTTTATCCCAACGGCTCCGGAGGCTTGGTTTCCACCGTCGATGATTTTGCCCGGTTCGCCCAGATGCTGCTCAACGGCGGGGAACTTGATGGCGTGCGGGTGCTCGCTCCGGCCACGGTCCGGCTTATGACCACGGATCAGCTCACTCACCTGAAGACCCCCGCCACCTGGTTGGGTCCGGACCGCACTTACGGTTTGGGTCTGGGGGTTTGGCCGCACAGTCCGGCGGGGGATACTCCCGGCCTGACCGGGCGCTACGGCTGGGAGGGCGGCGCGACGACCTACCTGAGCATCGATCCGGGCGCCGACACGATCGCCATGATCTTCGCCCAGCACTTTCCTTACAACGAGTTCGGGTTGTTCGAACAATTCAGCGCGGCGTTTTACCAGTCACTGGTCCGCGCACCCGCGCATTGACTCTACCGGGCAACTGGCGCCACCCGGTGACGGATCAGCGCTGGATGTAGAAGTCGCGGATGATGGCCTCGAAGGAGGCTTTGGGCTTGCGGTCGGCGGTGAACACCCCCCAGTGCTTTTCCGATGCCGCCGGTGAGGTGGTGTCACCGCCGCCCTTCCAGTTTTCATCAAACGCCTCGAAAAGAATCACCGGGATCCGGCGCTCTTGCACCCACGCGTAGTGCTGCTTGAGATAACTTTCCTGCGCACGCACCGACACCTCCCCTTTCATCAGCGTGCCTTCGCTGCCCGGTCCAATTTGCGCTTTGTCATGCGACGTTGACCAGCCGGTCTCGCCGAAAACAACCGGCACTCCGGGGTGGAGACTGACGATGGAATCGTAGACCTCGTTGGTCCACGCCATGGCTTGTTCCACCTGCTGGCCGTTCCAGAGGGCGTAGCCGTGCAGGGTGATGAAATCCACCTCTGTAGCCACGGCATCCGATTCCGGCTTGTTCCAAAAATTATAGTCATCGGCGGTCGTGACGGGTTGTTTGATGGCATTGCGCACTTGTCTAATCCAGGGAATCAGTCCGGCCGGTCCGACGAGGTGAGCCGACCAGTAAACGCAGGTTTCGTTGCCCACGACCACGGCGGCCACGAGGTCCGGATATTCGGTGGCCAGACGGATGGCGGTGGCGGCTTGTTCGCGGTTGGCGGCGCGGGTGGTTTCGTCAACTTCCGGGGCAATCCAGACGCCGAGCAGCAGGCGGAAGGGCAGCTTCTCGCGTTGGATCAACGCCAGGGTGCGTTCCGAGACCGGGTTGGAATCATACATGCGCAGCAGGTGCCAGTAGGGGGCCACGAGGCGCAGGTCGGCCAGAATATCCTCTTCGTTGGGTAGCACCCCCGAGGGCGATTGACCGTCGCGATAAGGGCTGAAGCACACGCCGTTGCCAATCCAGTGGCCGTCGACTTCGAGGTCCAGGGTGCGTCTGCCTCCGGGCAGGGTATCTGCGGCGGAAAGGAAAAGTCCGCTCCCCAGCAGCAGGCAGAACCAAGCAAACAAACGAGGGGTGCGTTTTGTTATCATGAAGGCGATTACAGGGGTTGGATTCCTCGGTGCAACCGCCGTGATTTTGACATCGTTGAGTGGACCGGGGATGGTTTCATCACGTCGTTCAGGACTTGCCGGATCATGGGGCTGGCCTAGTTGAGTTCGGCCGCATCTATTTTGACATCGATTGCTTCATTGCCAAGGGCGGGCAGGGCCTCTTAATGGCGATTCGTGACTTTCCGCCAACGCAAATACCGGCTTCTTACATTGGCTGGGGGGGCCTATTTTTTGCTGGCGGCAGGCATCGGCCTGACCAGTGGCGTGGGCTTTTTCACTTTCGGTTACGGCCACGGGGCGAGTTATCTGAGCAACAGTCCCACCACCTGCGTAAACTGCCATATCATGCAGCCTTACTATGACACGTGGCAGAATTCCAGCCATCATCACGTCGCCGTCTGCAACGACTGTCATCTTTCGCACCATCCGATTGGCAAGTGGATGACCAAGGCGGACAACGGCTTTTTCCACTCGCTCGCCTTTACGCTTAACGACTTCCACGAACCTATCCGCATCAAACCCCGCAACCGTCAGGTCACCCAGGATGCCTGCGTTTTCTGTCATCGGGACATTGTGCACCAGATGTTTCCCACTACTCCGGACAGGGACATGCTAATGTGTGTGAACTGCCACTCCGATGTCGGTCACGCTCTGCGCTGACCCTTTAACGCTCAACCCACCTGCCCTATGAACCGAAACGAGAACAACGCCACCGATTCAAACCCGCGGTCCCGCCGCCGAACCCTGTTGATTCTTGGAGGTGTGATCCTTGTCACCACCCTGGTCACATTTGGGATCACCGCCCTGCTGATCACCATATTCGAGCACCGTCAGGAAGCCCGGGTTCCCTTTGTCCGGTTGACCGAAGTCAACGAGGTTTCCACCGACCCGGCGCCTTGGGGCAAGAACTGGCCGCACCAACATGACACCTATCTCCGCACCGTGGACAACGAGCGCACGGAATTCGGCGGATCGAGTGCCCTGACGCAGAGCAAACTCGAAACCCAACCCTGGTTGCGCCGCCTCTATGCCGGCTACGCGTTCAGTATTGATTACCGCGAACTGCGTGGCCACGCCTACATGCTCTATGATCAGGAAGTGACCGAACGGGTCACCAAGCGCACGCAGAGCGGCGCCTGTTTGCATTGTCACGCCTCGATTATTCCCACTTACCGTCGGCTCGGCCTCACTTCCTTTGGGCAGGATGCTTCACCGGAAGCACTCGCAGCTGATTTCAACTGGCCCGCCGTCATGGAGGGCTTCCGCTTGGCCAGCACCATGGATTATGCCACCGCTCGCGCCGAGTTGCTCAAGACCCCGGACGGCACCCCGGCAGCGAAGGCTCCACTGTTGCCCGGTAGTGCGCCCGATATGTCCGACCCTCATCAGATTTCGGAAGCCCACCCGGTCAGCTGCATCGATTGCCACGCGCCCGACACCATGAAACTGCGCGTCACCCGCCCGGGTTTCATCAATGGTATCGCGGCACTCGCCCGCAGCGCCGACCCGGTGCCGCACCTGCCCAGCGTGGAGCGCTGGCGCAAAGGCAACCGCACCAAGGCCTACGATCCCAACGCCGACGCCAGCCGCCGCGAAATGCGGGCCTTTGCCTGCGCCCAATGCCACGTCGAATATTACTGCGCCTCCAAGGAGACGCTGTTCTTCCCCTGGCAGAACGGCCTGAAGGTCGAACAGATCGAAAAGACCTATGAGGAGCATAAATTCCCCGATGGCACCCCGTTTTACGACTATCGCCACGGCGAAACCGGCGCTCCGGCTTACAAGGCCCAACACCCCGAGTTTGAACTCTGGAGTCAGGGCATTCACGCCCGCAGTGGCGTGAGTTGCACCGACTGTCACATGCCTTACGAACGACAGGGCGCCATGAAGGTCACCAGCCACTGGGTGCGCAGTCCCCTGCTCAACATCAACAACTCCTGCCAGACCTGTCACAATGTCCCCGAGGATGAACTGCGCGAAAAGGTGGCCACCATCCAGAATCGCACGCGGACCCTGATCGATCGCGCGGCCGTGGCGATGACGGATATGCTTGATGCCATCCGTGAAGCTCAGGCGGCGGGAGCGACCGAGGCGGAGTTGAAGCCGCTCTTCGAACTGCAACGCAAGGGCATGTGGCGGCTCGATTTCATTAGCAGTGAAAATTCGGCAGGATTCCACGCTGACCAGGAGTCTGCCCGCATTCTGGCTGAGTCCATTGACTACAGCCGCCAAGCCCAGGCTTTGGCGGTGAGACTGCGCGCGCCGACGGCTCCAGAGGTCGAAGCCCCGACCAAACCGGTGGAGGGCGTCACGCCGACGGAGCGGCCCCCGGGCATTTGAAAACCGGGTCACGGGAAGCCCATCATCATACCGGACGAGGAACGGACACATCGCCCCGGCGGCTCTTTTATACGGGCAGTTGGCGGCGATGCTTGTCCTGACGCCGGCCTGAGCCAAGTCTGGCGGCATGGAAAACTCGGTGGTGGAGAAACCCTATATGATCAAACGCGGGCCACACCGCCTGGCGGCGATGCTGCATCAGCCGGAACTGCCCGACCCGAGGCTGGTAATTTTGGCGCACGGCTTCACCGGCCACAAGACGGAGACTGGCCGGTTGTTTGTCGACATGGCGCGGGCTTTGGCCGGGCGC
Source organism: Cephaloticoccus sp. (assembly GCA_021734075.1). Taxonomy (GTDB): domain Bacteria; phylum Verrucomicrobiota; class Verrucomicrobiia; order Opitutales; family Opitutaceae; genus Cephaloticoccus. The sequence continues at coordinate 18,617 of JAIPJW010000041.1, forward strand.
GGCCTGGCGGCATTGCGTTTCGATTTCATGGGCAGTGGTGACAGTTCGGGAAATTTCACCGACATGACCCCGTTGACGGAGATTGCCGATCTGCACGCCGTGTTGGATTGGGCCCGACGGCGCGGCTATCGACAGATTGGAGTCTTGGGTTTGAGCATGGGCGGTGGCGTGGCCATTTGCATGGTGGCCGATCGGCCCGACGGGGAAGTCGGTGCGTTGTGCACCTGGTCCAGCGTGCCCAGTTTCGCCACGTGGCGCCTAACTTCTGATCCCGCCGTCGTTGATCCGGAAAACTGCACCCGGGTGGGTCGACGTTTTTTCACGGATCGGCCGAAGGTCGATGTTCCGGCCGCCTATGCCGCCATTGCCTGCCCCAAGCTGCAGATTCAGGGCGACCGGGATTTGCCGGGCTTTCGCGCCGGCTTCGTCAAGAACATGCGCAGTGCGACGCCCCCGAAGCGGCACGTGATCATCGCGGGAGCAGATCACACCTTCAGCCGGGCCAGCCACCGCCGGCGCGTCATCCGGATGACGGCGGATTTTTTTGCGCGCTCGTTGCGCTGACGGCGACTTAGTCCAGCCACACCTGCGCGAACGGCCCGAGGGAGAGGAGGTTGTCGGCCCAGTTCTTGACCGAGGGATCCATCAAATACTGGTTGGTGTAGTAGTAGACCGGCAGAATGGGCATGGCATCGGTGAGGATTTTTTCCATCTGCTGCATCAGCTCCAGCCGCTCGGCCTGGTCGGCGGTATTCATGACCTGTGTGTAAAGCCGGTCATACTCGGGGTCGGCCCACCCGGTGCGATTGAACCCGCTGTCGGAGGTGAACACGCGGAGGAATTGCGAGGGATCGTAGGGATCCATGATCACCCCGGCGCGGCAGATCTGGTAGAACTCATTCTGCATGTTGTCCAGGTAGACCTTCCATTCCTGGTTCTCCAATTGGATGTCGATGCCGAGTTCAATCTTCCATGTTTGCTGGATGGTCTCGGCGATCATCCGATGGTTTTCCGCGGTGTTGTAGAGCAGGGTGATCGGCGGCATGCCCTTGCCGCCGGGATAACCGGCCTCGGCCAGCAGGCGGCGCGCCTCGGCAAAATCGAGCTTGGTGCGCGACCGGCTCACGTAGCCGCTGATGCCCTCAGGGGTGAAGTGGTAGGCGGGAATTTCCCCTGCCAGCGTGACGTTGCGCACGATGCTCTCGCGATCCACCGCCATCGCCAGCGCGCGTCGCACGCGCACATCGGTGAACGGCGCCTTGTTCACGTTGAAGTTGAAATAATAGACGCCGGAATACGGGTGGATGTGCAATTTCTCGGGGGCTTCGCGGCGATAGACGGCGATCTTGGTCAGGGGCACGCGCTCCGTCTTGTGCAACTGCCCCGAGCGGAAGGCGGCCTCCTCGGCCGGCTGGTTTTCCATCGGGATGAAGCGGACGCCGTTGAGTTTCACGCTCTCGCGATTCCAGTAGCGCGGGTTGCGCTCGACCTCGATGTAGCTGTTGGGTTTCCACTCCTTGAGCATGAAGGGACCGTTGCACACGAGACTGCCCGGGCGGGTCCACGGACTGCCGGGGTGCAACGGATCGCCGAACTTCTCCAGCACATGCAGGGGCACGGGGACCCAGGTGCGCGATCCGAGGGTCTTGAGTAAAAACGCGGCCGGATGCGCCAGGCGAATTTCCAGCGTCAGGTCGTCGATGACGCGAAAGCCCACCTGCGAAAAATCCTGCAACCGACCCTTGTGGTAGGCCTCGGCATTGACGACGTCGTAAAGCTGGTCGGAGTTGTCGGAACCCAAGGAGGCGGAAAGCAGGCGGCGGAAGGAATTATAGAAATCGTGGGCGGTGAGGGGAACACCATCCGACCAGACCAGTCCCTCTCGAAGGTGAAAGGTGTAGGTCAGGCCATCCGGGGAAAATTCCCAACTTTTTGCCTGACCGGGCAGGGCCTCCAGCGTCTCCGGGTCGTTGCGGGTCAGGCCCTCGAACATGGTGGCGGTGATGTTGCGCTCAGGGATGCCGGTGATCGTCTGGGGGTCGAGACCGGAGGGCTCGGCGCCATTGCCGACGATCATGATGCCTTCCTTGGCCGCCTTTTGGATTTGGGTCACACGTTGGCCGCAGCCGGCCAACAGTCCCAGACAGAGCCCGGAGAGGAGGGCGGTGGGAAAAAACCAATGGCGGCGAGCGGGGGGAAATTCGTTCATGGCAAGTGGGGCGTGGGACATGACACGCAGACGGAAAAATATTTCAAGGTCGGGGGCGGGAAAAACGATGCGCCGGAGGATTGTGCCCCGGTCCGGCGGCGTATACACAGGGGGATGAGCGGAAAACGCAGCGTTTTAATCCTTGGTCTGCTCCTTATTACCGCAGCTGTTACCGGGGCGACCGAGGTGAAACCAAACAAATTGATTGTGGGCACGCGCGAGGCACCGCCTTTCGCCATGAAATCGCCCGACGGTCAGTGGATCGGACTGAGCATGGATCTTTGGCGGCAGGTCGCCGAACGGCTCGGCCTGGATTATGAATTGCGCGAGGTGGGTGATCCGGAGGCACTCATCGATGGAGTGGCCGATGGTTCGCTCGATGCCTCGATTGCGGCGATCACCGTGACAGCGGAGCGCGCACACAAGGTGGATTTCAGCCAGCCTTACTACAATGCCGGGTTTGGGATTGTGGTGCCCAAGACCACGAGCAGCGGCTGGTGGTCCACCCTGGGGGCGTTTTTGTCGTGGGGGTTTCTCAAGGTGGTGGGCGCCCTGTCGGTGGTGCTGCTGGTGGCGGCGTTTGGGGTGTGGCTCTTTGAACGCCGGGCCAACGCCGAGCAATTCGGGGGTTCGCCGGCCCACGGGTTGGGCGCGGCCTTTTGGTGGTCGGCGGTGACGATGACCACCGTGGGCTATGGCGACAAGGCGCCGCGGACCGTGGGGGGCCGCATGATCGCCCTGGTCTGGATGTTCACGAGCGTGATCATCATTTCGGGCTTCACGGCCCAAATCACTTCCTCGCTGACGGTCAATCGACTCGACAGCGATGTGCGGGGACCGGCCGATCTGCCGCGTTTCACCGTGGCGACGGTGACGGCCTCCGCGGCCGAAACCTATCTGGATCAGAACGGGGTGCGCACCCTGACCTCGCCGGAAGTGACCGGTGTGTTTGCGGCGGTGAAGGCGGGTGAAGCCGCCGCGGGCGTCTATGATGCACCCATCCTCAAGTATAATCTGCGGGGTCGAGCGGAACTGCAGTTGTTGCCCGGCACCTTTGAACAGCGGGATTATGCCATTGCCCTGCCCTTGGGGAGCCCACTGCGGAAACAGATCAACATCGCCGTGCTCGAGGTGATCCAGGACGATTTGTGGGACTTGCGGCTGAAACGCTATCTGGGCGAATAGCCCTGATCTGGGGCCGTATGGGCCCCGGATGACGCAGCGGACCCTTGCGGGATGGTCCGTGGTGGGCATGGTTATCCCCTCGGATGAAAACCGTCAGTGATTTTGCCGCCGCCAAGGCCATGGGTCAGAAGATCGCCATGGT
>JAIPJW010000042.1 GCA_021734075.1 Cephaloticoccus sp.
CGCCCTAAAGGATATTCGGCCGGTAACGCTGGATATCGAGCGGGTGCTCCGATGGATAAAAAGCAATGACATCCTGCAAGGTCATGAGAATCCATGGTGCACTGGGGGTGGCACCGTTTTTCGTGAAGACGATGTTATCCGCGATGTAGACGCAGGAGTGAATAATGTCTCCATTGGGTAGCGCGAAAAGAAAGATGTCGCCATATTTGGCCCGGCCGGTGACAGGATGGTAATTGTCCCGGAACGCGACAGTGACCTCGTTGAGGTCCTCGTATCTTCTATCGGGCGTGCGGTTGAAAAAATTCAAGACAGTCCAATGGCAATCCATGTAGGTTTTACTGCCGGGATCCCGGGCGGCAGGGTATGTGTAAATGTGCGACCGAACGAAAGGTGGCAGGAGATGAACAATATCCAGAGACACGCCATTGGGCTGGCCTGTGAGCGAGCGAAGGAGCGGACTAATGTCCTTGTTGCGATTGCCACCCCAGTATCTTTCGAGGGCATCCACATCGGTATCTGGCTTGATGCGTAATCTTACCAGCATGGTGGATTTGCGCGCGAGGGTCTTGAGCAGCTTGGTGCGTTCCTCCAATGAGTTGATGGTGGGCATCAACAAGCCCTGATCCGAAAACAGCACCGAGGCTCCCCGGCGGTAGAGCAGTCGCTTAACCTGCTCGATGGTCTCAGGTTTGAGTCCACTGTCCTTGAACCATTCTTCCTCAGCTTCCGCTCGAAAGCGGTAGGGTTCGTTTTGATCCTTGTTTTCCTGGAACAGGGACAAGGCACTGTATATTACATTGCGTGACTGGGTGGATAGCCCAAACACGATGTCCTTGGGGACTTTGATGAGCGTTACGTTACCCGCAACCTGCCAGTTATCCGGATGATTGATCGTGGCGATTTGTGCCGGTGACAACTCGGCCTTCTGCCACAGGGCAGTGAATTGAGCCTGATCAAAATTCTTGAAGGTCCAAACCGCGAAATCCCGGAGGGGATAATTTGCGGTCACCTGTTGTTCAGGTGGCTCAGTCAAAATGCGGATGTATTCCAGGTCCCCCCAGGGCCCAGGATTGCAATGCACTACCGTGTCATTGGCAATTTCCTTCCTGACGTGCGGTTTCAGCCAACCCGTGAAATACAGCGTGAAGAGCACTGACGGCGCAATCAGCAAAAGCGCCAGCAGGAGTGTTTGCCGTCGGGATATGTGCAGCACCACAGTGGGTTTGCTGCTTGGGTTGGCCGGCATCATCACTTTGACAAGGATACACTGGGAAATGACAACACTCCGGCAAGAGCCGGAATGACCGGCGCCTTACTTCTTTTTGAGCTTGGCCGCAGCCACTGCGACTTTCTTCCGCTTCATGTAGGCGATGCGGCGTTTCTTTTTGATATGCTTGTTATATTGTTGGCTCATGGAAATGAATTGGAGGAAGGAGGAGCATCGGGTTTGCCCCCGGGGAGTCAAGTGTTGGTCATTTCGGCGTTGATGGCTGGGGTATCCTGGGTGGGAGGGGGCGTATCTGCCTTGCCCAACCACGCCTCCAGATGCGCGGTTTGCGCCGCTGTGGCATCCGCGCGAATCTTCAGTTTCCAGGATTTCGCGGGAGGGCTGTCCAGGGTGACCTGAAGGGTGGATAGAATGCCCCGCCTTGAAACCATGAGTTCCACCTGATCGCCGGGCTGGTAATTTTGAACAATGGCCTCCGAATTTGCACCCAGCCTGATACCATCCATGGCAATCAATTCGTCGTTCACATAGACTCCGGCAGCGTAAGCCGGTGTGCCGGCACGCACTTTTGTTACGGTTAACAGGCCGTTTACCACCGCAGTGTCAGCCCCCAGCCATCCGCCCGGGCCGTCTGCGGGTTCAAGCCCGTTGGGGAGTTTGCTGGCATCTGTTTTTTTGGCGTCTTCAAAGGCCAGACCAAACCAGTCCAGCAGCGGTTGGTAGTCGAATTGGCCCGGTGTTTCGATCACCTGTTTTATCCAATCGGACATGTCCGAACCGGCGACCTCATTGATCAAGGTGATAAATTGCTCCTCGGTATAGCCCCGTTCGCCGCTATAGCGGGCATAGGCTTCATGCATGACATCGTCGAGCGACTTGGTTCCGTCGCTCCGGCGTCTGATTTCCGTATCCAAGAGCAATCCGGCGAGGGAGCCACCGCTGTAGTAACTCAACTGGGAATTAACCGAATTGGCATCGGGTCGATAGGCCTTGATCCAGGCATCGAACGATGAATCGCTGAGTGATTGCACGAAACGTCCGGGCGTATTTTCCACTCCGGCAATCAGACCGCTGATCGAGCCAAGATAACCCTCGCGAGTCACAAAACCGGCCCGATGCAGCATGATGTGCTGATAGTAGCTGGTGATGCCTTCGACGATCCAAAGGTCACGGGTATAGGCCTCATGTTCATAATCAAAGGGGCCGAGCACAGCGGGGCGCAGCCTTTTTCCGTTCCAAGTGTGGAAATACTCATGACTGACCAGGGACAACCAGGAACTGAGGCTATTGCGCGTGCGCGAAAGCCAGCGGTCCGCCATCATGACAAAGGCCTGCTTGTGTTCCAAACCGCCCCGGTTCTGGCCCAGCAGATTAAACAAATAAAAGGGCTCCTTGGTGGGAAGTCCGCCCCAGAATTTAATCTGCGTTGCCGCAAGTTGGGCAAAATTACGGGCGGCCCGGGCGTTGTCCCAAATCCCGCCGCCACCGATCGTGACGAGATAATGCGTGCTGCCGTCGACGACAAATTGGTCAACCTGGGGTGAACCGGCCAGAATGGGACTGTCAATCAAGGTGTCGTAGTCCGGTGCGGTGTAGGTGTGCGGTGCTGCGGCGGGCGTCAAGGGCGTGTAGGTGCCGGCCCATTCCGGGGGCAGCACGAATTTCACCGTATAGGGGCGTTGATGGTTTTCGACCAGAGTGAGAAAGGTGGGTGCGCCCTGAATCATCGCGAAGTCACCCTCGATCCAATTGCCTCGGACACTGGCATCCCAGCCATACAGCCGATAGGTCAGCAGGACACGATCGAGCCCGTTGGTGGTCACCTGCCAACGGTTCTTCACCGTCTTGCTGAGGGGCAGAGGTTGCCCGGAAGGGCTGGTTGCAGCGATATAGTCGATGTCACCGGAAAATTCCCGGACCAGATATGAGCCTGGCATCCATACCGGCATGAATAGTTCCAATTCAGCGGCACCGTCAGTGGGCAGATTGGCCTCGACTTCGACATAATGATGCACGGCATCGTCGAAGCGCAAAGTGTATTGCACCGCACTGAGTGGTTCAGCTTGGAGCGCAGCCGCAAAGGCGAACAACGAAAAGGTATTTATAACGTGACGAAACAACATGACATGGGGAGTGAATATTTTCTGTCGATCACGGCGAGCCCTAGATGCGGCTTCGATTGGGCTATTCCACCCCCAACCTGATGCCATTAGTAACTTTGTCCCCGTCGCGTTGCCAGCGGTAGATGAGCGGACTTTTGGTGCGATCCAGTTCCTTGAACAAGGCGGGGTTATTGCGTTTCGGCTGAGTGAGCAACGCCAGGCCATTTGCATCGCAGTTCAGGAATCGGGCATAGGGTTTGAAATGTTCCGGGCGACCAATAATTCGCGAATAGCCCTGGACGGGTTCGGGCGGCCGGCGGTCGAGCACGACGAAGCAATAGGGCAGGCTGCGCAGGTCAATCCCGGCGCGTTGACCGAATTTCACCCAATCGGGATTGGCAAAGATTTCGGTGGGGGGCGGAGCAAAGAAATGACACCAATCCCGTTCTTTGTCCGGGGCAAAGACCGGGCAGGTGTTTTGATGGGTGCAAGGCGCGACGACCTTGAAGGTCGAGGCCAGCTGGTCACGAATTGCGCCCAGGCTCCGGCTGACCTCGGAAGTGCCGGATTCAACCCAAATCACCGCCTCGGCCCGAACGATGAGCTTGAGCAATTGGGTTTTGGCCTCCGGCGAGAGTTCGTTCAGGACGTGGCTGACGAGCAACAGACCAATGGGTTCATCGCCCTGCAGAAATCCGGGGGTGACGGTTTCAATTTTCAGGGCAGGGAAATGTCGCCGGGTCTCGGTCTGGGCAAAGTCCGCCGCGATGAGTTCATGGTCCCACAGTCGCACGGTGGAAAAGCGGTCGGCCCCAAAATGGGAAAGGATCCGCCGGGTGGCGATGCCACTGCCACATCCCCAGTCGAGCAGGGTGGCTGAGTTTGGAGTCCATTGGCGCAACTGCAGTTCACGCAGGACGTGATCCCACTTCCAGCCTATGCGTTCGCCATAGGTCTGATCATAGCTGGCCAGCGCAGAGACTGATTGCCAGTAAGGTCCCTGTGCCGCACCGCCATGCAGAAATCCCTCGCGCAAGCGGTCAAGGGCCGGCCAATCGAGCTCGGTCCATGTCATGGGTTGTAACGAGGGCCACGTTTTTCGTGACAATCTGTTTTGAGGACTGAATTCATTACGGCAGGGAGAACTTCAAATGCGTGGCCAGTTGATGCTGCGTAATGCCATAAAACGCGGCGAAAGCCCGGATGCGACTGGCGATTTGGGCATCACCCGATTTGGGTGATTTGCAGCCGGAAATCATGATGTTTTTAGCCGTGTGCTCGGTGGAGATGAACTCAAACACCTTGGTGTGATACCCGGCCCAATTGAGCAGCTGGGCCCGCAGGGCATCGGTGACGAATTCCGCCTGTCGTTCCTGAAAAATGCCGTGTTGCAACGCGTCCGCCAATACCGGGGGGGCGGTGAGTTGATGCCGCAGCTCCTTCTGGCAACAGGGGGAGACGATGAGCAATGTGGCTCCGGCATTGATTCCCTGCGCCAGGGCATCATCGGTGGCGGTATCACAGGCATGGAGCGCAATGAGAATATCCAGTGGAGTGATGGCTTGATCACCAATGCTACCGACCTGAAATTGGAGCGTGTTAAAGCCGCACTCAGCAGCGACCCGGTTGCCCAATTCAACCAGATCGGCCCGTTGTTCGATGCCGACGACCCGAGCACTTTCTCCAAACAATGCCGCGACGGCAAAGGTGAGGTAGCCTTTCCCGCAACCCATGTCTGCTATTCGCAGGGGGCGATCCGTCGGGAGAACAGCGTCCGCGGCCAAATGGCTGATGAGTTCGGCAAATTTTTGGATTTGGCGATACTTGGCGGCCATGCCTTCACGCGGTTGCCCCCGGTCATTGGTCACCCCAAGTGCCCGGAGCCACGGGGCATCGGCGGGAAACGTATAGTGACGGGGTTTGTCGTGCGTATTTTCAACCGCAGGCTGGTCGGGAACCGAGGTTCTTTTGATGCGGAGTCTGGCGGTGCCATCGGGCTGGCATTCCAATTGGACCTGTTGATCCGCAGTGAACAGATGGCCGTCGAGAAATTGACCGCCCAGCTGTTGATCTATTTCCTTCAAACCGGATTCAGGCGGGTGATTTTTGGTGATATCCCGCGTGACATGCCGGTAGACAAAACTGAGGTGAGGTCCGGTCTTGAGTGTAACGGGACGGACAAAAATATTCTTCAGGTTTGCGTCGGAACCATTGGGTTTGCCCAGGGTAAGTTTGATCAATTTATCCTCAATTATGGCCGCGCGCAGCAAGGTCATAAACTTGCCGCGATTGGGATTGGATGCGGGCAGGTTCACGGAAGAAATTCGGTGGTCATCGCCTGTTCCACGGTGACCGTCCCTTTTTTAAGGATTCCGAGTTCCTCCAGTTGGGCGATTTGACGGGCATAACGCGCGGGATCGAGCCGACCAATAGCGTCGTCCCCAGGCACGGCATCGCGTCCGGTGACGAGTTTTCCATCAATAATGAGCTGACGCGAAGCCAGCATGAAATCGTCGGTATTATTCGGGTTTGCGGCTTTCATGAGCGCGTGGGCAGGCGTGGGATCCGACTCGAGGTAATCATGCCAACCCTTGATGTAGGCGCGGAGAAAGGCATTGAGTTCCGCGGGATGCTGCCGGGCAAAACGTCGATTGGTAACCAGGACAGCGTAGGCCCGAAAATCCGCATCCCAAGTGGCCAAAAATCGCGGACTCTTGGCGCCTGCTTTTACAATGTGGTAGGGCTCGGCGATGTAATACCCCTGTTGGATGATTTCCTGACCGGTCAGGAACCCGGATATCGCATAATTGGTGGGAACGATGTTGAAATGGAGGCCAAGTTTTTCGCGCAAGTAGACCAGGAATGCCCATTCGGGCCGGGCGACGATGGTTTTGCCCTCGAGGTCGGTAAAAGTTCTGATCGAGCTTTCGGCGTTCACCAACAGGCCGGAGGGATCATCCTGAAATACCGCGCCGAATTGCAGCACCGGTAATCCCTCCGCTTGTTGCAGCAGAGTGTTGGTGCTGTCAGCCTGCCCGATATCGGCCTGGCCGGTGGCGACCTTGGGCATGACAAATGCGTTGGGCCCCCCGGGGAGGATCGTTACGTCCAAGCCCTCCGCAGCGAAGTAGCCCTTGGCTTGCGCTTGATAAAACCCGCCGTGCTCAGGTTCGGCCACCCAGTCGAGCTGCACGGTCAGTTTGAAGGGCTCGGCCGCCATGCTGATGGAGGGAAGCAGCACGAGCAACAGGGTCGATGAGTGCAACAATTTCATGGCTTAATCAATGATCAGTGCGTTGGTAGGAATCGTGCCACTTGTGCAGAAAAAGCCAGCTGAGCGCGAGCACTCCCGCGACGAAGACGAACCCCAACACACAAGTGACGGCCGCGGTGGCAAACAGCGCGGGATATTTGGCCTGACTGCTGAAGATGATCGCCTGAAAACCCAGCCCGCCACCATTGCCGGCCGAGCTGCCGGCCGTGTAATCACCCACCAGGGCCCCGATCGGCGCGAGCACCGCGGCAATGCGCAATCCGGTGAAGAAATAGGGCAGGGCCGCCGGTATGCGCAGCAGCCTGATCTCCTGCCATTTGGTCGCACGATACATCTGGAAGAGCTCAACGAGATTACGATCGGCGGAAATGAGACCTTGGGTGGTGTTCACCACGAGGGGAAAGAAACAGATCAGGAAGGTGATGACAACGACGCTGTTCAACCCCGGTCCCACCCAGAGGATCAGGATGGGGGCAAAGATGATGATCGGCGTCATTTGCAGAATCATCAGGTAGGGATAGAGACTGACGCGCACAAGTGACGACAGCGACATCAGGAGGGCGAAAGTGAAACTGATGACAATGGCCAAGCCGAAGCCATACAACGCTCCCTGGGTGGTGTTGTAAATGGCGCGACCCAGAATGGTGGAATTAGCCCGCAGGGCACTGATGATCTCATCAGGCGTGGGCAGTAGAAATTTGTAATCCTCGGACAAGCCGTGCCGGATCGCATACCAGATCGCGACCATGAGTGCACCGGTGGCGGCAGGGAGCAAAATGTTGAGCAAATGTCGGCGCATGGCTCAGTTTTCCTCCACTGAGCGCAGCAGGCGTGACACTTTTGCCACCAGCTCCTGATAGGCGCGGGACAGGCGGGTGTCGCTCGTGCGCGGAAAGGGTAAATCAACCGTGATCTCATGGGCGATGCGACCGGGGTTGGCGCTCATGACCAGAATTCGACTGGAAAGGAACACCGCTTCAAAGACGGAATGAGTTACAAAGAAAGCGGTCCAGGCCTGTTGTTCGCGAATGGCCAACAACTCCTCATTGAGGTGTTCGCGGGTCATTTCATCCAGGGCGCCAAATGGCTCGTCCAACAACAGGATTTTGGGGTTGAGCGTCAGGGCCCGGGCAATTGACACCCGCATCTTCTGTCCGCCCGAAAGCTGCCGGGGGAAAGCCTGGCTCCGCTCTCCGAGCTTGACGAGTTCGAGCGCCCGGGCTCGAACCTTGGCGCGTTGGTCCGCGGGGATTTGGCGCAGCTTTTGCGGCAATTCAACATTGCGGGCGATGTTCAACCAAGGCAGCAGCGTGGGTTCCTGAAAGACGAAGGCGAGCTCAGCAGCGGCATCCGCGGGAGTGAGCCCGTCGACTGTTATCTGGCCGGAAGTCAGGGGGCTGAGGCCGGCAATCAGTCGCAGCAGGGTGGACTTGCCGCAACCACTGGGACCGATCAAACTGATGAAATCGCCGGGGTGAGCCGCCAGGGTGACGGCGTTGAGAATCAATGGTCCGTCACCATATCGTTTGGTTACGGATTTGAATTCAACGATCGGTGACGACGCAGTCATGGCGCGGCAAAACAACAACGACCTTCGCTGGCTGGCAAGTGTTCACCGGATTATGTCACGGGCTGCAGTCATTTCAATTTGGTCAAGGACTCGAGGGCTTGACTGAATTTGGGGTCAAGTTGCAGGGCCTTTTCATAGGCCAAACGAGCTGCGGCTGAATCATAGCGTCGCTCGGCAATATTGCCCAGACGCCAATAGGCGGCGGCGTGGGAGGGTTCGCCTTGGCCGGGTTTGAGCTGGAGGCAGGATTGCAGGTGCCTTCCCCCGGCATCCAGATTTTGTCCACTTTCCGCTGCGATACGTCCAATCGAATAATGGCCGAGATAATTGTCCGGCTGGGCTTGCAGCAGTTCTTCAAACAAGGCGATGGCTTCCGCAAAGCGCCGGTCGGCCACGTAGAGTTGACCTAGAATGAGGGTGCCGCGTTCCAGGTCACGCTGACGTATCTCGGTGGCCTGCGCATAGGCCTTCAATACTCCACCGCCGAGAAATGACGGCGCTTGACGGTAATAATCCACCAAGCCCTGCCGGGCATCAAGATTGGCGGAATCAAGCTCGACGGCCTTTTCCAGGGCAAAACGACATTTCTTGGCCAAACCCAATTGTGAAAGCAGTGAAGCCTGGTTGGCGGCACTGCCGTAGGCTCCTCCCAATTCGGCAAAGTAACTGGAATTGGCAGGGTCAAGGGTGGTGGCCTTTTCCAACTGGACAATGGCATCATCGAAATCATTGCGCTTCAGGGCGATCACACCGAGGAAGTAACGCACCTTGGCGTTGGTGGGTTCATCGACCGCAAGAATTTGAAAGGCGGTGCGGGCGTCCGGGTAATTTTTGGCTTTATAGAGGGACAGCGCCTGGGAATAGGCATCTAGGGAAACCGGGACGCCGGCATCCGCATGGGCAATGGCAGCGGCCAGCAGGCAGCAGCTCAGAACGATAAACCGACGGGGGCAACACATGGGCTCACAGCAATAGATGTCGGGATGGGGACGGCAAACCTGTTTGCGAATTCGGTCGTATTTGACTGACTATTCCGGTGGATGAAAGTTGCTTCAGCAGGAAATTTACCCGGCGCCAGGGGCACTGGCCGACAAACTGATCACTCGTAGCGCAGGGCGTCGATCGGATCAAGTTGGGCGGCCTTACGGGCGGGATAGTAGCCGAAAAAGACGCCGACTGCGGCACTGACGGCAAACGCGACCACCGCGGCCGTGGGTGAAACCAGGGTGGGCCACCCATTGAGGCGCGACATGATTTCCGAAGCACCAATGCCGAGGCCGATTCCGAGGGTGCCACCCAAGGCACTGAGGAGCACAGCCTCGATCAGGAACTGCAGCATGATTTCGCTGCCATGCGCTCCGACGGCCATGCGAATGCCAATCTCACGGGTGCGTTCGGTAACACTGACGAGCATGATATTCATGATCCCAATGCCGCCCACGATCAGGGAAACGCCGGCAATGGCCCCGAGCAGATTGGTCATGGTGTTCGATGTGGCGGTGGCAGCCTCGGCCAACTCGATTTGATTACGGACGGTAAAATCCGGTTCACGTCCCTGGCGGCGTTGTTGCAGCAAGTCGGTAATACCCTGTTGGATTTGGGGGATGGCCTCTGCGGTGATGGCCTGCACCAGAATGGAGTTCAGGTTTTGGCGACGGGACACCCGGCGCAAGTGACTGGTATAAGGGATGAGCACCACATCGTCCTGATCCGAGCCAAAGAAATTAAAGCCCTTGGAAGTCAGGACCCCGGTGACCTTGAAGGGAATGTTGCGGATGCGCAGGATCTGGCCGACGGGATCGACATCAGGGAAGAGTTGATTGACCACGGTTTTCCCGATCACGGCGACCTTGGCATAGGTGCGCACATCCTGGTCCGTGAACATCTCGCCCTCGGCAATGCCCCACATGCGAATACTCAGATATTCCGGACTTTCGCCTTGAATTTGGGTGTTCCAATTGAGCCCATTGCCAAGCACTTGGGTCCGATCGCGCAGTTCCGGACTGGTGGCCACAACCCCGGGAATTTCGTGCAGAATGGCGGTCGCGTCCTCCGGGGTAAGACTGCTGGAAGAACCCCAGCCACCACGGGTTCCTCCGCTGGTGCTGCTGCCCGGGAAGATCATGATGACGTTCTGGCCCAGGCTGGCGATTTGGCCCTCGATCTGACTTTTGGCGCCGTTGCCGATGCTCACCATGGCGATGACAGCACCGACGCCGATGATGATACCCAGGGCGGTGAGGGAAGAGCGCAGGATGTTGCGCCGCAGGGCCCGCAGAGAGATGATGAAAGTGGAGCTGATGCGCATGGTCAGGCTTGTTCCGTAAGTTTGGCCTCGGCCTCGGCGGCAAGGAGGCGCTTCATTTCGACTTCGGCGTGCAACCGCCTGGGAACCTGCACATCACTGACGATGCGACCATCGCGCATGATGAGGTTGCGCCGACTGAACTGGGCGATGTCCAATTCGTGCGTCACCATCAGGATGGTGATGCCGGCGTCGTTCAACTTTTGGAAAACACCCAGGATTTCCACGGAGGTTTTGCTGTCGAGATTGCCCGTGGGCTCATCGGCGACGAGGATCTGCGGCTCGTTCACCAGGGCCCGGGCAATCGCCACCCGTTGTTGCTGGCCTCCCGAAAGCTGGCTGGGAAAATGGTCGCTCCGATTACTCAAGCCCACGATGTCCAGACAACGTTCGGCCCGTTCCCGCAGCGCTTTGGAGGAGATGCGTTTGTGCCCGTAGAGCATGGGCAACTCGACATTTTCGAGTGCAGTGGTGCGACTGAGCAAATTGAAGCCCTGAAAGACAAAGCCCAGTTTCTGGTTACGGATATCCGCCAACTCGTTGCGGTCCAGGCGGGACGCATCGACGCCATCCAGCAGATAAGTGCCTTCGGTGGGACGATCGAGACAACCGATCAGATTCATCAAGGTGGATTTGCCGGAACCACTGGCCCCCATGACCGCCATGAAGTCTCCGGGGAGAATGTCCAAGGACACTCCGCGCACGGCGTGCACCTTGACCTCACCTGAGTCGTAAGTCTTGTGAATATTTTGGAGCTGAACGACGGCACTCATGGGAGGGGCGCTCAGAAGCGGCGGCGTTGACTGAATGGATTGTTGGTCGGGGTGCTGCTTTCGCTGTTTTCCGCCACGAACACGCTGGTGACCAGGACGTCGCCCTCGACCAAGCCTTCAATCAATTCAGTATTGCTGCCGTCGGTGATGCCCAATTTGACGGTGACCGCCTCGATTTGAGGTTTATCAGCCGGTCCAACCAATTTGTAGACTTTCTTGGTGGTCACGGTGGTGGTGGCGTTGTCACGGTCACGACCCCGTCCGCCGCCGGTGGGTAATTCGATGCCCCGTTCCCTGGCCAGTTCCTGCATCTTTGCCCGGACCTCGGGAGACGGGGGGCCGGACCCCGGCGTAAATCCGGCGTCCTTCATCAATTGCATGACCTGCTCGCGATTGGTTCCTCCCCCCGAACCCGCGGACGATTTATCACCGTTGGAACCAATCTTTTCACTGGTGGGCAGCAGCGAATCGGGAATCCGGACGCGCAGGGCGCTGTTGGGAATGCGCAGGGTGTCGGAACGACTGGCGACCACGACCGAGACATTTGCAGTCATCCCGGGTTTAAGTTTCAGACTGTCGTTACGAACTTCGATAATGGTCTGATAAGTCACCACATTGGATTGGGTGGTGGGAGTGTTGCGGATTTGCACGACCCGGCCTCGAAATTGCCGATCGGGAAACGCGTCCACGGTGAAATTGACCAATTGATCCATTTCCACGCTGCCAATATCGGCTTCGGCGATCGCGGCATTGATCTGCATCTTGGTCAAATCTGCGGCGATAATGAACAGCACCGGGGAGTTGAGACTGGCCGCGACGGTGCGACCCACTTCAATCTGACGATCCAGCACAATCCCGTCGACCGGCGCGTAGATGGAGCAGCGGGCAAGGTCGACCTTGGCGTTTTCCACGGCGGCCTGCTTGGTGAGAATGGTGGCATCCGCTTGGGATAGGGCCGCTTCAGCCTGGTCGAGCTCCTGTTGGGATACGAGGTTCTGGGTGCGCAAAGTCCGGGTCCGCACGGTATTTAGTCGCACCAGGGTATGATTGGCCGTGGCGGACGCCAGATCCGCCTCACTTTGACGCAATCGCTGTTCATAGGTTGCCGGATCTATCTTGGCGATCAGTTGGCCGGCTTTTACCTGGGAGTTGAAATCGACCAGCACCTCCGTCACGAGACCCGAGACTTGACTGCCGACCTGGATGGATGTCACCGGTTCGAGTGAACCGGTGGCCGTGATCACCTGGCTCAAATCACCCTTGGTGACCTTGGTCGTGGTATAGACGGGTGCGCTCGCTTCGCCATGGCGGAAATAGAACCAAGACCCAATGGCCAATACTGCGATCAGGAGTATGAAAACAATGCGGGAGACAGAGCGGGACTTGGCCATTTATGGAGAGGGAAGGAATTTGGTTGAGCAGGATCGGCAGCAATGAAAACAGGGTTGTCGGGAGAGGCCGGCTGGCAAGCAAGACGACAATTGGAGGCAAAGGTGACAGAAATACTTCGCCGGCTTCACTTTTACCGGAGCCAAGTTCCCGGTGCTGGGAAACTCATTCGAACGTAGCTTGCTTCAGGGCGGCTGTGACCCCGGGCGGGACGAAATGACTGACATCGCCCCCATATTTGGCGACCTGTTTGACCAAAGTGGAACTGGTGTAACTGAACTGTTCGTTCGGCATGACAAAGATGGTCTCCAACTCCGGTTTCAGGTGCCGGTTCATCAGGGCCATGTTGAATTCGAACTCAAAATCGGAAAGCGCCCGCAACCCGCGGATGATCGCCTGGGCTTTTTGGGCAATCGCGAATTCAACGAGGAGTCCGTCAAATATGGTGACCGTCACATTCGGCAGGTGCGTGATGCTGGATTCGACCAGATGCTGCCGCTGGGCCGATGTGAACATGGGATTCTTGCCCGCATTGCTCGCGACCGCGACCGTGACGTGTTCAAATAGTTTGGCGGCCCGGGCGAGCACATCGAGGTGACCGTAGGTAATGGGATCAAACGTGCCGGGGTAAATACAGTGGCGCATGGGGACGAAACCTAGGTATAGGAGGGAGGGAGTGGCAAGCGAACCTGTTTTTTGAGGATTTGCGACCCGGATTGTCACTTTTCCGATATTGCCTTTACCGTGCCGGCGTGCGTTTTTCGCTGCTCCCTTGCGCTTTAATCTCCCCAACATTCTGACTGTTTCCCGGGTGCCTGCGATGTTCGGCATCGTGGCGCTGATGTATGGCGAGTTTACCTGGGCGGCAACAAGCGCATTCTGGCTTTTCATCGCTGCGGCCCTCTCCGATTGGTTGGACGGTAAATTGGCCCGTCAGAGCGGCCAGGTTTCCACGTTTGGTCGGTTCATGGATGCGGTAATCGACAAGGTCATGATCGTGGGTCTGATGGTGGCCCTGGTGAATGGCGGATATTTTATGAGTTATCGCACCACGGCCATGTTGTTGGTGCTTTGTATCATTGGGCGGGAATTTCTGATCTCCGGGCTGCGAATGGTTGCGGCCAGCAAAGGCGTGGTCGTTGAGGCGGACGCGGGGGGCAAGTTGAAGACTTTTCTCCAACTCAATGCCATCGGATGGTTGCTCGGATGGCGCATGCTGGCCACGGACTTTGGTGATGTGGGGGAGCAAATGATCACGAAGGGCGTGCACACGGTTGGATTGATCTTATTTGTCTCTGCGGTGGTGCTGACCCTTACGTCTGGCTGGACCTATTTCTGGAAGCACGGCTACGTGGTCCGGGATTGAGGCTATGCAGCTGAAACAACCGCTCTGGCCTCGTTTCCTGCCGACCGCGACCGTGCTGGGTTGTGCGACCCTAGGACCGCTGGGCCGCAACCTACCGGCGCCAGGAACCTGGGGTTCCCTGGCCGGTTTGATGTATTTTACGGTGTTTTTTGCCGACCGCTACGGTGTGATCGGGACTTTATTGTTAAGTGCCATGGGTGCCTATGTCGCAGTGGCAATCTGCGGGGAGGCGGAGTTCAGGCTGGGTCGACGTGATCCCGGCGAAGTAATCCTGGATGAATTTGTCGCCATGCCCCTGTGTTTTCTGGGCTGGCCGGCATTGCTCGATCCCTTGCCACCTTGGGCCGTATTTTTGCTGGGATTTGGCCTGTTTCGTTTATTTGATATTCTCAAACCACTGGGTATTAAAAAATTGCAGGATTTGCCCGCCGGCTGGGGCGTGGTGGTGGATGATCTGGCTGCGGCCCTGTTGACCTGTGCGGTCATGCATGGGGCTCAGGCCCTTTGGCATGCCTATGGCGCGGCAGCTTGAGATCAGGGCAGGGCGGTCAGATTTTCCACCGGAACCTTCACCAGCAAACCCTGTTGCAATACGTCCACGGAAATGACCACACCCCGGGGATCGTGTGGATTGTCCACGTAACCTTCCAATCCATGCAATGGCCCGCCGGAAACGCGCACTCTGCGTCCCTTGGTCAACAGGGGCATGACGCTCAGTGCAAAGCCTGATGCGACAATGGTCTTCACGTCCTCGATCTGCCGGAGGAATTTTGCCACGTCCGTCACGGTGATGGCGCGGGCCAACAAATCCATCTGATAGATTCTGGCCTTTTGCTCGGCGGGGACACAGGCAAAGACGTAACCTGGGAACAGCGGCTTGGTGAATTTTTTGGTCTGGTTGGCGTATTTTCGCACGCTTTCCATCAAGGGTAAATAATGCTCAAAGCGTTCCGCCTTCATGAGCGCGGAAAATTTCTTTTCACAGCGCGGCTTGGTGTGACAGACGAGCCACAGGAGTTCCCGGGCGGTTGAGAGTTCCGAAGCGGTCACAGATACTTGGGCAATCGTTGCAAGGCTTCGAGGTAGCCGGGAAATCCCTTGCCGGAGATCATGGCCCGGCAGGCTCCCGCCGTCATGGAATGGTGGCGGAACTTTTCCCGTTTCTTGATATTGGAAATATGCACCTCGATGGCGGGCTTGCCCGAGGCGGAAAGTGCGTCGCGCAACGCGATACTCGTGTGGGAATAAGCACCGAAATTGACGATGAAGGCATCGATGCCGCGGTCGGTGAGGGCATGGATCTGGTCGACCAGCGCCCCTTCATGAGCGGATTGAAAAAAGGTGGTCGCAAGCCCGAGGACTTTGGCTTCACGACGAATCATGGATTCAAGGTCCTTGAGCGTGGCGTGGCCGTAGACCTCGGGTTCGCGCTTGCCGAGGCGATCGAGATTGGGGCCGTGGAGGATGGCGATGCGTTTCATGCTGGTGGTCCACGGAAGACACGGAACCCGTGGATGTGAAGACTCAACTTTGGGCAAAGTCTTGTCTGCAGCTGCTGTGCCTAGAGCGGATTCCCGGTGGCGATGAATTCCCATGGCAGGTCATATTTGGCCGCCAATTCCGCTGCGAGGGCCTTGACCGCATGGACTTCGGTGGCGTAGTGGCCGCAAAGGTAGAGATTGAGTTTTTCCTCCTGCGCCAGATTGAAATGCTCTTCACGCAATTCACCGGTGATGAGCGTGTCCACTGGGGTAGTGACGAGATCGCGCAAGGCGCTGTTGCCGCTGCCGCTGCAAAATGCGATTTCCTTGGGTGATTCCGAGCCATATTCGATGGCGATAACGCGGGGATAGAGTGATTCGAGTTTGGCCTTGATTTGGGTCCGGGAGACTTGGTTGGTGCAAATGAGCCCGATATCGCCCCCCTCGTTGGCCATAAAGCCGCGGCTACGGGTCAAACCCAGTTGCTGAGCCAGCAGCACATTATTGCCGATTTCAGGGTGGGCATCAAGGGGCAGGTGACTGGAATAGAGCGCGCAATTTGCGCCGATCAAAGTGCTCACCCGCTCATACGCCGGACCGGTCAATGGCCGGGGCATGTCCCAATACATGCCATGATGAACGATGAGAAAATCAACTCCAGCGGCTGTGGCTTGCTTGAATGGTTCCACTCCGGCATCCACGGCGGCGCCGATCTTGGTGATGCGCCCGTTGTTGGCCAATTGCAGGCCATTGCAGGCACCGGGGGCATCGACAAAGGCGGAGCGGCGGGTTCGCTGATCGCAATAGTCAACCAAGTCATGGAGGTCAGGCATGGGTTCAATCCCGGGACTTTATGCCCGGGTTTTCAAGGCCAAGTTGATCCCCATCATCCCAATCATGGCCGAGCCGGCAAGTATGGGCGCTAAAACCAGCGCCAAAACTAACAAGCCAGAAATCGCCCTCCACGGGCTTGTTTTGCAAGGCGGCGTCCAAGGCAAAGAGAACGGAGGGACTGCTCATGTTGCCGTGGTCGCGCAGGACACCCGCACTGAATTCCAATGAGTGCGGGGTGAACAGGGGGGCCAGTGCTGCCAGCACATCCTTGCCTCCGGGATGGGCGATGATCGCACCCACCGGACGAGGTCCCCTTTGCTGCCAGAGTCGGGCGACGGCACCGGCGGCCAGTTCCGGCACCGTGCGGTCAAGCAGATTGCGCAGTTTGCCGTCGCGCTGTTCGAAGCGGAGACGGTCCCGGTCCTCGGGTTGATGATGGGTATTGAAATCAAAACATCGCAGGCCGGTTGGTCCGGGTGTGTTGCGCCACACCGTGGCGGCGGCTCCGTCACTGAAGAGGCAGGCACTGATCAATACGCCGGGGTCATCGTCCAGATAAAAGGCGGCGGAACAGATTTCCACGGCCACGCAGGCGACAATTGCTTTGGGCTGGGCCGCGAGCACA
The DNA here is from genome assembly GCA_021734075.1 of Cephaloticoccus sp. Classification (GTDB taxonomy): domain Bacteria; phylum Verrucomicrobiota; class Verrucomicrobiia; order Opitutales; family Opitutaceae; genus Cephaloticoccus. The sequence continues at coordinate 16,948 of JAIPJW010000042.1, forward strand.
TGGCTGGCGGCACGGATGGTCGGTATCGCGGCACCACAACCAAGCCCGACCAAGTCCTGTAAAAATGCGTTGGGGCGCAGATTGAGCAGTTCGGCGACGTAACTGGTCAAGCCCGGGCAGAGATATCCCGTGCAGGTGCAAATCAGCAGGGCGTCCAGTTCCTGGGGTTGCACCTTGCATTGGGCCAGAGCAGCCGTGAGGGCGCGCGCGGCAAGCCGGGGTCCTTCTGCACGAAAGTTGGCATGGAGTTCATCCGCACTGCGGTCGAAAATTCCCTCGATATCGGGTGTCGCAAAATGACGTTGGGCAATGCCATTTTCTCCCCGTAAAATGCCATGCAACAGCAAGCGGGAGCGTCGGTTCAGCTGGTTTCGGATGGGAGATTTTTCGATGATGCGCCAGCAGTCCTGTTGGGAGAAGGTGCCGGAAGGCACGGCGGTGGCGAGGGCTTGAAGATACATGTCAGTGCAGGAGGGCGTAGAGGGTTTGCAAGGGAAACAACCGGCTGCGGGTCAGGCCGGAAAGCCAGCGCTGGCGGCGGGGCCGGAGCATAAAGGGATGAAGCAAATGGGCTGACGTGAGTCTGGTGTAAAACCGGCGCCGCAGGGCCTGGTGCACGGTCGCGCACACGGTGGGCCAATCCGTGACTCCATGCGCGTAGGCCAAAACTGGCTCAAGCGCGGTTTCGGCCGATTGAAGGGCCATGGCCATGCCATTACCGGTGAAGGGAGGAATCATGGCGCAGGCATCACCCAAACGCATGCCCACTGACTGCGAAACTTGACGATCAAAGCCCACGGCGGCCACCGCGCAAAATGACTCGGCCTTAAAGTCTGCCGCGGCGAGTCGGTTGGCCAGTTCAGGCAATCCAGCTGCGCCCAGATAGAGCAGTAGCAAGTCTACCCCCTGAGCCGAGAGGTTACGCTGACCGAAAAGACCACAGATGTTCACCCGATTGTCCGCCAGGCGGGTGAGGCCGATGTAGCATTGATTCCCGAGATGAAGCTCCAGATCGCATAGCAACGGGACATTCTCGGCATGAATCTTTAAGCCCAGCCAAGATGAGTTTCCCCGGCGTCGCCCCTTAGCGACAATCCGGCCGGGTATGCTTGTCTTGTCCGTGATGCGGGAGTTTTGACACAAGGAACCGCCGGCCTCCACAAAGCACTCTGCCATGGCGTGGTCGAGTTGATACCGGCTGAGAGCCAGTGCCGGGTGCGGAAGATTTTGCGTCCTGATTGGGCGGCCGTTGAGGAACCACGCCACACTGTGATGATGAAGGGCGTCTTTCAGAAACGGGGCCAAGCCCAGTCTGGCGATGGTGGTTTCACTCAGACCTGTGATGAATTCGCCGCAAACCCGATGTCGTGGATATAATCCCGTGTCGTGAATCGTGACCGGCACATTTTCGCGTCGCAGGGCGAGTCCGAGCGAAAGCCCGGCCAGTCCTCCTCCTACTATTTCGACGGGAAGGGGATTGTTTTTCATGGGCGGCGGCGGGCGATCATGCGATAGGCCCCCAGCAGGGTGCAGGAGCAGCGGCAATCCCAGACGGTTGTATCCAGGCCAAGCAACCGGGGAAGTTCATCGCCCTGAAATCCGGCGGCGATGCTGACATGGGCGTCATGCAAACTCACGTGATTGGCGCCAAAAAGAGGACCCAGACCGCGATACAACAATTGCGAGACCCTTCGTCGCACAGGTTCGCAGGCAATGATGAGGCGGGCATGGGCCTGCAAATGTGCACCCAACGACGTGAGGTCGGTATTTGAAAACTGATGAAAAATCAGGTTGCCGATGACCACCGGGTATTGCGGCCAGGCCATGAAGGAGCGCAAATCGGTTTGGTGCCAGTGTGATGGCGCGGGCCAGTCGGACGGTCGGGGCCAGAGGTCCAGACCATGGACGGCATAACTGTTCGCGGCAAGCCGGCGGCCGAGTTCACCGGTTCCCGCGCCCAGTTCGAGGATGTTTTCATCGGGACGGGCCAACTCCGGTATTGTCCGCATGAACCAGCGGTGGTTGCCCATGAGCCTGTTGGTCAGCCGCAAGTCCCTCCGGTTGTGCCGGGCATCGGGATGATCGGGAGGGAGGGAATCGAGCAATTCGGCCTGCAAAGTGCGCTGCAACATCAAGAGTAAGATTGCCCGGGTGCGCGGGGAAGTCCACATTGACCCTGTTTTATATGAGTAACCCGCAAAATCCCGTTGATCTCATTGCCCAAGCGACGGAGCAGTTTCCGCATCGTCCCAGTTGGGATGAATACTTCATGGCCACGGCGGTGCTGATCTCCACTCGTTCCAGCTGTGAACGGCTCAATGTGGGTTGTGTGATCGTGACCGGTGGTTCCCGCAAGAACCGGCTCGTCGCGGCGGGTTACAATGGTTTTTTGCCGGGTTCACCGCATGTGTCACGACTGCGCGAGGGTCATGAGCAGGCGACGGTGCACGCGGAACAAAATGCCGTGGCCGATGCCGCCCGCCGGGGCAGCTCGGTCGAAGGCTGTGTGGCCTACGTGACGCATTATCCCTGTATCAATTGCGCCAAAATTCTGGCCGCGGCCGGCATAGCGGAAATCCGCTACCGGACAGACTATCACAATGACCCCTTGGTGGCCCCTCTGTTGGCAGAAGCCGGGGTCAAAACCCTGCAACTGTGATTCCCATGCGTGGCAACCGATCCAAATCAAGCAAGCAGCAGAGCGTGAGTGGTTCACTGCTGTTGGCGCATCCGACCCTGCAGGAGCCCACATTTCGTCATGCGGTGATATTGATATCAGAACATGACGAGGAGGGTGCCATGGGGGTGGTGCTCAATCGCCCGGTAGGACGCAGCCTGGGGACTTTGAGCGGAGACTTTGCCTTGGGATCGCTGGCTCAGGTGCCGATTTTTCAGGGCGGTCCGGTTCATGATCGGCAGCTTATTTTGGTGGCATGGGAAACCCAGGATGACGGGTTTAGAATGCACTTTGGGATCGAACCGAACCGAGCTGAGGAATGCCTGAAGGAGGGGATGCAAATCCGGGCCTTCATGGGCTATGCGGGTTGGACCGGTGGCCAGTTGGAAAACGAACTCAAGCACAACACTTGGATTATTTCCGATATTCCGGAGGATTTAATCGAGTCGCCCCAGGACGAACAATTGTGGCGTAAAGTGTTGGGGGCAAAAGGGGAGGATTGGCGTTTGCTGGCCGACGAACCCGACGAACCCGAATTGAACTGATTCGTGCGGACATTTCAGTTGACAGCAGGTGGCTAGCTCTCTGTTTTCAGCCCTTTTATGAAAGTTGTCTCCTCCATTAAATCAGCAAAGAAGCGTCACCCTGACTGCCAGGTCGTTCGCCGCAAGGGCCGCATCTATGTGATCAACAAATCCAACCCCCGCTACAAGGCGCGTCAGGGTTAATAATACTTTTCCAATCGTGAAAGCCACCGGCCATCCCTCCCTCAACAAAGTTTGCTTCGTCGACGTTTCGTCCGGCAAGCGTTTCCTCACCAAATCCACCATGAAGTCTGCCCGCAAAGAGCAGATCGACGGCGAGGAATATTTCATCATCCCGCGCGAAGTGACGATGGATTCCCATCCCGCTTATACCGGTGAAAAGCGCCTGGTCGACACCGCCGGTCGCGTCGAGAAGTTCACCAACAAGTTCAAGCGCACCCGCAAATAAGCCGGTTTGTCGTTTGTGGACCAAGGCTCGCCAAAAAAGGCGGGCCTTTTTTATTGCCGGAATGGTGCCCTGCCTGCCTCTGTGGAGGGGTGTCGGCCGCAAAACTGATATTCTTCGATTGTGACAGCACCCTTAGTGCCATTGAGGGCATTGACGAAATGGCCCGCCTACGGGGAGGGGATTGTTTTGCGCGGGTGGAGACGATGACACGTGAGGCGATGGATGGCAAAATTCCGATCAATGAGATTTTCGGCCGTCGGCTGGATTTGATCCGACCCACCCGGGAAGAAACGGCCAGGGTCGGGCAGCACTATATTGACACGATTGAGCCCACCGCCCTTGAGACCATGGCATTGCTGCGCCGGCAGGGCTGGACGCCGATCATTCTCAGTGCGGGCTACACCCAGGCCATCGCTCCCTTGGCGGAGCATCTTGGGATCGAGCGGATTGAGGCGGTGAATCTGCAATTCGATGAACAGGGAAACTATCAGGGTTTTGACGCCGACTATCCGACCACGCGCAACGGGGGCAAACCGGCACGAATCCTGCAAATCAAGGCGGAGTTGTTGCCGGCACAGACTGTCATGGTGGGTGATGGCATCAGCGATTTGGAAACCGCCGGTTTCGTTGGCCTTTTCGTGGGATTTGGACGATATGTCCAACGCCCGAAGGTCAAAGCCGGAGCCCAAACCTTCATTAACTCACTGCTCGAACTTCCGCCCCTATTACCATGATGCTGCGTTTTGTGCGATCTGCCCTTGTCATGCTGACCCTGGCCATTGCGCCCATGCTTGGTGCAGCCGAAGGAGTTCATTTGGCCCACCCGGACTCACCCTTTCCCCGCCCCATAGACAGCTACGGTGCGCCGGCAGCCCCGGATGTCATCAGCATAATCAAACAACGGGCCACGGAAGAACCGTTTAATGTTGTCGCCACGGTTATTTTCTTCCTGGCGGTGGTGCACACTTTTCTCACGGCCAAGATACGGCATTGGTCACATGTCGTGGAGCACCGGCATGCGGCCAAACTGAAATTGCGCCAGGAGGCCTCCGATAACGATGAAGATGGTAGACCCGATGAAGTGAGCTTTTGGGGTCAGATATTGCATTATCTGGGGGAGGTGGAAGCTGTCTTCGGGACGTGGGCTTTGGTGCTCTTTGTGGCCATCACCTGGAACAAGGGTCTGGACACGGCGATTTACTACGTCGGGGAGAAGGTCAATTTCAACGAACCGCTGTTTGTGGTCATTATTATGACCCTGGCCTCCACGCGACCGGTGATGAAATTGGCGGAACAGTCCCTGCGGATGGTCGCCCGGATAGGCAAGGAAACCCCACTGGCTTGGTGGCTGAGTATCCTGACGCTGGCCCCTCTCATCGGCTCATTCATCACCGAGCCGGCGGCCATGACCATTGCCGCGCTTTTGCTGGCCAAGCAGTTTTACGACGTAAAACCGAGC
>JAIPJW010000043.1 GCA_021734075.1 Cephaloticoccus sp.
GGCCCCGAATAGACCCTTTTGCTCCACGTCCCACCCGTGTTGGGTCAGCACCGCGTTGCGGGCAGCCGCCAGGCAGGTCACGTGGGCCATCTGACATCCGGTCACCAGGGCAAAACTGGCGTTCGGCGGCAGCGCGAGCAAGTCGAGCAGCCACTGCCCGCAAACTTCCTCCACCACTGCGGCGGCCGGCGCCACGGCAAACATGCCGGCGTTCTGATCCCACGTGGAAGTGAGCCAATCCGCCGCCAGTGCGGCCGGGACGCTCCCGCCGATCACCCATGCGAAAAACCGCCCGCCGGCGTTGCCGGTCATGCCACCTGCCACGTCCTTGACCAATTGATTGATGGTCTCCCCGGGATCCTGCGGGCCCGCGGGTAACGGCCGTGCCAGACGGGCCCGCAATTGCTCAAGTGAGACCGTGGTGCCGACGGAACCCTCAGGGAGGGACGAGAGGTAAGCGAGGGCATGGTCCACCGTCTGCTGCAGCAAGGGGGCATATTGGGGTCCGGGATTCATGGCCGCAGTGGATTTATTTCGCCCCGAGGGCGCAAATGAATCCTTGTGGTGGCAACCGGAATCCAAACGCGGCGAGTTAGGCTTCGTCATTGCGCGGCCGGTAAAGCGAGTGACGTGGCAATCCAGCGCTGGCGATGCCACGTCCGACCACGCCGGACTGGCGATGACCGGGCTGGGTATGCCACACCGATCCGACGCTTATTCCGCCAGGGCCCGCTCGAGCATGTAAAGTGCGTCGAGGGGAGTGAGATCGGATCGTTCCGCCATGCGCTGTTTGATGAAGCGGAACGGGTAGGCGATTTCCTCGGTGATCCAGGGTGATTGGGTGTTGAAACCTTCGAAAGCTTGCCCGGCATAGAGTTTGCGGCGGATGGTGCGGATGGCCTGCAGGAATGCCACCTGGGTCAGGGTGATCTTGAGGCCATCAATCGGCACATAAACTTCCGCCCCGGTGATCGCGAGTTCAAGATAAGCGGCATAGGGATTGGCGATGGCCACGTTCTTCATCTGATCCATCGGGTTGATGAGATGGAAGGTGATCAAGGTGTTGCGGATGTCGACCGTGGCATCCTGCCGGCTTTGCAAAAACGGATCCCGGGACAAGCTGCCTTTCACGATCTCGTTACACAAAGCAAGATCCTCGGTGATCATCTGCTGGAAGAGCACCAACATGTCGATGAGGTGGTGGTGCAGCAGGGTTTGCACGGCCGTGTAGAACAACGGCTCGCGCGCGTGCATGCGGTCCAGCATTTGGCGCACGTTTTCCGGGGTGTTGATCAGACCCGCTGAAATTTCACCCTTGGCATGGAGCTCGCCGAGTTTGCGCGAGGAGCGATGGGGATGGTCCGAAGTGAGCAACTCATTGATCATGGCCTGATGCGCCGGGGAAACGGGCCGGATTTCACCGGCCGCTTGTTTGATCTGATCGTCGAGCCAGTGGACAGCCTGGTCGCGGTTGGCCTGGTCCACGTAATAGATCATCAAGGCTTCGTCGTGGGACTCACCGGCGGCATGGGAAAAGTCCGCCTTTTCCAGCAACGACTGCACCCGGGTGTTGTTTTGGACGTCTGAGGTTGCGATGGCAAACAGCGCCCATAGGCCGGGTTCGATCTCCACATTTCCCCCGCATTCGCGTTGTTGCGATTGGAGAAATTGGAGGAAGGTAGTGGCGTAATTCTCCATTATATGTGGTGGCATTATGGGAATCTGCTAACAGCGAGATATAGGGATAATACCCCGGTATTTGAAGCCGGGATTACCCTAGATGCAACTCTGGTCTTTCCGTCACCATTCCCCAGTGGCACGATGACACCATGAAATCACGCTTCATCTCGACCTTGTTTGCATTTCTTATTGCGGTTGTTGGTCTTACGGCTCCGTCAGTTCAGGCCAAAGGAGACGCCGATAGTCAGCGGGCCGAGATCAGGACGATGCGAGACCAGGTGCTGGCAGATCTCTTCAAGCTGAAGCCTGAGCTGAAATCACGACTCAAAAAGGCCGAGGGTTACGCCGTATTCAGCAACGTGGGCGTTAATTTGATCATTGCCAGTTTTGCCGGTGGCAAGGGCATGGTCGTGAAGAATGGTTTCTTTGGCGACAAGGAGACCTTCATGAAGATGGGATCGGCCGGCATCGGGCTAGGTTTGGGGGTGAAGGATTTCCGCGCCGTGTTTATTTTTACGAACGAGGACACCCTCAATGCCTTTGTGGACAAGGGTTGGGATTTCAGCGGTCAGGCGGATGCCACGGCCAAATCTGATCAAAAGGGCGGCGGAGTGGGCACCGCAGTGACCGTGGTGCCCGGTATGGAGGTTTATCAGATCACCAAGAACGGCATCGCGCTGCAGGCGACCATTCAAGGCACCAAGTATTGGCAGGACAAGGAACTGAACTGACGTTAGAAAGCTGTTTCAACCCACCCAGGCACGGGCGTTGCGGAATAGCTTCATCCAAGGTGAATCGTCAGAAGTCCATTCCGCCGGGGCCCAACTCATCGCAGAGGTTTTGAACACACGCTCGGGGTGCGGCATCATAATCGTTACCCTTCCGTCGGTCGTCGTCAGGGCGGTGATGCCATGCGGTGAGCCGTTCGGATTGAGCGGATAATGCTCGGTGGCCTGGTGGTGGCCGTCGACAAAACGGGCGCTGACCAGACCGGAATCACTGCAGGTCCGGGCCGCATCATCGTTGGCGAATTCGGTGAAGCCTTCACCATGCGCGACGACTACAGGGATGACGGATCCTGCCATGCCCTTGAACAGAATACTCGGGCTGGGCTCGATCCGCAGGGACACAAAACGCGATTCGTAACGCTCGGATTTGTTTTGGACGAAGTGCGGCCAATGGCCGGAACCGGGAATGATGGCGTGGAGGTTGCTCAGCATCTGGCAACCGTTGCAGACGCCGAGGGCAAAGGTGTCCGGGCGGGCAAAAAAGGCGGCGAATTCGGCGCGGGCGCGTTCGTGAAAAAGGATGCTCTTGGCCCAACCTTCGCCAGCCCCGAGGACATCGCCGTAACTGAAACCGCCGCAGGCCGCGAGGCCGCGGAAATCCCGGAGCGACACGCGCCCCTCAAGGATATCGGACATATGCACGTCAATGGCCGTGAAACCGGCGCGGGTAAAGGCGGCGGCCATCTCAATCTGCCCGTTGACGCCCTGTTCGCGCAGGATGGCGATTTTCGGACCATGGCCAGCCACGGAGTCACGGAGGTCGCTGAGATCGGACTGTCTTTGGTTTTGGCTCCGTGGACTCGGTGTCTCCGTGGCTGCATGAAATGTGAGTTTTGGCACGATGCCAGGGTTCTGCGGGTCGAGCTTCAGCTTGAATTCCTGTTCGGCGCACTCGGGGTTGTCCCGTAGCGCCTGGATGCGGCGGGTGACGTCGGACCAATGGGCGCGCAGGTCAAAAAGGTTCTCCTCGATGAGAATTTCCCGGTTGCGGGTGACGCGGAAAGTGTGGGTTGAATTGAGCGTGCCGATGAGGGAGACGCAGGCCTTGAGGCCATGCTCGCGGAGGACCAGATAAACTTCATCAAAGTCGGCTTCGCGGACTTGGATCACGGCCCCCAACTCCTCGTTGAACAGCGCCGCGAAGGGATCGTGCAGGTGGGGGATTTCCAGATCGACGCCGGTGTGACCGGCGAAGGCCATTTCCACCGCGGTGGCAAAGAGGCCGCCATCGGAACGATCGTGATAGGCGAGCAGTTTTTGGGTGCGGCCGAGGTGTTGGATCGCATTCCAGAAATTTTTCAGGTCGGCAGGCTTGTCCACATCGGGGGTGGCCTCGCCCATTTGCGCCACGACCTGGGCGAGAATGGAACCGCCGAGGCGGTTCTTGCCGCGACCGAGGTCGATCAGGAGTAAAACGGTGTCACCAATGGATTGTTTGTCAGGTAGAGGCGCACCTTGAGTGCGCCCGTGGGCGTCGGCAAGGGACGCCCCTACATCGTAGCGCAGCTGCGGGGTAAGGCTGCGGCGGATGTCGGTGACCGAGGCAAAGGCCGAGACGATCAGGGAAACGGGTGCGGTGACGCGCTTTTCACTGCCGCGATCGGACCAGACCGTGCTCATGCTCATCGAGTCCTTGCCCACGGGAATGGTGATGCCGAGGGCGGGGCAGAGTTCCATGCCGACTGCCTTGACGGCGGCATAAAGATCGGCGGCATCACCGGGCACGGCAGGCGCGGCCATCCAATTGGCGGAAAGGTTGACCTTGCCAAGGTTGCCGATCTGGGCCGCGGCAAGATTGGTCAAGGCTTCACCAACGGCAAGGCGGGCGGAGGCCGCGGCATTGTTGACCGCGACGGGGGTGCGTTCACCCATGGCCATGGCTTCACCCGAAATACCATCGAAGGACGCCGCCGTGACGCCGCAATCGGCCACAGGCACCTGCCAGGGGCCGACCATCTGGTCGCGCACGATCAGACCGCCGACCGAACGGTCGCCGATGGAAATCAGAAAGGTTTTGTCGGCCACGGTCGGGTGGGAGAGCACGCGCTTGCAGGCTTCCCGCAGGTTCAGACCCCGCAGATCGAGTTCCTTTTGGGGCCGCTGGCGGGTTTTTTCACTGCGGTGCATCCGCGGTGGTTTGCCGAGCAGCACATTCAAGGGCAGGTCGATGGGCCGGTTGTTGAAATGCGGGTCCTCGACCGTGAGGGTTTTTTCCGCGGTGGCCTCGCCGACGACGGCGAAAGGCGCGCGTTCGCGTTGGCAAAGTTGGGTAAAGAGGTCGATGCGGTCCGCCGGGATGGCGAGGACGTAGCGTTCCTGCGATTCGTTGCACCACAGTTCGAGCGGCGACATGCCGGGTTCGTCATTGGGCAGTTTGCGCAGGTCAAAATGACCGCCCCGGCCGCCATCGTTGACGAGTTCGGGCAGGGCATTGGAAACGCCACCGGCCCCCACATCGTGGATGAAGGAAATGGGATTTTCAGTCCCCATGGCCCAGCAGCGGTCGATCACTTCCTGGCAGCGCCGTTCCATTTCGGCGTTGTCGCGTTGGACACTGGCAAAATCAAGATCCTCACTGCCGGACCCACTGGCCATCGAACTGGCCGCGCCGCCCCCGAGGCCGATCAGCATCGCAGGGCCGCCGAGCACCACGAGCTTGTCGCCGGGATTGATGTCCCCTTTTTGCACGTGGTCGGCCCGGATGTTGCCCAGACCGCCGGCGAGCATGATGGGCTTGTGGTAGCCGCGGATCTCCTTCGCGTGGGAATCGGCTCCACTGGCGGGGACTTCCTGTTCGAAGGTGCGGAAATAGCCATTGATGGCGGGGCGGCCAAATTCGTTGTTGAAGGCGGCACCGCCGAGCGGGCCCTCGATCATGATATCGAGCGCGGAAACGATGCGTCCGGGTTTGCCGTGCTTTTTCTCCCAAGGTTGCTCGGCGCCCGGGAGCCGCAGATTGGATACACTGAAACCCACCAGGCCGGCCTTGGGCCGGGCGCCCCGGCCGGTGGCACCTTCGTCACGGATTTCCCCGCCGGAACCGGTTGCGGCACCGGGGAAGGGCGAGATGGCGGTCGGGTGGTTGTGCGTCTCTACCTTGCACAGCAGATGGATCTCCTCGTCGTGCGCCCGGTATACCTGCGTGGCGGGATCAACGTAAAAACGTCCGCCGCGCGAACCCTGGATGACCGCGGAGTTGTCCTTGTAGGCCGACAGGATGCCTTCGTTGTGCAACTCGTGGGTGTTGCGGATCATCTGAAACAACGAGTGATCCTGGGTGGCGCCGTCGATATCCCAGGTGGCGTTGAAGATTTTATGGCGGCAATGCTCGGAGTTGGCTTGGGCGAACATCATCAGTTCGATGTCGTTGGGGTCGCGCCCGAGTTTGGTGAAGGCCTCGACGAGGTAATCGATCTCATCATCCGCCAAGGCGAGGCCCAAGGTGGTGTTGGCCGCGACCAGTGCGGTGCGACCCTCGGTCATGACTGCGACGGTGGTCAAGGGCCGCGGAGATTCGTGCCGGAACAGAGCCGCACAGGCGTCAATTTCGCTGAAAACCACCTGGGTCATCCGGTCATGCAAAAGGCTGCGTAATTTGGCGAGTTGGTCGGCGGGCACCACATGGAGTGGCGGTTCCAGGGAAGTCTCATCAAACTCTATGTTAAAGGCCGTGACGCGTTCGATACGTTCCACGGCCGCCAAGCCGCAAATGTGGGCGATATCCGTGGACTTGGATGACCAGGGAGATATTGTGCCCGGGCGCGGGGCGACGATTTGGGCCAGACCGTTGACTTGGGCCGACTTGCGGCTGGGTCCGTAGGTGAGAAGCTGGGTCAGGATGTTGTGCTGGGCCGGGCTTAACTCCCCGGCCAGATCGCAAACGTGGAAGAATTCAGCGCTGAGGGACTTGACCGGCAAACCGGCCGCGCGCAGGTCCTGGGTCAGCTTGGCGAGGCGAAAGGTGGAGAGGGCGGGGGAGCCGCGGAGGATCAGCATGGTCGAAGGCATGGTTTTTCCAAACATCCTCCGTGCGGTCAAGGGGACTAAGTGTCTTGGCCGGGCTTTTAACCATAAAACAGAGAAAGCCGTTGACGATTGGCGGAGTGTTGCCGCAATGAGCAGCTTTATCGCCCGTGAGGACCTGGAACCATCCGAACCCATCTCATCAACGACGCTATTCCAGCCGGAAAGCAACGGAGCGGACGGGTCTGAACTCATGAGCGACAAGATCACCCACGAATGCGGCGTCGCCCTCGTGCGGCTTTTGAAACCGCTCGCTTATTATCAGGAGAAATACGGTTCGCCCCTGTGGGGATTCACCAAGCTTTTCCTTTTGATGGAAAAGCAGCACAACCGCGGCCAGGACGGTGCCGGCGTGGCCTGCGTGAAACTCAACGTGCCGGCCGGCGATGCGTTCATGTTCCGCGAGCGCAGCATCAAGTCCAACCCGCTCGACAAGCTCTTCAAGGCCCTGCTGGCCCAATACAATGAGAAGGTAGGTGCGGGGGAAATTCACCCGGAGTTTCCCGACACGGTGCACAAGAGTTTTGATTTCGGAGGAGAGTTGCTAATGGGGCACCTGCGCTACGGCACGAGCGGTGGATACAGCAGTGCCTCATGTCATCCGTTTTTTCGCCGCAGTCCCTGGCCGACCCGCAACCTGGCGCTCTGTGGCAATTTCAACCTGACCAACACGACCGAGCTCAACGCCTCCTTGACGGCGATGGGGCAGCATCCGATTTTTGCCACCGACACCCAGGCGGTGTTGGAGAAAATCGGTTTTTTCCTCGATGAGGAACATGAGGATCTCTACCGCAAGCTTCGCGATGAGGGTTTGCCCGGCGACGAGATCTCGCGGCGCATCTGCCAGGAACTTGACCTGACGCGGGTGCTCACCCGCGCCGCGAAGAAATGGGACGGTGGCTACACCCTGTGTGGATTGACCGGCAACGGGGACGCCTTCGTGGCCCGCGATCCCTCGGGCATCCGCCCCTGTTTTTATTTCCAGAACGATGAGGTCATTGCCTTTGCTTCGGAGCGGGCACCCCTGATGACCAGTTTTGATCTCGAGGTGGAAGAGGTCAAGGAGGTGACCCCGGGTCACGTGATGGTGATCAAGAGTCACGGTGCGATCACGGATGCGGAGTTTGTCGCCCCTTTGCCGCGCAAGGAGTGCACGTTTGAGCGGATTTATTTTTCACGCGGCAATGACTTCGACATCTACCGCGAGCGCAAAGCCCTGGGCGCCAATCTGGCGGATCAGGTCATCAAGTCGATCGAGCACGATTGGGGCAACACGGTGTTCGGGTTCATCCCCAACACGGCGGAAGTGGCCTACTACGGGATGATGTCGGCGTTGCGGGAGCGCCGCCGCGTCGAGGTGAAGTCAGCGATCCTCGAGGCGAGCAACGCCGGCAAACTAACCGAGGCGATGCTGGACGACCTGATTCTGAACAATTGGCCGCGCAGCGAAAAAGTGGTGAGCAAGGACATCAAGCTGCGCACCTTCATTGGCCAGGAGAACCTGCGCAATCAGCTGGCGAGCCACGTCTACGACATCACTTACGGATCGGTGAATCCCGGCGACAATCTGGTGTGTGTGGATGATTCAATCGTGCGCGGCACCACGTTGCGCCGTTCCATCCTGCGTATCCTGAGCCGGCTGCATCCCCGCAAGATTGTGATCGTTTCGACCGCACCCCAGATCCGTTACCCGGATTGTTACGGCATCGACATGTCGGAGTTGGGCAAGTTCATCGCATTTGAAGCGGCGGTGGAACTGCTCAAGGAGCGGGGCAAGGGCGATCTGCTGGGCGAGATTTACCGGCTTTGCCGGGACGAAGTGGCCCGGAAAGGCCAGATTGGCACCAATCATGTGCGCAAGATCTACGAGCCGTTCACGCCGGAGGAAATCTCGGCCAAGATCGTCGAACGGGTGCAGCCAAAAAAGAACGGATGGTCGGGCAAGATCGAGATCATCTACCAGACGATCGAGCACCTGCATGCCGCGGTGCCACACCATTCCGGCGACTGGTATTTCACGGGCAATTATCCCACCCCGGGTGGTTACCGGGTGGTGAACCAAGCCTACATCAATTACTACGAGAAAAATGAAGGCCGGAGCTATTAAATCATGGCATTGAGTTACGAATCCTCCGGTGTCAGCTACGATCTGCTCGATGCCTTCAAGCGTGCCTGTCAGCAGGCAGCCCGCACCACGGCCGACCAGTTGACGCCTCATGGCTACGCTGAACCGGCCAACACCCGCGGGGAAAGTTGCTACCTGATGGAAGCGGCCGATCACTTTCTCGCGCACGTCGAGGAGGGCCTGGGCACCAAGAATCTCGTGGCTGATGCGGTGTATGCCCAGTCGGGCAAAACGTTTTATCGCGAGGTCGCGATCGACACTGTGGCCACGATCGTCAACGATCTGGTGACCTGCGGCGCCTTGCCGACCTCGGTGGCGATGCATGCGGCGGTGGGCGAATCGGAATGGTTTGCCGACACCCAACGCATGCAGGCCCTGGTGGAGGGTTGGGCCGAAGGTTGCCGGCAGGCGGGTGCAGTCTGGGGCGGTGGTGAAACCCCGACCTTGAAGGGGATCGTGCGCCCCGAGGCAATTGTGCTGGCCGGTTCGGCGGTGGGGCGGATTGCCCCGAAATCCCGGCGAATTACCGGTGACGTGCAGGAGGGGGACTCGATTATTTTCCTCGCGAGCTCCGGGGTGCAGACTAACGGACTTTCACTCTGTCGACTGATCGCGGATCAGTTGCCCGAGAGCTACGCCACGCCGGTGGGGCATGGCGATCCGCGCACCTATGGGGAAGCGTTGCTGGCGCCATCCGTGATCTATGTGGCCTTTGTGCGGGAGTGCCAGCGACGCGGCCTGAAACTCAACTACGTCTCGCACGTGACCGGTCACGGCTGGCGCAAGTTGATGCGCTTGGAGGAACCCTACGTCTACGAAATCACTGCTCCGCGCGATCCCCTGGCGGTGTTCAAGTTCCTCCAGGAAGCGGGGCCAATCACCGAACGCGAGATGTATGCGACCTTCAACATGGGGGTGGGCTTTGCGGCCTACGTGGCGCCGGCGGATACCGCGGCCGTGCTGGCGGCGGCCACGGAATCGGGTTACGATGCCTGGATGGCGGGGCAGGTGAAAAAGCAAGGCAACCGCAAGGCGGTGGTGGTGCCTGCCCTCAAGCTCACCTTTGAGGGCGATACCCTGCAAGTGCGTTGAGCATGATCGGTGGCAATGGCTGATCACCCGCGACTTTTCCTCACCCACGACCCGGATCGGGGCCTGCGCACGATTGGCGATCTCCAACGCGATATCCTCGAGGGTTGGTCGTGCGATACCTGGTTGCGTATATTTTCCGCGGCAGCCGAGGCCCTGAAGACCGGGCCGGTCCTGCCCGATGCGGATTTGCCCGGTCGGCCCCCTAGCATGGTGGAGCACCGGAACCCGGACTTCACCGTCTGTGACGCGGCGGGACAGCAAGTCTTGCGCGCTGCCCTGGTGCATCTGCTGACGGGGCGCCCCGAATTCAAGGCTTCCGCCCTGGCACAACTGCGCGCGCTTTATGATCCGGAAGTCTGGCCCGATTGGATTGATCAGTCTCATGTCCATTTTGGCTACCGGGCGGATTTGCGCACGGGGATGCTGTCACAGGCAGTCGGTTTGGCTTACGACTGGCTGGCCCCGTCTCTCTCGACGGATGAACGTGATTGGGTGATCGAAGGTTTGAACCGCCGGGGGATTCAACCTTACCTCGCCTCCCTCCAGCAGGATCCCTGGTGGACCCGTGACCTGAATAATTGGCTGGCCTGCATCGTGGGAGGATTGGGCATTGCCGGGATGGCACTGGACGGTGAGCACCCGGACGCCCGACTCCTGATTGATTTTGCGGTGGATAAAATGGAAGAGTATTGCGCCGTTTACGGGCCGGAAGGTGAATTTAACGAATCCGTCGGCTATGCGGGGGCCAATCGACTGCTGGTGGATTTTTTTCAAGCCCATCGCCATTGGTCGGGCGGCAAACAAAACCGTCTGGCTCAGACTCCGTTTCCTGAAATGTGCCATTGGGTGATGCAGACCACCTTGCCACCCGGTCGGGTGGTGAGTGTGGGTGATTGTCACCCCGAGGGTCCGGTTACCACGGGGTATGTCGCTTCAGTGGCCGCGGCCAATCATGACGGAATTCTGCAATGGTTATATCAGCAGTATCAGGCGGAATCCGACGATCCCTATCAATTGGTGTCTTATGATCCACAATTGGCGGCGGTTTCCCCGGCCGGGAAAATCCCGGTCTTCAAGTCCTTTTCCGCGCATGGGCGTATAGTCGTCAGCCGCACCGACTGGTCACCGCAAAGCACGGCCTGTGTCGTCCACGCCAAGGCAGGCCGCGAGGAAAACCATGAGCATAACGACGTGGGGCAACTTTGCCTGGATGGCTTCGGCGAACGTTTGATTGTCGATCCGGGTTCTCCCTCCGGTTATCCCGCCGATTTCTTTGAGGGCGCGCGCTGGCAATATTACAACGCCTCGATCCGCGGGCATAATGTGCTGATGTTCGATGGGGCGGAACAGCGCTCACCTGATCGCCAACGGGGCAAGTTTGGGGACGTCTCGGTGTTCAGTGGCCGGGTGGTCTCCTCAAAATATGTGCCGGGATTGGGCGCGGCCTGGAAAATGGATTTATCGGCGGCCTATTCAGCGGGTCAGCGGGTTACGCGCACCGTGCTGCATCTCTATCCCGGATATGTGGCAGTGTTGGATGAGGCCGTGCTTGATCAGGCCCGGGCAATCTCCCTGCGCTGGCATACCTGTGACCGCGCGGAGCCTGATGACCACGGCAAGTTCACGGTGCGCGGCAAAAAGGCCAAGGTCGCCGCGCAGGTGAAAAGTCTCGGAGAGAGTGAAGCGCGAATCTCGCGGCATGAGCATGAATATGTGTTTCCCTATGATCGGGATCGCATGGGGGCGGTATTGGCTCCGAGGCGGGAAAGTTTCATTGAGGCGAAATTGGCCGGCGACAGCTGCAGGCTGTTGACCCTGTTCAGCGTGTCCTCCCTTGCAGTCGAGGATCAGGGATGGGTCAATTCGGCCGCCGGGTGGTCCCATGGAGAGGTCTGTTTTTTCATGGGAGCCCAAGGTTCAGGATTTTCTTCCAACCGGGGGATGCTTAGCCTTGATTGTCCTTAGAATTCACTTCCCCAAGTAGGCTAATGCCATTTAGCTGCATACTGGTGTCCATTCATCCCTACCTCTTTTTCACCACCGATCCGGACAATGAACTCCGCACCGTGGCCGATCTGCGGAAGGACATCAAGCAGGGTTGGATGCACGACGCGTGGTCGCGGATTTTGTTTGCCGCGACCGAGGCGGTCAAGAAAGGCCCGGTTTTGCCCGACAGATTTGTCTTTGGCCGGGATCAGGCCGCCATGAAGCAGCGCAACCCGGACTTTTATGTATGTGAAGCCGCCGGCCATCAACTTCTGCGGGCGGCGCTGGCGCACATGTTGACCGGTCGCATGGAATTCAAGGAATCGGCGATGCAGCAATTGGCAGCGCTTTATGATCCCGCCATTTGGCCGGATTGGATCGATCAGGCACATGTGAACCAGGGCTTCAAGGCGGACTTGCGCACCGGGGCATTGGCCCAGGATGTGGGACTGGCCTATGATTGGTTGGCCGCATCGCTCTCTCCCGATGAACGAGCGTGGGTCATTGAAGGTCTGGATCGTCGTGCCATCCGCCCCTACCTCGAATCCATGGAAAAGGATGCCTGGTGGAACCATGACCAGAATAACTGGTTGACGGTGATCGTGGGCGGCTTGGGCATTGCGGGCATGGCGCTCGATGGCGAGCATCCCATGGCCCGCCGTTTGATCGATATTGCCTTGGAAAAGATGGAGGCCTACTTGTCGATTTACGGACCGCAGGGTGAATTCAATGAATCGGTCAACTATGCCAGTGCCAATCGTTACCCGGTGAACTTTTTCCTGGCGCACCATTACTGGTCCGGAGGAGAGGAAAACCGGCTGGAGCAGGCCCCCTTTCCCGCGATGTGCCAGTGGATCATGCACACCACGGTGCCGCCGGGTCGGGTGCTGACCTTTGGCGATTGTCTGCCGGCACGGGAAGTAGTATCCGGTTACATTGCCGCCGTGGCGGCGGCAAGTTACGACGGGGTGGCGCAGTGGTTTTTCGAACAGTATCAATCCGAGTCGATCGATCCCTATCCGTTCGTTACCTACGATTCGCGGGTGGAGGCCCGGTCACCCGAGGGGTGGGTGCCCAATTTCAAGACTTATGCGGCCCACGGCAAACTGGTGATCAGTCGCACGGATTGGTCTCCCCAGAGCACTGCGTGTGTGGTGTTTGCAAAGGCTGGCCGCGAGGAGCATCATGAACACAATGACGTCGGGCAACTTTGCATCGATGGTCACGGTGAACGTTTGATCGTCGATCTGGGCTCTCCGTCATCCTTCCCCGGCGACTATGGTGGTCCGCAACGCTGGTCGTATTACAATGCGTCCATCCGTGGGCACAATGTGCTGATGTTCGATGATGCCGAACAGCGCTCCCCGGAGCGTCTTCGGGTCGGGTCGGTCGACCTGATCGCCTATAACGGCAAAGTGACCGAACAAAAATATGTTTCGGGGGTGGGCAGTGCCTGGAAAATGGATGTGTCGCCGGCCTACCAACCGGGCCAGCAAGTTACCCGCACCGTGCTCCATTTTTACCCGGGCTTTGTTGCGGTCTTGGACGAGGCAAACCTCACGCATGAGCAGGAAATCTCCCTGCGCTGGCATACCTGTGATATTGCGGCGCCGGATCCGTCGGGACGCTTTGTCGTGCACGGACTCGGGGCCAGAGTGGACAGCCTGATCACCCGACTCGATGAAGGTGAAATGCGGGTTGGCCGGGGGGAGCATCATTATCATGCCCCCTTTGATCGCGGCCGGGCGGGTGGTTTGTTGGAGTTGCGGGAGGAAAGCTATGTGCAGGCCATCATCCAAGGCTGTCGTTGCCGTATTTTGACGCTCTTTTGTGTGCAGACCTCTGATGCGCCCGCAGTCGAATGGACCAAGGTGGAATCCGGCTGGATGGCGGATGATGTCCGCCTCTACGTCAATGGGAGCTTTATGGAGTTCAGCTCCAGACGCAGTGGCAGCCGCATCAGCCTGGATTGAGGTTGTCGGCGCAAATTTCCGCGGGGTGAACTGCGACTGTGTCGCCAATGGCCACCCGCTATGGCGCTGGCCTCACTCCGGTAAAGGCGGGGTCATCTCGTCGATCACCGCCGCGGGAATTTCATCGAGCAGAATGTGTTCTTTCTTGAGTCCGTATTGCACGAAGTGCCGGCCGTTGGCATGCAAATACTGTGGCATGGAAATGCCGGTGGCAGTCGAAGCCGTGAAGCCGTCCGGCGCAGAGGTTTCGTCGACGGAAGCCAGAATCCGCGGTGGACCGAAGAGCAGGCCACCATTGCGGGTTTCGCCCGGGATCTCGCGACCTATGACAAACCATTGGGGGTTGCGGGTGCGACAACCTCCATCCCACACGTGGGCGGCGCCCTTGCGCGTGCCGTCATTGTTGGTGAAAAGCAGCATGAGACGTCCATCCGGCAGCCGAGCGATTGGGCACATGGTGTGCGGGTGTTCGATATACTCACCTTCGGGCCCGTAGCGCAGACGTTCAACCGGTGTCCAAGTCCGACCTTCGTCAGAGGAAACGGTGTAACCGGGCGAACCCAAATAAGTGCGCACCACGCCGAACCAACGGCCATCCGACAGCGGCACCACCGTCAGCTCCTGGGCGTTGGCGGCGATCTCCTCGGGATGTCCGCCGTAAGCCGCCGCCAGCCGGAGAACCGCCGGGTTGTCCCCATGGCTCATGATATTGGCCCGAATGCCGCGACTGCCGGGTGGCAGCAAGGAAAAGCGGAGTTTAGAGGGATCGGTCTCGGTCAGGAGGTTTTCACACCAGAGCAGCGATGCTTCACAGCACCCCAATTGCCAGAAACGTCTTACCGCGCCATTGCGCATGCCCTGAGTGAAAGGCAGGACGACCTGGCCACCGGGCATGATTTGCGGCGGGTGATTGAGGTGCGCGTGTATCTTGTCGGGGAAGGCACTGATGTCGCGATCCGGAATGCGAATCAACGTGATCTCCGACCAAGTGGTGCCGTTGTCATCAGACCAAAGGTAGGCTAGGTTGCCCGCGTCAATTTCGGGATTGCACACCGTGATGGCTCCTTCCCGGTAACCCTCATGCAGGAAAAGATAGAGGCGGCCGGTGCCGGGCACGACAAACGGGCAACCGTAGGAACGACGCACGGTTGGCGCCGAAGCGGTGATCTGACGGGCTGCACTCCAAGTGAGGCCGAGATTGCTGCTCGTCGCACAGACAATGCGTTCGTCGACTGCACCTTCACTGGAACCCTGGCTCCATGTGCACAACCAGGTCCCGTCCGACAGGATCACCACGCAGCTGGATTCGTTTTTGCGGATCGCGGCCAAGGCCGGAGGCAGATCATGGCCCGACATCGGTGGGTGGCGGAAAATGTCGGCATGCGCGAATGGGCGTGCTTCCATCTCTGCAAGTAGGGGATTTGAATTCATGATCGGTCCAGGGGCATTGGGAAGAATCCGCTGGTTACAACTATCGACTGATGCCATGCGGATACGGCATCGTGTTCGATGTCGCTGGCATTGGGTTATGGCAAGGGCGGAAAGTTAAACTTGCGAAGGATAGGACGCACCGAGTCCTTGAGTTAATGATGACACCTGACAAGTTGGCCGCACCTGGCCGTGTCATTGGCCCATAACAGCAACATGATGAAAAGATCCACCGTCAACCGCGTCATTGAAACCGCCAAAGAGGTCTTTGCGACCGTCGGCATGAAACTGCCCCCGTTTGCCGGGTGGACGGTGGAGGAC
This sequence comes from Cephaloticoccus sp., assembly GCA_021734075.1. Taxonomy (GTDB): domain Bacteria; phylum Verrucomicrobiota; class Verrucomicrobiia; order Opitutales; family Opitutaceae; genus Cephaloticoccus. The sequence goes on from JAIPJW010000043.1 coordinate 15,417, forward strand.
TGGAAATCGAAGGGGCCGGAATACGACGAAATCCGCCAGTGCCTGCTGGGCTGGGATGTGACGGATTTCGGGCAGGGCAACTTCGAGGTGATAGGCCGGGTGCTCTTCACGCTGCGCAACGGCGCGAAGACTTACGCTTCGGGCAAGGACTATGCCGAAAAGTTGATTCTTGATCCCGAGAACCAGAAGCCGCCACGGCATTACCACCGGCACAAGATGGAGGACATCATCAACCGCGGTGGCGGCAACATCCTGGTGCGCCTCTGCCGGGCGACGCCCGACGGTCAGGAGTCTCCGGAGGACTTCACCATGCAGGTCAACGGGGTGACCACACCGATCAAGTCCGGCCAGATCCTGCGTCTGACTCCGGGGGAAAGCCTGTGCATCCCGCCCCGCACCATTCATCAGTTCTGGGGCGAGGAAGGGACGGGCATCAAGATTGGGGACAAGCGCTACACCGTCAGCGGAGAGGTGAGTCGGGTTTGTGACGACTTTGACGACAATTGCTGGCTCGAACCTTGTGAACGGTTTTGCACCTTCGACGAGGACGAGGTGCGCAAACACTACCTGGTGCATGAATATCCGGCGGCGCAGTCGTGAACCGGTTTGTCATACAGAACGCAGTGAAGAATCCAATAAATGCATCGTCGGTATTTGTGGATTCAATCACGTGGATCCTTCGCTGCGTTAAGGATGACAATCGAATCTCATACCAAATGTCGGTATTGCGCCAGTAACTGTAGGGCGGGGATTCCGATCCCCGCCATCGTCCACGCCAACCGTAAAAGGCGGGAATTGGAATTCCCGCCCTACAAAAATAGCCATTAAGTTCTCCAGTGATGTTGCCCCTGACTGAATCTACCGACTATCGTGCATTCTGCGAAGAACGACTGGGGAACCCCTATCCGTTGTTTGACCGGCTGAGGTCGGAGGACCCCGTGCATTGGTGTGAACCGATGAAGCTGTGGCTGGTGACCGGTTATGATGACTGTTTCACCGGCCTGAAGGATGAGCGGTTCTCCTCCGATCGCACGGACATGTATGTGCAGGCCCTGCCGATTGAGATGCGCCAACGGGTGCAACCCCTGCTGGATCACGTGTCGAAATGGATTCAGCTGACCGACGAGCCGGACCACACGCGGCTGCGGAAACTGGTGATCCTGGCCTTCACCCCGAAAATGATCCAGCAGCTCAAGCCGCGCATCGAGGTTCTGGTGGATGGACTGCTTGATGGAGTGGCGGTGGGTGAGCCGACTGATCTGGTCGCAACGTTTTGCGGACCACTACCGGCGACGGTGATATGTGAAATGCTCGGCATCCCGGTCGCCGAACGTGACGCGTTCCGGTTGATGACCGAGCGGGTCATGCACTTCAGCACCGCGGGTGGACCGCGACTGAAAAACCACGCGGAAGACGCCGCCGAGGCGTTGAAGGGATTGATCGACATGTTTGAGCGTCTGATTGCCGAGCGCAGGGTGGCTCCTTGCGAGGATCTGCTCAGTGCTTTGGTGCGGGCCGAGGCGGATGGGGAACGACTTTCGAACGAGGAACTTCATGCGATGTGTGTATTCGTGTTTCTGGCCGGCCACGAAACCACGACCAACGGCATTGCCAGCGGGATTCTCGCTCTGCTGCAGCATCCCGACCAGTTGGCCGAGTTGAAAGCCAATGTGGATGGAACTGTGCGCGGCGCAGTGGAAGAGGCGTTGCGCTACGAATCGCCGGTCACCCGGGCCGTGCGCAAGGCACGGGTGGATTTCGAATTCGGCGGCAAGGCGATCAAGCAGGGTCAACTCGTCGTCTTTCTGCTGGGCGCGGCCAATCGTGATCCGAAACAATTTCCCGAACCTGCGAAGTTTGACATCCGTCGTGAGATCAAACGTCACCTGGCCTTCGGCTATGGATCACATTTTTGTCTGGGGGCAGTGTTGGCCCGGATGGAAATGGAGATTGCCTTCCGTTCACTCGTCCGCCGCTTGCCCAACGTGAAACTGGCGAGTAACGATCTCGCTTGGAAACCCACGATGGGTATCCGCGCGCTGGTAAAGCTGCCGGTGTCCGTGAGCGAGTCACCTTAATCTGATTGTTCCAGTTTTTCACATTGAGAAGGATCGAGAGTTTAGTTCCTCAATTCCAGTTCGAGTTCTCGTGGGCCTCTTAAGAAACCGAACTCCCAGTCGATCTGATCACTGGCTACCTTGAAGGATTTGGTCGCTTGGAGAATCGAGCCCACCGCGATGCCCATTTCCAAGCGGGCGAGGGGGGCGCCGAGGCAGATGTGCGGGCCGAAGCCGAAGGCAACGTGACGATTGGGTGTGCGAGCCAAGTCGAATTTATCCGGGTCCGGGAAGTGCCGCGGGTCGCGGTTGGCGGCGGCGAGCAGCAGCAAAATGAAATCGCCTTGGTGCACGTGTTGTCCACCGATCTCGGTGTCGATTGCGGCGACGCGCTGGTCGCGATGAAAGGGTCCGGCGAAACGGAGAAACTCTTCGACCGCGGTTTCCATCAGGTAGGGATTGCGCCGCAGGCTTTCCTGCTGCTCCGGATGCCGGGCCAACTCAAGCAGGGTGGTCGTGAGCAAGCGGGTGGTGGTTTCGTGGCCACCGAGCAATATGGTGACCGCCGTGCCGAGGATCTCGTCCTCGGTCAGCGCATCGCCTTCGCTGCGGGCGTGAACCATGAGCGAGAGCACATCGTCGAGCGGTGTGGTTTGCCGTTCCAGAATGCCGCGGCGCAAGTAGGCCCGCAGATCAAGCAGGGCCTGTTGTGAGTGCAGGCAAACCTCGAGGGTCGGTGTTGGAGATTGCATGAAGGCGACAATCCCGGCGGACCACGCCGTGAAAAGCGGCACATCAGCCACGGGCACGCCAAAAAGTCGGGCGATGACATGGACGGGCAGGGGGTGGGCGAGATCGCGCACAACGGTCAGCTTTCCGGTCGGCAGTGATTTCACCAAAGCCTCATTGACGAAGGCCTGCACGAAGTCGCGATACCGGATGATGGTGGAAGGGCGGAAAACCTCGTGAAGCAGGCGGCGGATGCGAGTGTGGCCGGGCGGGTCGATATTGATCAGTCCGTGCGAATAGTGATCGATGAGCGGCTTGAGCTGCGCCAGTTGCGCGGGGTCAAACAGGCGGTGAAACAGCCCCGTGATGCGCCCGACATTGGAAAATCGTTTGGCATCCTGCAGGCAGGTGCGCACGTCATCGTAACGGGTGACGACCCAGCAGTTCCAGCTGTCGGACCATTGCACCGGATACTTTTCCTGCAACTCGCGGTAAGCCGGAAACGGATCAGCCGCAAAAGCGGGCGTGCTGATGACGTCGTCCAGTTTCATGAGATGTAATGTGCTGGCTCACTCATGTAAGTGCCACAGCAGATTTCACTATTAGGAAGGAATTGGCCGCAAAAAGGCGCTAGAAATCACAATGAGGAAGGAGCTCGAAATGCGTCTAGAGACGCGCGACGGGGTGCAAGTGAGGTCTATTGCCGCCCGTGGTCCGTCGGGAGACGGTCCCTCCCCTGGTGTCCGTTTGTAGCTTTACACATTACAAAGATTCAGGATTCAGGAGGAAAGGTATTCGAGCGGGGCGCGGTAGCGGACGTCCTGACAATCCAACCGCCGGAGATGGGTGCGCAGGCGTTGGAAGAAGTGGGCGAAATCAGGCCGTTCGCGCGGGCACCAGGCGACCTCGGCCAGGGCGCAGACCCGGGGAAAGGACATGTATTCCAAACGACCCGGGGTCGGAATGTATTCAGTCCACAGCTGGCCCTGCACCCCGATGATGTGCCTGGCCTGCTCGCTGGTGAGTTCGGCGGGAATCGGTTCGTAGCCGTGCACCTTGTCCAAGGGACTGTTGCCCCCGATGCAGAGCGGCTCGTTGGTGATTTCGCTTTGATAGTGGTCGAAGTAGACAAACGGGTTGGGGCACATGATCGCGTCGTTGCCGTGTTTCGCGGACTCGACGGCACCCTCGATGCCGCGCCACGACATCACCGTGGCGGACTTGGCGAGGCCGCCTTCGAGAATTTCGTCCCAACCGACGAGCTTGCGTCCATGCTGTGTAAGAAACGCCTCGATCTGGCGGATGAACCAGCTTTGCAGTTCGTGCTCGTCCTTGAGTCCCAGTTCCCTGATGCGGGCCTGGGTCGCGGGATCCTTTTCCCACTGGGGCTTGATCGCCTCGTCGCCGCCGATGTGCAGATACTCGAAGGGGAAAAGGGCCATGACCTCGGTGAGGACGTCCTTGAGGAAAGCGAAGGTTTCCGGCTTCACGTTGTAGAGCGTTTCATGAATGCCCCAGATGCAACTGACCGGTTTGGCCTCGGGGAGCAGCCCGTATTCGGGATAGGCGGCGATGGCCGACTGGACATGGCCGGGCATTTCAATTTCGGGCAGGATTTGCACGTGACGTTCGGTCGCGTAAGCCACGAGCTCACGCACTTCGTCCTGCGTGTAAAATCCCTCCACGGGCACGCCGTCGCCCCCGAAGGCGTTGGTGCCGTGTCCACGGATGGTCTCGCGGCGCTTACTCCCGATCGCGGTGAGCCTGGGGTATTTTTTGATTTCCAGCCGCCAGCCCTGGTCGTCGACCAAGTGCCAGTGAAACACGTTGAGCTTATGCTGGCTCAACAGATCGATATATTTCTTCAGGGCCTCGATCGGTTGGTAGAAGCGGGAACTGTCCACCATCACCCCGCGCCAACGGAAGCGGGGGGCATCCTCAATCTCGACCGAAGGCGCGGTCAGGACGAAATCCGGCCGCAGGGCTTGGCTGAAAACCGCCGGCGGAAACAACTGGAGCAGGGTCTGGCAGCCGTAGAACGCGCCGGCTGGGGACGAAGCCGTGATCAGCACACCCGCGGCGGTTACCTTGAGGGTGTAAGCCTCAGGGTTGGTGGAATCTGCCTTTGCCGGTTGAAATTCAATCCGTGATATGGCCTCGCCGGCTTCACCCGGGGTCGCGATCCGCAGCGGCCAGCTGGTGGCGGCGCAAAGGCGTGCGGCCAACAGCTGGGCGGTGATTTTGAAGATCGGATCGGCGACGATGATGCATTCGGCTGTCAGGACGAAATCGGTGCCGTCGAGCCGTTTGCAATGGGAGGGTTGCGGAACCAAGGAAGGGTGGGATGGGGACATGAGACGACGGCATGCAAACCGGTTGCCCGCGTTAGTTCGAGGAAGAACCATGTGCAAATCGAGCCAGCGATGAGATTATATGACGAATGGAGGGTTGAAGATTTGACGAGGGTGCGTTGCATGGCGCAAGGTAGGTTCAAATCCATGAAACCCATCGTCCAAATTTCCCTGGATCTGACGGATATCAAGGAAGCACTGGCCACTGCGGAAATGGCCCTGCGGGCCGGGGTGGACTGGCTGGAGGCAGGCACACCGTTGATTTTGGCCGAGGGGTTGCACGGCGTGCGCGCCCTGCGGGAGCGGTTTCCCGGCATCCCGATTGTGGCCGACTTGAAGACGATGGATGGCGGCTATCTCGAGGCGGAAATGATGGCCAAGGCCGGGGCCACCCATGTGGTGGTGATGGCCCGGGCGCACGAGGAAACCCTCAAGTGCGTGGTGCAAGCCGGCCGTGATTATGGGGTCAAGGTGATGGGCGACAACCTGGGTTGTCCCGACATGGTGGCGGGGGCACGACTGATCGAGGACTTCGGTTGTGATTTTGTGATTCACCACATCGGCTACGATGAACGTCGCGGCATTGCGGCAAGCGGCCGGCGCATGCCCAGCCCGTTGGACCAACTGCGCGAGATCGTTGATGCGGTGAGTGTGCCGGTGCAGGCGGTGGGTGGCCTGACCTTGGAACAGGCCGTGCGCACCCCGGAATATGGTGCACCCCTCGTGGTGATCGGTGCGCCGCTGGCCGTGGATGCCGATGCATTTCGCACCGCCGATGGAAACCTTGAAGGCACCCTGAAAATCATCTGCGACCGGGTGCACGGTTACGGTGATGTCGTCGTCAAAAAAATTTCCCCATGAAAAGTCCCGCCGTTGTCAATTTTGCCCCCGAACCCCTCAGTGTTGAACTGCGCGAAGTGGCCCGACCCGTTATCGGGGCCACCGATGTGCTCCTCGCGGTGGAAGCGGTGGGGGTGTGCGGCAGCGATCTGCACCAATGGCACAGTTCCCACAGCTGGGCGGTGAACTATCCGGTGGTGCTCGGGCATGAGTTTGGCGGGCGCATTGCCGAAGTGGGCCGGGAAGTCAAAGGGTGGCAGGAGGGCGACCGCGCGGTCAGTGAAACCGCCGCCGTGATCGACGAGCACAGTCCGTTGAGTCGGTCCGGCCTCTACAATCTCGACCCGACCCGCAAAGGATTTGGCTATGGCGTGAACGGCGCAATGACCCGC
>JAIPJW010000044.1 GCA_021734075.1 Cephaloticoccus sp.
GGAGCCGACGAACGGGCGTGGTAATGCGTGTGCAGCAGGTGATGCGACTTTTCGCTCAAGGGTTGCCCCAGGAACTCGCTGTAGAGCACCGTGATCGCCGGGTTTTCGTGCGACATGCGGAGCTGCTTGCCCTCGTCTTCGGCAAAGATCGCCTTCATGCGGGCCAGGCGCACCTCGTCGGTCGTAAAACGGGGCTGGCCGCCACCGCCGATACAACCGCCCGGGCAGGACATCACTTCGACAAAGTGGTAGGAGGCCTCGCCGGCCTTGATCTTTTGGATGAGCCGCTCGGCGTTGGCCAGGCCGTGAGCGACGGCCAGTTTCACCGTCACGCCTTCGAGGAATTTCCATTCCGGCAGGGTCTTCGGAATGGTGACCGACACCTCTTTCACCCCGGTCAAACCGGCGATGGGCGCGACGTGGAGTTTATCGAAGGGGAAGGGCTGCCCGGTCACGATGCACCAGACGGTGCGCAGGGCCGCTTCCATGACCCCGCCGGTATTGGCAAAAATGTCGGCTGCTCCCGTGCCCAAGCCCATGGGTTGGTCGGGCTGGCCTTCGGGTTGGGCGAGAAAATCGATGCCCGACTGGGTGATCATGCGGCCCAATTCCCGCGTGGTGAGCACGGCGTCGACGTCGGTTACCCCACTCGAGTCCATTTCGGGTCGTTGCGCCTCGAATTTCTTGGCCGTGCAGGGCATGACCGACACCACGTAGATGTCCTCCGGTTTGCAGCCGATTTTTTCCGCATAGTAGGTCTTGGCCAGCGCGCCAAACATTTGCTGGGGCGACTTGGCCGTGGAGAGGTTGGGCAGCAGGTCGTGATGAAAATACTCGGCAAACTTGATCCAGGCCGGACAGCAACTCGTGAACTGCGGCAGCGCAACCGGCTGGTGATCGACCAGCGCGGCCTTGAGTCGCATGAGCAGCTCGGTGCCCTCCTCCATGATGGTGAGATCGGCCGCAAAATTGGTGTCGAACACCGCGTGAAAGCCGATTCGCCGCAACGACGACACCATCTTGCCCGTCACCAGGGTGCCCGTGGGCAGGCCGAAGCACTCGCCGAGGCCGGCGCGGATGGCCGGGGCGGTCTGCACCACCACGTGTTTGGTCTTGTCCGCGAGTGCGGCCCACACCCGTTCGATGTGGTCCTTTTCGATGATGGCGGCGGTCGGACAAACGGCGGCACACTGGCCGCATTGCACGCAGGCGACACTGTCGAGCGGATGGCCGAAGGCCGGGGCAGCCACGCACTCAAAACCGCGATCCTGGGCCCAGAGCGCATGCGTGTCCTGAATCTGGCTGCACACCGTGATGCAGCGGCGGCACATGATGCACTTGCCGGAATCGCGCTCGAGGGCGGGGGTGCTCGTGTCGACCAGCCGGCGGTGCTTCGCACCGGTAAAATGGATCTCGCGCACGTTGAGGTCGCGGGCCACGGCCTGAAATTCGCAGTCGTCGGAACGGGCGCAGGTCTGGCACTCGCCGTCATGATCGGAGAGCAGCAATTCGACCACGGTGCGACGCGAGGCCCGCACCTTCGGCGAATTGGTGAGCACCTTCATGTTGTCGGCCACCGGGGTGGAGCAGGAAGGCTGCAGGGCGCGCGCGCCCTCGACCTCCACCAGGCAAACCCGGCAGCCACCGTAAACATGCACTCCTTCGAGATAGCACAGCGACGGGATCTTAACCCCGACCGTGAGGGCGGCGTTCAGGATGGAAGTGCCAGGGGGCACCTCAACGAGGTTGTTGTCGATGGTCAGCTTTGGCATGGGATTTCCTTTCAGTCGTTTTCCTCCCGGTAGTCGCAGCGCAAGCAACGCTTGGCCTCGCAAACCGCGACCGCTTCGGTCCAGGGTTGTTCGACTTCGTTGAAGTTGTTGCGGCGTCGTTCCACCGGTAGCAGCCCCATCCTGGCCCGCGGGGCCTGAACCATATCCGCGGTGGGGTCGAAGGGAACGTCGCAAGGCTTCTCCTTGCGCCAGAAGCCATGTTCAGCTCCGGTGAGCTGCGCATCAATCGCCACCGCCGCGCGTTCCCCACCGGCCACGGCCTCGACCACCGACGCGGGCCCCAACGTCGCATCACCACCACTGTAGAGCCAGTTGACCGAGGTGCGCCCGGTCAACAAATCGGCGGTAATGAAACCATTGGGATTCAACGTCACCGCTAGTTCACCGAGAATCTCGGTGGGCTCGAGTTTTTGCCCGATCGCCGTGATCACTTGATCCGCGGGCACGACAAATGGGATTTCGGTAACGGCCGTCGGGCGGCGGCGTCCGCTCCGGTCGAATTCACCCAGGATCATCGTCTGGCATTTGACGCCACAGGCACGCCCGTTTGCCGTCACAATTTCCACCGGGGCCGTGAGCACCTTGATGATCACACCCTCATTCTCGGCCTCTTCGATTTCCTCCGCGTAGGCGGGCATTTCCTCGCGGGTGCGACGGTAAAGGACGGTGACCGTTTGCGCTCCGAGCCGGACCGCCGTGCGCGCGGTGTCGATGGCAGCATTGCCCCCACCGATCACGACCACGTGATTACCCACGGGCACCGAACCACGGATGTTGTATTCGCGCAGGAAACAAATCGCGTCATCGACTCCGCCGGCCGATTCACCCGGCACGCCGAGATGCAGGCCCAGCGGGGCACCCACGGCCAGAAACACGGCCTCGAAACCCTGCTCGCGCAAGCCCTGCAGGGTGAAGTCCCGACCGAGGCGACGGTTGGTCGTGATCGACACACCCATGCGTTCGATCATGCGCACCTCCAGCGAGAGAATTTCGCGCGGCAGACGGTAGGCGGGAATCGTCTGCACCGGCATGCCGCCGGGGCGCGACTCGCCCTCGAACACCTGCGGCTGATAGCCGAGCCGGGCGAGAAAATAGGCACACGACAGTCCGGCCGGACCGGCCCCCACAATCGCGATTTTCCTTTTCGCATTGGCCTCGGAGGGCCGCACCTCGGGGTGTTGCATCGTGGCCTCCTCATCGACCATGTAACGCTTCACGCCGCGGATCGACAGCGCCTCGTCGACCATGCCACGACGGCACTTGTCCTCGCAGGTATGGAAACACACCCGGGCGCAAACCGCGGCGAACGGATTACGTTCACGGTGGAGGCGCAAGGCCTCCGCGATCCGGTTCTGCCCGACCAGCGCGATGAAACCGGGCACGTCGACATTGGCCGGACACGCGCTCTGGCAGGGCGCGCGCACGAGGCTCGGGCAGACGCCCGCCGGGCAGCGTTTTTCCCGAATGTGGGCTTCATACTCATGGCGGAAATAACGGATCGTGGACAGCACCGGATTGGGGGCGGTCTGCCCGAGACCGCACAGCGATGACTGGCGGATGATGCGGCCAAGCTCTTCCAATTTCTCGATATCCCCTTCCTCTCCCTGGCCTTCGCAAATTCGGGTGACAATCTCGAGCATGCGCTTGGTGCCGATGCGGCAGGGCGGGCATTTGCCGCACGATTCGTCCTGCACAAAATCGAGAAAAAACCGCGCCATGTCGACCATGCAGGTGTCCTCATCCATCACGATGAGTCCGCCCGACCCCATGATCGCGCCGAGCTCCTGCAGCGACTCATAGTCCACCGGGACATTGAGATGCTGCTGCGGAATGCAACCACCGGAAGGCCCGCCGAGCTGGGCCGCCTTGAAACGCTTGCCGTTCGGAATGCCGCCGCCGAGTTCGAAGATGATGTCGCCCAGGGGCGTGCCGATGGGAATTTCAACCAAGCCGGTATTGCGCACGGTGCCGGCGAGGGCGAAAACCTTCGTGCCCTTAGATTTTGCGGTGCCATGGCTGGCATACCACGCCGCACCACGATTAAGAATGACCGGGATGTTGGCGTAAGTCTCGACGTTGTTGAGCAGACTGGGTTTGCCCCACAGCCCCGCCTGGGCCGGGAACGGGGGTCGCGGTCGCGGTTCGCCGCGCTTGCCCTCGATGGAAGTCATGAGCGCGGTTTCCTCCCCGCAGACGAAGGCCCCTGATCCCATGCGAATCTCCATGTCGAAGGCAAACGACGTGCCGAAGATGTTTTTGCCCAGCATGCCGCGCAAGCGGGCCTGACCGATCGCAACGCCAAGACGCTCCACCGCCAGTGGATACTCGGCGCGCACGTAGATGAAGCCTTGCGAGCCGCCGATGGCAAAACCCGCGATCGCCATCGCCTCGATCACGCTGTGGGGATCACCCTCGAGCAGGCTGCGATCCATGAACGCACCGGGGTCGCCCTCGTCACCGTTGCAGAGCACATATTTCACGCTGCCTTTCGCCTTCTGGCAAAGCTCCCATTTGAGGCCGGTCGGAAAACCCGCCCCGCCCCGCCCCCGCAACCCGGACTGCTTCACCTCTTGAATCACCCGATCGGGGGTCATCGTCGTAAGCACCTTGCGCAGGGCCTCGTAACCGTCGTGGGCAATGTATTCCTCAATGTTCAAGGGGTCGATCACCCCGCAATTGCGCAGCGCAATCTTCACCTGCCGGTTGAAAAAAGGTTGATCACTCACGCGCTCGACTGGTTCGCCGGTTTCCGGCTTGTGCCAGACCAGGCGGTCGATCACTTCGCCGCGGGCCACCGTGCGCTCGACGATTTCATTCACATCCCCGAGCCCAATCTTTTGATACAGGATACCCTCGGGCTGGCAGATGAGCACCGGTCCGCCGGCGCAGGGACCGAGGCAGCCGGTCTCCACGACCCGCACCGCCGTCAGTTCATGTCGGAGTAGCGCCTGACGAAGCGCAGAGCCAAGAGCAGTGGCGCCAGCCGCAACACAACCGGCGCCGGCACACAGTTGAAGAGAAGTGATGTTGGACATGACAGAATGGGTTTGCTGCGGCGACGCGGGTTATTCGTATTTTTGCAGGATGTCCGGAATCTGGTTGGGCCGGATGCTCTGATGCACGGTGTCGTCAACGAGGCAGGCCGGGGCGATTCCACAGGCTCCGAGGCAACGCGCCACCTCCAGACTGAACTGGCGGTTGGGTGTCGTCTCACCGACATCGATACCCAGGGTGTGCTTGAAGCTCTCGAGCACGCGTTTGCTGCCGCGCACGTAACACGCCGTGCCGAGACACACCCGGATCGTGTGTCGACCACGCGGGGTGGTGGAAAAGAAATTGTAGAAACCGACCACGCCGGCGACCTCACTGTATGATTTGCCCAGTCCGGTGGCGATGCGATACAGGGCGGAGTCCGGCAGATAGCCGAAAATGCCTTGGGCAATCTGCAGCACGGGAATAAGCGCACCAGGGACACGCCTATAGTCCGCGATCGTTTCATCGAGACGCGCGAGCAACTCGGCTTCGGTGGCCGGCTCGGCGCAAGCACATGTTTCACAAGTCTTGATCATAGAACCTCCTTGAACTCAGGCAGCGGTAACATTGTCCGATGTATCGCGACACCACTGGACCACTCCACCAACGCAACAAAGTCTCTCCTGCGATCGCAGCCGCAGTTGCAAAGACTGATACCCTGCTGGTGCTGAGTAATAGTGTCGGCAGGGTGGCGCAGGCGCGCGACAGTGGCGAGTCACCAGCTATTCACTCCAGCAGAATTAAGTCAGCGGTGCGACAGTCAGTAGCTGGGATTATTGTCGTTAAAAATCATAACCTCGCTTTTGACCCCACCCGGACGCTTTGATTCCTGCGGAGCATGCCACTCACAACTGCGTGGCGTGGCTTGAGCCGGGAAAACTGATTTACGGATCGGAAAGCCTCAGCAGAGTCCGGCTGCCATCCTCGGTTTCCAGCCAAAAAGGGTTTGAACCGACCTTGGATGCAAATACCGGGAGGGATCGGACGTCGTCGCCACGGCGGCGACTAATTGGCGGGGAGTGCCGCCACCACAGCATCACCCAACCGGGCCACGTCCGCACTGAGCCGCTGCACGAGCTCGCCATAATCGCGTCCGTCCCAATTCTGCGCGTCGGCCGTAAACACCTGACGGGAGATCACGGCTGACTTTTCTCCCGGGCGGGAGATTTCCACCAACACCGAGAACTCAACCGCCGTCTGGTCGTCCGTGCGCACGCCGCCGCAACGCAGGATATTGAGGGAGACGTCGTAATCCCGCGGCTGGTCAAAGGGGAAGGGGAAATTGAGGACGCGGTTGACCCGGGGACTGGCGAGCAAACGGGATTGCACGACACGCGTGATGGCGGCACCCAGGGGCTCGGCCCAGCGCGCATAGTCATTGTAGATGAGTTCGTTGGGCCCGGTGCGCATGACCACCGTGCCCTTGTCCAGATACGGGGCGAGTTGCACGGCGCGCAATCCCACCTGCAAGGCACCCTCATGCGTTTGGTCGACCGCCACCGCCGGGCCGTTCAGCACATAATAACGGGTCAGGTCAGCCTGGGGTTCGGGAATGACGGAACATCCGGCCAAGGCCAGCACGAGACCAACGGCGGCCAATTTCCATTTCGCAGTGCACGGATCATTCATGGCTTATTCGGGACGTTTGCGGCCGGTAAGCAGGGCCTGGGGATTGCGTTCGATAAAGTCAGCCAACCGTTGCACCGCATCGGCGGCACCGGCCAGTTTGTTCAAGGCCTGATTGGCATCATCCCCCAGGTTTTGCTGGGCATTGATGAATTTGCGCAGGGTCTGCGCCGCTGCATTGAAGGTTTCAAGGGTCTGGCGGGTGTGCTCCAGGGTCCTGGCCAGATTCTCACTTGCCGGATCGATCTTGCCGTCCAGTTTCGCCAGCATGGTCCGCAGGTCGACTGCGGCAAGGTTGAGGTTGACCAGGGTTTCCTTGAGTTCTGGCGAAGAAGCCACGGCGTCGACCGACCGTGCTGCTGCCGTCCATTGCGTAATAAGGTCCTTCACCTCCAGGGCATTGACCTGCTGGCGCGTGTCGACCATGAGGCCGTGAAACTCGTCGGCCAGGCTGGTGAAATTGATGTGCTTCATGTCGGCCAGAATTTCCGAAATGCTGGCTTGAAACTCCGAGATGGTGGACAGAACCGAGGGCACCGTGGCATAACGGATGTCGGTGGTATGGTGGGTGTCCGGGTAGGACACCGGGTCCATGAAGTCCAATTCCACAAAGAGCAGGCCCGTGGCCAGACCGATGACACCGAGTTGCGCCCGCAACCCCTTGTCGACCAGGCCCTGGAGCACTTCACGGCTGGTGATGTCCACCATGCCCCCGTTGCCATCGGTGATGATGTTGCGGTTGAATTCGCAGATCACCCGCACGACGGATTTCTTGGCCGCCTCGTCAAACTGGACATTGAGGTCCACCACCCGGCCCACGCGCACCCCGCGAAGTTTGACCGGTGAACCCAGGTCCAGCCCGTGAATGGATTCGTTGAAATTGACGATGAACCGCTGGGGCTTCGAAAAGAGGCTGAGACTGCCAAACGACAGCAGGGCAATCATGCCAAGGGCAAAGGCTCCGATGACAAATGCACCAACGATGGCGGGACTGACCTTGGTTTTCACGAGATGTGCTGTTTAATGGGAAATGCGGAAATGGACAGAATTAATCGTCGCCCTTTGGTTGGACGGGGAAAAAACAGGGCGCCTTCATGCGGTGTGCTCCAGTCGGTCGCCCCGATGCAGAAATTCCGTCACCCGCGGGTCGCGACTGTGCGCGGCCAGTTCCCGGGGGGGGCCTTCGGCGATGATCCCCTGCTCGCCCTTGTCGAGCATGATGACCCGGTCGGCAATGCTGAAGATGGAGGCCAGCTCATGCGACACCACAACGAGGGTTGTGCCAAAGGACTCCCGGATCTGCAGCACCAGCTCGTCGAGCTTGCGGGATGTGATGGGATCGAGCCCCGCGGAGGGTTCATCGAGAAACAACAGCTGGGGATCGAGCGCGAGGGCCCGAGCCAACCCGGCTCGCTTTTTCATGCCGCCACTGATCTCCGCCGGATAATAATCCTCGAAGCCGGTCAACCCCACCTGGGCCAGCTTGAGCGTGGCGATTTCCTCGATCTCACGTTTGTTCAGCGTGGTGTATTCCTCCAGCGGCAGCGACACGTTCTCGCGCAGGGTGAACGAGCTCCACAGCGCCGCGCTTTGGTAGAGCACCCCGAAAGTTTTCAGCCGCTCGCGGCGATTCAATACGTCATGGTGGTCGATCCGCTGGCCGTTGAATTTCACCTCCCCGCCCAGCGGCCGATTAATGCCGATCAGGTTGCGCAGGAGCGTGCTCTTGCCACATCCGGACCCGCCGATGATGAAAAATATTTCCTCCGAATTAACCGTGAAACTGACATCCTTCAGGACGGGAATGCGGTCGTAACCACAACTCAACCTGGTGACATCGATGGCGGGAGGGTTGGGGGCCGTCATGTTCAGATTCCCAGAATGTTGAACAACACGGCATAAACCGCATCAGCCACGATGATGAAAAGGATACTCGTGACCACTGCCGAGGTGGCCGCCAACCCCACGCCCATGGCACTGCGTTCCGCCTGCAGACCGCGCAGGCAACCGGCCAGGCCCACGATAATGCCAAACGTGGAAGCCTTGATCAATCCGGACATCACATCCGACATGTCCACGATGGTCAGCATCTCCACCCAGTAGGCGGCCGGGGGGATCTCCAGCAGGCTCCGGGCAATCATCATGCCGCCGAGGATGCCCAGACAGTTGGCGTAGAGCGCCAGCAGCGGCATCATCAGGCCCAGCGCGATCATGCGCGGCATCACCAGAAAATCAATTGGCGAGATCCCCAGCGTCTCGAGGGCGTCGATTTCCTCGTTGGCTTTCATGTTGCCGAGCTGGGCCGCAAAGGCCGCCCCCGTGCGCCCCGCCAGGACAATGCCCGTCATCAGTGCACCCATTTCGCGGACCATGCTGATGCCCACCAGATCCGCCACATAGATGTCGCCCCCGTATTGCCGCAGGATCAGGGCACCGGTATAGGCCAAGGTGAGCCCGACCAGCACACTGATCAGACTGACGATCGGCAGGGCCATGGCCCCGCATTGCTGCATTTCCTCCAGGCAGTCCCGCCAGCGGAACTTGCGGGGATGTTTGAGCAAATAATTAATACTGATGACGCATTCGCCCACGAAGGTGGAAATATCCCGGAGCTTTTGCACGATGTCCTGGGTGGCCAGGCCGACGGCGAAGAAAAAATTCTGCGAACGGTCCAACGGCATGCTGGTTTCGTGCGACCGGGAAAGCTGCCCCAGCATCGCGCGCACTTTCTCCGGGAGTCCGTCCAGGTCGCAATACACGCCCATCATCCGGCACCACTGCTGCAGATCAAAAAGGAAGAGCAGCATCGAACTGTCCCATTTTTCCACGGCGGTGACATCAACGCGCACCCGCTTGGGTGATTCCTGCCCCATGGTCTTGACCCACGATGGCCGGGATTCGGTCACCCGCCAGCTTCCGCTGAACTTCACCACCATGCACTCCCCCTCCATCGAGGTGGTGACGCGCGCAATGGCTTCGGGTGGAACGACGGACATGCTGCTTGGTTGTAGCGTCCGTTCGTCAAAGCAAAACCACAAAATGCAACCGCCAACGGAATCAAGGCTCGCCACTCCGGGCTGTTTGGGCGCACTAGCGGGGTTTCATATGACTTATCGCACGATTTTATTCGATATGGACGGGACCCTGGTCGACGCCTTCACCACCCTCCACCGCGCCTACCAGCACACCCTGCCACAGTTCGGCCGACCGGAACCCACCATGAAGCAGGTGCGCGATGTCATCGGCGGCGGCGGTTCCAGTGCCATGGCGCACTTTCTCCCGGATGATCTCGTGCCCGCCGCCCTCGCCGTGCACGTGGCCTACACCAAAACAATCCTGTTGGAGGATGTGAAAGCCATGCCCGGTGCCCTTGAATTGCTGGAATACGCCCACGCGCGGGGAGCCACCCTGGCAGTCTACACCAACAAGGGGGGCGAAATGTCTCGCCCCATTTGCGACCATCTCGGCTTCACCCCCTATCTTACCGCCAACTACGGCGTGGGCGATACCCCGTGGATCAAGCCGCAACCGGAGTTCGCCGCCCATGTGCTGGGTGAACTCAAGGCCGACCCGAATTCCACTTTGTTGATCGGCGACTCGACCTTCGACATCGAGTCGGCCCACAACGGCGGCTTCGCCTGCTGGTGTGTCACCACCGGCACGCACACCGAAGCGGAGTTGGTCGCCGCCAATGCGGATCGGGTGTTGCCAAACCTGGCCGCCGTTCAGGTTGCCCTGGCCACGGAGATGTAATGTCCATGCGCTGGAATGGGCGCACCGCGCACCAATCCATCCCTTGGTTCCTCGGTTCCGTAACGGGTAGGGTCGGGCGGCCCGCCGGACCATGCATCGCGGACGAGCGGGCCGCTCGTCCCTACCCGCACCCAGGCATGATGACGTTCATCAGGGGCCTGCTTAATCAACCAACGTTTTGACCAGATGCAATTCGGGCAGAAACTCGCCGGCTGCCCTCAGAGCTTCGACTTCCACGCCGTAAAGAATGAAGCCCAGTGATTCGTAAAGTTTGCGGGCCGCCACATTGTTGCCCGTGACCGAAAGGCGCACCCGCCTTAAATCCGGCATCTGCTCACACCGGTCCAAAATCTCGAGCATGAGTTTCCGTCCGATGCCCTTCCCGCGCCAATCCGGATGCACATACATCCCCCAGATGACGCCTTTGTGGCGGGTCTTCACGCCGCTGTCGCGCATGAATGCCACTACGCCGACCAGGTCGTCTCCGCCAAACGCGCCTAGCACCAACCGATCCACCGTATTCGCGATCCGCCCGGCAAAGAACT
Source organism: Cephaloticoccus sp. (assembly GCA_021734075.1). Taxonomy (GTDB): domain Bacteria; phylum Verrucomicrobiota; class Verrucomicrobiia; order Opitutales; family Opitutaceae; genus Cephaloticoccus. Next base: position 10,751 of record JAIPJW010000044.1, read on the forward strand.
CCGGCGGTTGCACCGACTCCTGTTCGTAGCTGGACCCGAAGGCCGTGGGGCTCTCCTGCAGGGCCAACAAGCGCAACTCGCGGTAGGCGGATGCATCGGCGGGAAGTAATGGACGGATTGGAACCATGACCGAAAGGAAACCTCACGCGATCCCAAGGGTCGTGGCAAGTTTGCGCACCGATGTCATGTTGCGGGCCGTGCCCACCGCCAACTTCAGGGCCTTGATCTCGGGCGAGGCCCAAATTTTGGAATCAGAACTGCGGATGCGGCAAAGCCAGTAATATTCGCGCCCTCGCACGCAAAACTCATCGGTCGCAGTGCGAATGGCCGTCAAGGCGCGCGCCGTAGCAACCGGGAGCGGTGCTTTCAACAGGGTGACATAGACCGCACCCCCCGCGGGGGTTTCGCCCCTGAAGGGTCGTGAACCCGCGATTGCGGCAACCTCGTCCACCGTGCGGACAAAGGTTTCAACCGGAAAGCCCAGTGCCTGCGCCAACCCGGTCTCGATCTGTCGCTCCAGCCTGGCGGCGACCTTGGTCGGGGCGGTGAAGATCACATTGCCACTCGCAATGAAAGTGCTGACCGCAGTGAACCCCAACGCCTCGAAGTGGCGCTTCAACTCCGCCATGACCACGCGACGGCGGCCCACATTGATGCTGCGGAGAAAGGCGACGTAACGCGGCATGGGTTGTGTTTGGGAGGTCCCGGGTCAAACCGTGAGCATTTCGCGGACGGCCTTGAAGATCTGCTCCTCGGTGCCCGGTTCATAGGGACCCGGCTTGCCGATGTATTGCATGTTGGCCAACACCTCGTAGCCGCCCTCGGGCAACTGGCGGTCGCTGGGCACGTAGCCGACAATTTCATTGGCGTAGGCCAGGGGCCAAACCTGGGTGAAATCGCGGCCCAATTCCTTCACCGCCCGCAGACCGTATTCGGCACTCATTTCCCCCGCCAGCGCAACCATGACCAGCGACTGGCCAAAGCGCACTGCCTGCAATTCAAACGAAACCGCCGTGGTGGGCCGCCGGCCGGAATCCAGCAAGTCCACGTGTTCCCGCGCCCAGCGGGCAAAAAATTCATTATCAGAATCCAACCACGCCGCATATCCTTCCCGGGTCAGCAAGGTGGTGTGCAGGGTGAGCTTGCGGCTCTGCACCGTCAGCGCCCCGGTCACATTGTGCCAGCGGCCCTGGTGAATCTCCCGCAGCACGGCATCCGCCAGTTGGCGGCCCATGGCGTGAACCTCGGGGATGGAATAGGCGGGAAATCCGGGTTGTTCCGGATCCGGCAAGTAGGGTTTTTGATCTCCGGCGCATCCCTGCAGAAACGCGGTGGTGCAACCGAGTGATTGCTCCAATTCCACCATGGCAAAGCCCGCGTAATCCCCGCCAAATTCCAGTTTCTGCCCCGCCGCCGAGGTATGGGCAGTATAGCCGAAGATCACATGCCTGAGCCGGCCGGTCTCGTCCTCGCAGCGCAGGATCGGCACGGTGTGATCGTGGGGCGCATCGAGCGTGGGCATCCACAGCACGCCGCCGTTGCCATCGGGCTTGCGTCGCGAATAAGCCAGCCCGCACCACCCCACCGAACTGCGGAGTGCCGCCGGGGCGCGTTGCGCCATGGCCTGGTGTGCGGTGGCTGCAATCCGGCCAAAGGTCGCGCGCAGAAAAGGCTCATCAATCCCGGTGCGGCAGTCCGCATCCACGTGCTTGCGCATCGGTGGGCCGTAGTGGGTGTGGGTGCCACAAAGCAGGATGTTACGCTCCGGCACCCCGGTTGAGGCATGGATTCGCGAGCGGACATCATCGGTGTGGTCGTAAAAGCCCAGCCATTCGATGCTCACAATGATCACGGTCCGGTTTGTCTCCCGATCCGTGATCGCCGTGACGATCGCCCGCAGGGGCAGATAAACCCCGGTGGAATCCGCCGTGCGGGTCGCAAACCCGGCAAGTTTGGTCCCCACCGCCGGCGTCACATCCACCGTGGCGACGCCAACCAGATAAGGGAGGGTAAATGAAGACATGCTGCTCACGGCAAACATCAGGTTAGGACCGGCATTTGGCTACGCGAGCAAAGGTTGGCCGGGCACGATGCTGTGTCCGGTCTAGTCCGCCGGCACCAGCACCTTGCGGGCCGGAAAATCCAAGTCGAAGGGTTCGTCGGGGCCCGGGGCCTGATACGTGCCGATGATGGCATAACGGTCCTTGCCCGCCGTGTTGGGCGTGGAGCCGTGCACCAGTCGGTCGGAAAACACGATGGCGGTGCCGCGCTTGATCGCACAAGTCACCACGTCGCCATCCTGCCAGTCCCCATTGTCGATGCGGTTTTGGAAATCCCCGGCTGACACCTCCATCTTGACCATGCGCCAGTCGCGTTTATGGCTGCCGGGCACCACGGTGAGCGTGCCGTTTTCCGCGGTCGCATCGTCGAGCGGAATCCAGACCGATAGCTTCGGGCGGGTGTCGCGCCAGTAGTAACAGTCGATGTGCCACGGCGTGGGGAAGGTCTTGTGCGGCGCCTTGTAGACAATCTTGTCGCTCAAAAACATCACCCCGTCCGGCATGACCGGCTTGAGGATACCCACGATCCGCGGGTCCTCGGCCAACGACCGGAATGGTTCACTCACCACCGCCACATGCACGTGGACGGAAGAACCGGACTTGGCGTGCACATCCAAAACCTGACGCGCCTCGACCTTGAGCCGGTCGCATTCCGCAGGCGTCAGCAAATCGGGCACAATGATGAAACCATCCCGTTCATAAAGTGCCGCAGGACTGGTTGGGGAGGAGTTGATCATGATTGGTTCGCCTGATTGAGCAAAAATTGGCCGTCGGGGCCAGCGCGCAAATCATTGTCCCCGGTATTTATGACGGATAGAAGCATGGTCCGCCCCCCGGCCAACCCCCGCCCGGTTTCCCGGATGCTGCCAGTTTCCACTTCCGTTTCAACGGACATTTGTCCAGCGTGCCCGTGCCCCATCTCCCCGGCTCACCAGGTCATGACGCTCACCCCGCTCGATTGGATCATCATCGTTGTCTATCTGGCCGGCTGCCTGTTTGCCGGGCTGGCCATGCGCCGTTACGTGCGCGGCGTCGAGGACTTCGCCATCGCCGGCCGGGAGATGGATGTAAACCTCGGCATCGCCTCCCTCGCCGCCACCGAGATGGGTTTGGTGACCATCATGTATACGGCGCAACTCGGATTTGAAAAGGGGCTGGCCGGGGCCAGTATTGGCGTGTTGATGGCGCTGGCATTCTGGGTCGTGGGCCGCACCGGTTTCATCATCGCTCCCCTGCGCACGGCGGGGGTGATGACAATTCCCGAACTGTTTGAAAAACGGTTCCACAAGCGGGTGCGCTGGCTGGCCGGCCTGTTCGTCGTGCTCGGCGGTCTGCTCAACATGGGTATTTTTCTTCGCCTCGGCGGCGAGTTTCTCGTCTGGTGCACCGGCATGCCGCCCTCGTGGCTCGAATGGGTGATGACCGTCCTGCTGGGTCTGGTCCTGCTCTACACCGCACTCGGGGGGATGCTGTCCGTCCTCGTGACGGACTACCTCCAATTCCTGGTGATGGGCGTGGGCATCGTTGTCACATCCGTCCTCGTGCTCATCAATGTCGGGGGCTTTGACCTGATCACCTCGCTACAAGACGCGTGGGCGGGACACGCCGGCATGAAGCTCAATGCCCACCCGTTCAATCCGTTCGACGGCTCGAGTCTCGGTTGGGGTTATTTGCTGTGGATGCTGTTGCTGCAATTCGCGGCGGCCACCACCTGGCAGACCGTCATCAGCCGGGTGCTCGCCGCCCGGGATGCCGACACCGCCAAGCGGATGTATCGGCGCACAGCTTTTTATTTCGTCGGGCGCTTTTTGTTGCCCGGACTCTGGGGAGCCGCAGCCTTTGTCTATTTCGCCAAACAGGGCGGATTGCCCGAGGGCATCACTTCTTTGACCGCCATGCCCTATTATCTCGGCCTGATCCTGCCCGTCGGCCTGATCGGCATTGTCATCGCCGCCATGCTCGCCGCCGAAATGTCCACCGACAGTGGTTATCTGCTGACGTGGGCAACCGTGATCTACAACGACCTGATCACGCCGTGTCTCAAAAACCCGCTTTCCCCCCGGGGCCGGCTCCTGCTCACCCGGATGCTTGTGCTCGGCATCGGGGTCTTCCTGCTCTTCTACGGCTTGTGGTATGAACTGCCGGGCAATGCCTGGGACTACCTCGCGGTGACCGGTAACATTTACCTCGCCAGTGTCTTTACCCTGCTGGTGGCCGGCCTGTATTGGCCGCGCGCCACCGCCCGTGGCGCCTACGCCGCCTTGATCATGGGCGCCATCGGCCCGATCACCTTTCTCCTCATCGGCAAGCAATACGCCATTCCCCCCGAAGTCGCCGGTGCCGCTGCCTTCGGTCTGGCGGCTCTCGGCATGATCTTCGGCTCGCTGTCTTCACCCCGGCCCGCCTCCCAATGCTGATCCCATGAAAGACCCCTTCATCCTTTTTTGGGCAGTCCTCATTCTCGGCTCCATCGCGTGGTATGGGTTCCTGGTTTTTTACGTCGGCATCAAGGCCGGCCGCGACATCCGCACGATGATCAAATCCCTGAAAGAAAAGTCCTCGAAATGATCGTGTAGGGCCGGACCTTGGTCCGTGCCGCCCCATACCCAGCTTCACCCATTGCTCGCGCATACCAAAGCCAGGGCCACCGCCGCCGGCACCGCCTGCACCCACAGGATTTTACGCCCCACTGTCGCGCCGCCAAAAACACCGGCGATGATGATGCAGCCGAGGAAAAATACCTTGACGGGATAACCATCCGCTCCCGCGTAAAGTCCCCATCCCAAACCGGCCGCAAGGAAACCGTTGTAGAGTCCCTGGTTCATGGCGAGCCCCTTGGTCAGCTCCGCCTTTTCCACGGTCAGTTTGAAAACGCGCCGGCCGTAGGGTTTGGTCCAGAGAAACATTTCCAGCACGAGAAAATAAACGTGCGCCCCCGCCACCAGTCCCACGAGAAAATCGGCCAGGTCATTCATGCGTGCAGGCAATCGGGCAACTGCATCCGTGGCAATGTCCGACTCAGCCGGCGCGGCGACAGGCGATCACGAGATTGGCGATCATTTCCTGCACCACCTTGTCGTTCTGGTTGAACGTGCGGCAACGCAACTTGGCCCGGCCCCGGCCGGTGCGCGTGCGCTCGGTGCCGATCTCGATAATTTCCATCACCACACGCAACCGGTCGCCCGGCAACACGGGACGGGGCCAACGCAGGGATTCGACCCCCTGCCCGATCACCCCGCCGTCCAGTTCCAGGTTGCTGCGCACCATCAGGCCCATGGTCACCGCGGCCGTGTGCCAGCCGCTCGCCACCAGATGACCGAACAACGTGGCCTTGGCCGCCTCCGCATCGGTGTGAAAATCCTGGGGATCGTATTGCCGGGCAAAGGTCACGATCTCCTCCGGCGTCATCTCATGTTCGGGGGAATGATAGGTCGAGCCAACCTCCAGATCCTCAAAATATATCATGCGGCGAACGTGCCAAATTTGCCGCCAAAGTCCAGAGTGCGCGCAGTTGCTTCAACGCGCATCTTTGCTTTTGTCAGCTAAGCCGTGGCCCAACCTGCTTCCAATTCCCTGACCGGCGTCCTCGAGCGCATCATCTTCTTCAACGAGGAGAACCACTACACCATCGCGGAGTTTCGCCCCGACACCAGGGACCGCAACGAGGAGGACGACACCGCCAAGGTCACCATCGTGGGGCCACTGCCGGGCGTCGAATGCGGGGAGACTTTGCATCTGGAAGGCGAATGGACCCGCCACGCCCAGCACGGTGCCCAGTTCAAGATCGCGTCCTTCAAGAGTGAGTTGCCCTCCTCCGTCTACGGCATCCGCAAATACCTTGGCAGCGGCCTGGTGCCCGGCATCGGCAAGGTTTACGCCAACAAGATCGTCGACGCCTTTGGGACCGACACCTTTCGCGTCCTGAGTGAGGAGTCCGGCAAATTGCGCAACGTCGCCGGTATCGGCAAAAAACGCGCCGGGTCCATCAAGTCCGCGTGGGACGAGAAAAAGACCGAGCGCGAACTCTACATCTTTCTCCAAACCTACGGCGTCACCCCCTCACAGTGTGTGAAACTCGTCAACCGCTTCGGCAACGATGCCAAGCGCATCCTGATGCAGGAGCCCTACCGCGTGGCGCGCGAGGTCGACGGCATCGGCTTCAAGACCGCCGACCGGATCGCCATCAATCTGGGCTTCGCCAACGACGCCGCCCCCCGCCTCGACGCCGGTATTATCTACGCGCTCGAGACCCTGCAGGAGGAAGGCCACACCGCCTTTCGCGAGGCCGAGTTGCGCGACCACACGGCCCTGCTCCTTGAGACGGACTCCAAACTCGTCGAGGCGCGCATCGCCGCCTTGGTGGACAACAAATATCTCATCCGCCATGATTCGCCTGTAGGCCCGGTCGGTGACCGGGCCGCCCGGCCAACGGCAGGACCTACAGCTAACGCTCTGATCCAATTGCCGCACAACGACCGCGCCGAACAAAAGATCGCCGATGTCATCGCGCGTCTCGGCAAGGTTACGAGTTGCCTACCCGCCATCAAGGTGGATGCCGCGGTGACCTGGGCCGAGGGAAAAGCCGGCTTTGACTACCACGAATTGCAACGCGCCGCCTTGCGCAGCGCCCTGCAAAGCAAGGTCTCGGTCATCACCGGCGGTCCCGGGGTGGGCAAGACCACCATTCTCCGCGCCTTGGTCGAAATTCTGCGCGCCAAAAAGGTTCGCGTGCACCTGGCCGCGCCGACCGGTCGTGCCGCCCAGCGCCTCGCCGAGACCACCGGCGGCTATGCCTCGACCATTCATCGGCTGCTCAAATACGACGCATCCAAGGGCGGTTTCGTCGCCAATGAATCCTCCCCGCTCGCGACCGATTTTCTCATCGTCGACGAGGCCTCCATGCTCGACTCACGCCTCGCCTCCGCCTTGTTGCAGGCCGTGCCCGCCCGGGCGCATTTGTTGTTGGTGGGCGACACCGATCAGTTGCCCAGCGTCGGCGCAGGCAACGTGCTCAAGGATATCATCGCCACCGAACAGGTGCCCGTCACCCGACTCTCCGTTATCTACCGTCAACAGGGGCAGAGCCAGATCGTCGTCACGGCTCACGCCATCAATTCCGGCGACCCGTCCCTCCCTCCGGTGCTGTCCAATGTCGCCGATGCGCAGGTCTGGTCGGACCTCAACTTCATCGCCGCCATTGATGCCGAGGACTGTCTGCGCAAGATCATCGAGCTCTGCACCGAATTCATCCCGAGAAAATTGAAGTGGCCGCATCCCATCCACGACGTGCAGGTGCTCGCACCCATGCACCGGGGCGTGGCGGGAGTCGGCAACCTTAACCAGCAATTGCAGGCCGCGCTCAATCCCAATCGACAGACAATGCGCACCACCACCGGTGAATACCGCCCCGGCGACAAAATCATCCAGCTGCGCAACAACTACGACAAGAACCTCTTCAACGGCGACATCGGCACCGTCACGCTGGTTGATGGCATCAACGGCACGCTGACCGCCGATTTCGACGGGGAGTCCCATGTATTCGACCGCGGCGCATTCGGCGATCTCGCCCTCGCCTACACCATCAGCATTCACAAGAGCCAGGGCAGCGAATACCCCGTCGTCATCGTGCCGCTGCTCAAGGCGCACTTCATGATGCTGCAGCGCAACCTCATCTATACGGCCATCACCCGCGGCCGCAAAAAAGTCTTCCTCGTCGGCGAACCCGCCGCCTACGCCATGGCCGTGCGCAACAGCGAATCCAAACAACGCATCACTTACTTGAGGGAAAGAATTTCTGCTGGTGGCCAAACTTGAATAACTCCACTCCAACCACTCGTCCTGCGAAGCCTTGGCGAAGCAGGAAGCAGCGGATCACGCACTTGCAGGAAAAGATCACCCTGCAGTCCCCCCCGCCAGAATAGGGCCGCGCGCAGGGTCTTGCTCTGGCCCGGGTCGCCACCCCGGGACCTGCCGCACGAGGCGAGGCTACAATGATAAAAACCTCAGGAAAGATATTGATAAAACCATGATTTCCATTGGTTGGACGCATCCGTATACGGAAACCCATTCTTTTTCCATACGGCCTGTCTGTAGGTTGCGACACTTCGCAAGACTGCTTTGATCCTTATCCGCATCTCGACCGCCACTTGCCGATCAACCTAGGCATGCATGGCTTCAAACAATTCAACACAAATCCCAACTTTTTTGCAGGAAACTGCCTTATAATTACGTTTCGCGACCGAGCTTTCGATTTCCTTCAACGTCGTGACAAGCTGTTCCCAATTTTGGTCGTGGATCGCTTGGTCGTAGCGACGCCGCATTTCGCCATAATGAATCTTCAGGGCCGTCACCGCTTGGGAAACCTGATCGTCCCTATCCCAGATGGGCACGAAATTATGCAATTCCTCAACTTGAGGGAACCAATGCTCACACTGGTGGGTATCGTTCAATTCAGTCTCCATCAATTTCCGTATAAATTTCAGATACTCTTCCTTCTGCTTTTTTGTTGGCAGTAGGGGATTAATTAGAAAATCACCGCTACCGGCGTGTTGACTGACCGGTTCTCCTCCCCGGTCACTGACCCGAAGATTCCTGCGCATTTTTTCGAAATCCAGTTTGGGCATGATCAAGAGTTTTTACCAAGCAAGCGCGTTAACCAGCTTCTGACGCCAGCGGACCATCTCATCGCGGATGGCGAGACGCCTTACGCTCCAGACTAAATGCACCTCGCGCTCAAACTCCCTGAGAAAGGGAGCTTCGATTGCCACCAACCCACCTTGAGCCGCCGCCTCGGGCAATATGGCAAAGCCATCAATCTCCTTCAAGGCAGTTGCCACCCCCGGCAATGATGAGCACCTGACTGCAATCTCGGGTTTTAGGCCCAAGCGGGCAGCCACTTGGGAAATCTTCTGTGCCAACCGGCCTTCCCCCTCCAAACCAACCAGAGGCAATTTTAGTGCCTCTTTCCATGTCGGTTTCTTGCGAGTGACGATGGCAGTCGACACAAATATCCGGTAGCGGAGCAACCCGAGTCTTGCGCCTGCCAAACCCGCGGGTAGTTCGACGAGACTTGCCAGGCCAAAGTCTATCTGGGCTTCGGCAAGCTGGTTGATGATTTCCTTGGCCCTCAAGTTGCTCATGCTGAGCAAAACGCCGGGCAAGTCCTTCCGCAGTCGTTTCAATTGCGGCAGCACCTGCCACTGGATCAGGCTCTCCCCGGCACCCAACCGCAAATTCTTTTCCCCGCCCTGCACCCCACGCCGAAAATCACCCAAAGCTTCCAGAACTTCCCGGCCCAATGCCGCCAACTCCTTTCCAGCCATGGTCAACTCCACGCCCTTCCCTCTCCGCCTCGTCAAATCCACTTCAAAAAACTCCCCCAGTTCCCGCAATTGGCGGGAGAATTGGCTTTGCCTGACCGGGTCTCCATCCGCAGCCTTGGCAATCCCACCGCACTCCGCAACAATGCACAGCGTCTTTACTCGATCCAGTGAAAGCCCGCGTCGACTGAACAATTCCTCATACATGACTGGCCAGTCATTAATCATGTCATCCTGGCGGTGGCTAGGATGAACTTTGACGGCTATCGTCCCAACGCTTGATTCCCATGCCTGATCCCACTTCCGAAGCCGATGCCCGCATCCTGGTTGATGCCATGCTTGTTCGAGCCGGATGGGATCCGGCCAACAAGGCGGACGTGCTCACCGAAGTGCCGGTGGTTGGGCCAGCGGTCGGCGAAGACGACCAAGCTGCCTATGACGGCACTGCCGTGAAGACAGATGCCACGTATCGACGGGCCGACTATGTTCTATTGGACCAGCAAGGCCGGCCCCTGGCGGTGATCGAGGCCAAAAAGAAAGCCATTGAGCCCTACACGGCCAAGGCCCAGACCCTGCCCTACGCCAAATCCTTGGGTGCCCCGTTCATCTTCCTCAGCAATGGTGAAACGACCTATTTTTGGGACTACGAACAGGATGATGCCCGTATCGTAAGTTCCTTGTTCTCGCGGCGGGACCTGGAGCGCATTCGGGAGATGCGCAAAGGCCGGCAGCCCCTCGCGACCATCCCCATCCCGGAATACTACCAACGCCAGGGCGAGACCCGGTCGTTTCGCGATTACCAACGCGAATGCCTCAAGGCCATGGACCACGCCCTGGAACTGGGGAAACGGCGTTTCCTCGCCGAGTTGCCCACCGGCACCGGCAAAACGGACATCATCTGCCAGCAGCTCAAACGTCTGATTGATTCGGGTCACGTGGAGCGGGTTCTCTTTCTGGTCGACCGCGACCAACTGGCCAAACAGGCCGTGGAAGCCATCCAGGACATCCTGCCAACCCATCCCTCCTACTGGCTGAAGGCGGGCGGGGTCCGCCAGGAGAAGCAGATCACTGTCGCCTTGTTGCAAACCATGATCGGTCGCGTGCAGGAGTTCACCAGCGGCTACTTCGATCTCGTCATCATGGATGAATGCCACCGCTCCATCTATGGTTCGTGGCAGTTGGCCCTCACCCATTTCGATGCGCTCCACATCGGCCTGACCGCCACCCCTGCCCAATACATCGAGCGCAACACCTACAAGTTCTACCAATGCCGGGAGAGTGAACCTGATTTCTCGTATCGCATCCAGGAAGCCTTCAAGGAGCGTCATCTCTGTCCCTATAAATTTGCCAAGGGTCTGACAAAAATCCTGGCCGAGGGTGCTACGGTCGATGGCGACGACTATGATCCCGCCGAATTCGAACGCACTTGGACCAATGCCGACACCAACCGCAAGATGATGACGGAGTTTGACCGGCTGGCCTGGCAGACGCACCAGGAGCAGGCCCCCGGACTAAAGACCGGACCCGGCAAGTCGATCGTTTTCGCCCTCACCAAGCATCACGCCGCC
>JAIPJW010000045.1 GCA_021734075.1 Cephaloticoccus sp.
GTCGACATGGTGTTGCGCGCCTGCAATGGGGACAAGGTGGAGGCCGCAAAGGTGCTGGGGGTTGACGTTACCCGGATAGGTTGAATCCGGCTCCTTCCGATCTGCACCCTTAAAAGTGTCCGGTGACAGACTTCCCGCTTGCGACGTCTGCCCATGGCCACAACTTTCCTCGCAATCTACGTCCATGCCCAAACGCACCGACCTCCAGTCAATCCTCATCATCGGCGCCGGCCCCATTGTCATCGGTCAAGCGTGCGAATTTGATTACTCCGGCACCCAAGCCTGCAAGGCACTAAAAGAGGAGGGTTACCGGGTCATTCTGGTCAATTCCAACCCGGCAACCATCATGACGGATCCTGAGTTTGCTGATGTCACCTACATCGAGCCGCTCACGGTGGAAATCGTGGAAAAGATCATCGCGACGGAAAGACCTTCCGCTCTTTTGCCCACTCTGGGCGGTCAGACCGCCCTCAACCTTTCGATGGAACTCTATGAAAAGGGTATTCTCGAAAAATATGGGGTGGAAATGATCGGGGCCAAACCGGCAGCCATTTCCAAGGGGGAGGACCGGGAGTTGTTCAAACAGGCCATGGTCAAGATTGGCCTCGATGTCGCCCGTTCGCGCACCGTCAAATCGATGGAACAGGCCTGGGCTGCGGCCGAGGAAATTGGCAATTTCCCGCTGATCATCCGCCCCTCCTTCACGTTGGGGGGTGCCGGCGGAGGCATTGCCTACAACCGGGAGGAATTCGAGGAAATCTCCTCCAACGGTCTCGAGTTGTCTCCGGTGCACGAGGTTTTGATCGAGGAGTGTTTGTTGGGGTGGAAGGAATACGAGATGGAGGTCATGCGTGACCATAAAGACCAGTGTGTGGTCATCTGCTCCATTGAGAATTTTGACCCCATGGGCGTGCACACGGGTGATTCCATCACGGTCGCCCCAGCCATGACCCTGACGGACAAGGAATATCAGGTCATGCGCGACGCATCCTTCGCGGTCATCCGTGAAATCGGGGTCGAAACGGGCGGCTCAAATATTCAATTTTCCGTGGATCCGGCCACCGGCCGGATGGTGGTGATCGAGATGAATCCCCGCGTTTCGCGTTCATCAGCTCTGGCCTCCAAGGCCACCGGATTTCCCATCGCGAAAATCGCGGCCAAACTGGCGGTTGGCTATACGCTCGACGAACTGCGCAACGACATCACGCGGCTCACCCCGGCATCCTTTGAACCGACCATCGACTATGTTGTCACCAAGATTCCACGTTTCACCTTTGAGAAGTTTCCCGATGCAGATTCCACACTGACTTCGGCGATGAAATCCGTCGGTGAGGCCATGGCGATCGGGCGCACCTTCAAGGAGTCGATGCAAAAGGCCCTGCGTTCGTTGGAGACCGGTGCCCGGGGCTTTGGCGGTGGGGGCAAATACGGGTTGGACACGCCACCACATGTCGAGGTCATCCGGGCCAAATTGGCCACGCCCAATGCCGAGCGCATATTTTACATTCGCTACGCCTTCATGAGCGGCATGACCGTCGACGACATCTTTGAATTATCAAAGATCGACGTCTGGTTTCTCCACCAATTGCGCGAGATTTATGAGATGGAGGTGCAGTTGAAGGAATATCGGTTGGACACCGTTGAGCCGGACCTAGTGCGCCGGGCCAAAAAGTTTGGATTTTCCGATGTGCAGCTGGGTCATTATTTCGGATGTGATTTTTCAGTGGTGCGGGCACACCGGAAAAAAATAGGCATCGAAACCACCTATCGCTTGGTGGATACGTGCGCCGCCGAGTTTGAGGCTTTCACTCCTTATTATTATTCGAGTTACGGCGATGAGAACGAAATCATGCCGCCCAGTGGCAAGAAGAAGATCATGATCTTGGGTGGAGGGCCGAACCGGATCGGGCAGGGGATCGAGTTCGATTACTGCTGTGTGCATGCGAGCTTTGCGCTCCGGGAAATCGGCTACGAAACGGTGATGGTCAACTCGAACCCGGAGACGGTATCGACCGATTATGACACCAGTGACCGGCTCTACTTTGAGCCCCTCACCCTGGAGGATGTCCTGGAAATTTATCAGCAGGAGGGTTGCGATGGCGCCATCGTCCAGTTTGGCGGACAGACGCCCCTGAACCTGGCCGCGGCCCTCAAGGCCAACGGGGTCAATATCATCGGCACTTCGCCCGAGAATATCGAGGTGGCGGAAGACCGGAAGCTGTTCGCCAACATCCTGCGCAAACTCGGGCTGCTGCAGCCGGCCAATCGGACCGCCATGAACCAGGAGGAGGCCCTGATTTTCGCCCATGAAGTCGGTTTCCCCGTGCTCCTGCGGCCTTCCTTTGTCCTGGGTGGCCGTGGCATGTTCATCGTTTACAATGAGGAGGAGTTTCAAGCGGTTATCCGGCAGGCTTTCGAGGTGATGCCCGACAAACCGGTGTTAATCGACAAATTCCTCGAGGATGCCATCGAACTTGATGTGGACTGCATCAGTGATGGTCAAATTTCGGTCATCGGCGGAATGCTGGAACACATCGAGTTTGCCGGCGTGCATTCCGGTGATGCCTCGATGGTCATGCCTCCCCACACACTTTCGCGGGACATGCTCAACACGGTGCGCACCGCCACCCATGCCCTCGCGAAGGAGCTCAATGTCATTGGCCTGATGAATGTGCAGTTTGCCATTAAGGATGACCAGCTCTACGTGCTGGAGGTTAACCCGCGTGCATCCCGCACCGTGCCCTTTGTGGCCAAGGCAATCGGGTTGCCGCTCGCCAAGTTGGCGGCGAAGGTAATGGCGGGAAAAACGCTTGCTGAATTGGGCTTCACGCGTGAACAGACGCCAAAGCACTGGTCGGTCAAGGAGGCGGTGTTCCCCTTTGTGCGTTTCCCGGGCTCAATGATCACCCTTGGGCCGGAAATGCGATCGACCGGCGAGGTCATGGGCATTGACGCGGATCTTGGCATCGCCTTCGCCAAGGCGCAGGCCGCGGTCAAACCCAGTCTGCCAATCCGCGGCAATGTTTTCCTCTCGGTCAAGGATGCTGACAAGCCACTGGCCGTGGACTTGGCCCGTCAGTTTGTCGCCCATGGTTTTGAAGTGTTTTCCACCAGCGGCACCGCCAAGATTCTGGTGGATAACGGTGTGCCGGTGACGCGATTGGCCAAGATCAATGAAGGTCGCCCGACGGCGGTCGATTTGCTCAAAAACGGCAAGATCCAGATGGTGATCAATACGCCGGGAGGCATGATTCCGCGCCGGGATGAAAATTCCATTCGCGCCGCCGCCTATGCCCACAATGTGTGTATCATGACCACCATCACGGGAGCCTTTGCCGCGTTGCAGGGCATCAAGGCGCTCAAGCGGGAACAGGTTGGGGTAAAACCCATTCAACATTACAAAGGAAATGTGACGGTGATATGATGAGCACGGAACCCATTACCCTGGTGGCATTGTTGCATGGCCCGGATCAACCGGGTCTGGTGGCCCGCGTGTCGGGATGGATTTTTGAGCGTAACGGCAATATTCTCCACGCCGATCAGCATCGCGACACGGAGGCCGGAGTATTTTTCCAACGGGTGGAATGGATTCCAGCCAATGATCCCTCGGAATCCCCCGATTCGGCGGCAGAGGAATTTCAAAGTTTCGCGGCCTCGCTCAACATGAATCCAAAGGTGGCGAACCTGTCGCGCCGCTTGCGGGTCGCGATTTTTGTTTCTAAATTTGACCACTGTTTTCACGATCTCGTCCTGCGATCAAAGTCCGGCGAATTTTCCTGTGAAATTGTCGCCATCATATCCAATCATCCCGATTTGGCGGAGACGGCCAGGGGCTACGGGCTGAATTATTACCTGATTCCGGTGACTGCAGCCACCAAGGCAGAATCTGAGGCGCGTCAATTGGCTCTGTTGCAGGAGCTCAAGGTGGATCTGGTCGTGCTTGCCCGCTACATGCAGGTGTTGTCCGCCGATTTTCTGCGCAAATTTGGCCGGCCGGTGATCAATATCCACCACTCCTTCCTCCCCGCATTTGCCGGAGGCAAACCCTACCATCAGGCCCATCACCGCGGGGTTAAGCTCATTGGGGCGACGGCGCATTACGCCACCAGCGATCTCGATGAGGGGCCGATCATCCAGCAGGATGTCGCCCGTGTGACCCATCGCCACGAGGTGGAGGACTTGGTGCGCAAAGGGCGCGATCTCGAGAAAACAGTGCTCGCCCAGGCGGTGCGCTGGCATCTGGAGCATAGGGTGTTGGTTTACGGCAACAAGACCGTGGTTTTCGACTGAAACCGCCGGATCCGGGATTTTCCGGCATTTACATCCCATCGGGGGTTTGTTTTGGTCACGGTTTTCCACCGAACAACCCTTGCGCATGAGCAAACTCAACCACCCCGAATCCCCCGCCACCAGCGGCGAGGCTGTCAACGTCACACCCGGCTTCGAAGAAAAGCTGCACCTGTTTTGGGACAACAACCGCAAAGGCCTGCTGGCGCTCTGTGTGATTGTCCTGGTGGCGATCGTGGCCCGGGGCGGCTGGGATTACTGGACGGCACAGCAAGAGTTGGAGGTGCAAAAAAACTATGCGGCGATGAGCTCGCCGGAGAAGTTGAAGTCTTTTGCCGAGACCAACGCCGGACACACCTTGGCTGGGGTGGCCTGTCTGCAGGTGGCGGATGCCGCCTATGCGGCGGGCAAAGGCACGGAGGCGGTCAGCGCCTATCAATCCGCGCTAAAGATTATTTCGAGTGGTTCCGTGGCCGACCGGGCTTCGCTCGGATTGGCCATGGCCCAGTTGTTGGCCGGCCAAAAGTCCGAAGGAGAAGCCGGCCTCCAGCGCCTGGTCGATGGCACCAGCGTGAGTTCCGGTGTGCGAGTGGAAGCCGCGTATCAACTCGTAAGCTTGGCTTATTCCGCCGGACAAGCCGACAAGGTAAAGGCCTTGACGGATCAGATCTTACAGATCGACCCTGCCAGCCCTTGGGCTCAACGGGCAATGTCGCGGCAAATGGCTGATACGCCGACCGCTTCGCCTGCAGCAGTCACGGCTCCTGCACCCGAAACTCCGGCAGCGGCTGACCCGGTCATCAAGTTGAACTTGGGCAAATAAGGCCAACTAAGTTGCCTGATAGATGGGGTGTTATTTCTACGGCCTTTCTCTGTTTTTCCCAAGGATAGCGTGGATGATACAAATATGGAACCCGCCGGAAGAGGCGGGTCACAGACTCTATCGGTGAGGAGTGAGTCGAGCTTAGACGGGTATCAGTTGCCTGCGTCGACGAATTAATACCGCACCAAGCAGTGCAACAGCCCCTAAAATTGCGGCATAGGTTGAAGGCTCGGGAACGGCGGTGACCGAAATATTGTCGAGCCCAATGCCCTGTGAGCTTCCAGTTCCTGTGCCACGATCACCGACAAAATTCAACGAGAAAGTCTGCCCGTCTGAGAGGGAAAGTCCGCTTAATGTTATCGAACGGTTGGTAGCCACAATCGGTGTCTGAACACCTGTGGGAAGGGAGTTCACAGAAGTAAAATTCAGCGCGCCAATTGAACTGCCGCCGTTTATATTTACATCGAAATAGGAAATGTAACCACCATTGGCTGAACGGAACTGGAATGCGTCGTATGAAATGAGCAGAGTGCTTATCGTTGAACCGGTATTATTAATGTAAGATTTGGTGAAGGTAACCAGATTTGAGGGTGACCCACCGAATAGGAAACCCAGCCAGCGATCGGTATTCACTCCTGTGGCGTCCGAACCATAGGACCAGACCCCAGTTGAAGTGCTGCTACCAGTTCCATATCCTTTAAAGGTTTCCCCACTGGAAATTGTCCAGTTGACGGGAACAGAGGTTCCATCAAAGTCAAAGCCAGTGAAGGTATCAACAATCGCGCTATTGAAAGTGGTGATGGAAACTTGGCTGCGAGCATGTGCCGAAAATAGGATTCCAAGCGTCAATAGGAGTATACGTTTTGGTCCCAAGTGCATTGCGGCAATTGCTTAGTTTTAAAAAGAGCCTCAAAACGGCAGCGGAACCATGACAAAAATAACATCAAGAGCAAGAGTTGAGTCATGCCATTTGAGTGCCAAAGTGTGGCCACCTCAGAGTGTTACTCCGTTTGCACGCAACATCGTCGATGAATGGTCGGGGCGGAGGGATTCGAACCCCCGACCTCCTGGTCCCAAACCAGGCGCTCTACCAGGCTAAGCTACGCCCCGACGGCAGGGGCCCAAGGGGCACGATTATCCGGAGCTTGTCAATGATGGCAGTGCCGAATGTGAAAATCGCTCCGGTGGAGGGCCAAAACCGATGAAATCATCGGGTCCAAGCAACCGATCTGGCGACTTTTACCGTTCTGGGAGGCATGCCTGGGACTTCCCGTCGGATCGGGAATTCGGCAAGTGCTTGGCCTGTGCGTAATCTATTCTTGCGTCAGAGTGTGATTCGGCTAGTTCTGGAATCCACTTCTTCTATCCATGGACACTATTTCTCGCGAAAACAACAGCATGCTGCCGGTGGGCGCGCTCATCGTCGGGGTCATCGGGCTCTTGCTCGGAGGCTACTCCGCAATCAAACTTTCCAGCGTCAATCGGACCCTGGCCGCACATGAGGAGAAAATGGCGCGAGTCGACACTCTCGAATCTCAAGTGAGTGCCACTTCCGCCTCCAGCGAGAAGGCCACGAGAGATTTAAGCGCGCTGACGCGTTCGACACAGGACGCTTTCAATCAGGTCGGCGCCGAACTCGGCAACCTGCGCGGCTCGATCACAAAATTGGAAGAGTCGGCCAAAGCTCCGGTTAAAGCGGCCAAGGGTGGCGCTCCCGCTGTGGCAGGTCCCGATGAATACATCGTCAAGGGTGGTGACACCGGGGTGAAGATTGCCAGCGCCAAGGGCGTATCCCTTGCGGATTTGCTGTCAGTCAATCCCGGCGTGAACTGGAATCATCTCTCGGTGGGCCAAAAGATCAAACTGCCGAAGAAGTAATCTGATTTCCACTACACTTTTATGCCTCCTCGACCTTAGTAGTCAGGAGGCATTTTTTTTGACCCCATGACTGGACCCGATTCAGGACTTTCCCGCTGGGAAAAACAGACGCGATCGTCGCTGGCCCGAACCCGGGTCTTCGACCTCGATCAGGTCCGTTATCGTCATCCCCGACGTGGCAACGAACGTGATTTTATCGTGTTGCAACCTCCCGATTGGGTCAATGTGCTCGCGTTGACACCTGAGCATGAGCTTGTGCTGGTGCGGCAGTTTCGATTTGGGATCGACGATTTTGCTTTGGAGATTCCCGGTGGGGTCATTGAGACCGGAGAAGATCGACTGGTGGCCGGGGCCCGGGAATTATTGGAAGAAACGGGTTATCAGGGCAGTGCGGTCCAATTGTTGGGGACGGTGATCCCGAATCCGGCAATTCAGAGCAATCGTTGCCACATCGCGCTGGTCACCGGCGCGGTATCAGTTGGAGCGACCACATGGGATGCCGACGAAGAGATTGAGATATCACTTTGTCCGGTTGACGAGGTGTTGGCGCAGGCCCGCAATGGCAGGATTGGACACAGTTTGGTGCTCAATGCTTTGTTCCTATTCGAACCCTGGTGGAGGAAAATGAAGGGTCGTGGCGTTTGACTTCGCTCCGGTGAGCCATTTCCTGCCCAAAGCATCCGTCATGTCCGCACCTTCCTTCGCCAATTCTCCCGCCGTTGTCAGCCCGGCTGAAACGGAGCATCTACCTTCTGTGCTGGAGTCGGAGATTCGGCAGATTTACGCCCGCAGTCCCCTTTACCAACAGCGCTTCCCTTTGCACAACGAGCAGTTGCAGTGGTCGTGTTACCGGGAAATGCCGCCACTTTCCAAAAACGAGATCATTGAGCTCGGCCACCAGGCCTTTTTCGCCGACTACCGCGAGATCGAGCGTGGGTTTCTGGAAAAGCGCTTTGAATATGAATCAACCGGCGGCACGACCCAGTTGCCGATGACAGTTGTCATGGAACAGGGTTGGTGGGATGCCCAGACGGAGCGCGCCTACCGGGCATCACCGATTCTGGCGCAATTCGTGGGCCGGACTTATCGCAAGTGTGTCCTCGCGCCGATCGGGTGTTCGAGCAATCTTTGTCCCTATGAGGATCACCCTTTTCCGCACCGCTATTTTGACGGCACGGTATATCTGAATCTTTCCAGCGATCCGTTCTCGTTTCCCGAAAGTGAGTGGGATCGCATCGTGGTCGAACTTCAGGCAACAAAACCCGAGGTGATTGAAGGCGAGCCGGTGTATCTTTCGCTTCTGGCCCGGGCGGCGTTGAAACGTGGGGCCAAGGTGCCGAGCGTCAAAGCCGTGATTCTGACCTATGGCAAAGCGAGCCGCCAGCATGCGGCGCGTATCATGAAAGCCTTTCCCGCGGCACAGGTGGATCTCTACGGTTCAACCGAGGCGGGTTATTTGTTTGTGGGTGAGGCCTTCAAGGACAATTCCCAGGTGATTGATGACAATGCGTTCATCGAACTGGCCCCCTGGCGGACTGAACTACCGGATGTTTATCAGATTCTGGTGACGACGCGTGATCGCGTGGCCATGCCTTTGTTACGCTATCATACAGGTGACATTGTGCAAAAACTGCCCACTGGTTACCGCCTGCTGGGTCGGGAGCGGGATTTGTATTTCCGCCCCGATGGTTCGCTCGTGTCAGTTTATGACATCGATGCGGCCCTGCCGGAAGATTTTGCCTGCTGGCATTACAATTTGGTGCAAACGAGTGAAACTCGTTGGGATTTTCATTATGTCTCCGACGAGACGGCCCCCAGGGGGGTGGAGCCAGCGCTGGCTGGAATGCTTGGTGAGGGCATTCGGGTAAATGCCTTTCGTCGGCGGGTGATTGCACCCACGGCGAGCGGGAAATTCACCCTGCTCAAGCCTTGGGTCCGTTGAAAGGCCCGTTGGTTTGCTTCTTCTTTGGGTAAGCCCCCCTAATAGTCAGTATGGATTTAAAGGGTATCGGGCGGAGGCCTTTACAAGTCAGACAGGGTTTGTCTTACCCATACCGTGCAACCGCGGTTGATTGTCCGCTGCTTTCCGCCTGTCCCCCATGAGTCTTTTCGCCAACCTATTTCGTTCTTCCATCGGCCGGAAATTCCTGATGGCCCTTTCCGGGTTAATTTTGATCGGTTTTGCCACCGGACACTTGGTGGGCAACCTGCAGATATTTGAGCATCCCGACAAGATCAACGGATACGCTCTTTTTCTACGCCAAACCGGCCCGTTATTGTGGGTGGCACGCCTGGGCCTGCTCGCCACCGTGGCCGTCCATATTTGGGCTGCAACGGTGTTGACCAAGGAGAACATACGGGCCCGTGGCGGGCAGTCCTACAGCGCGAAAACAACTTGGATTAGGGCATCGTTATCATCCCGCTACATCCGTTGGACCGGTTATGTGGTATTTGCCTTCATCATTTATCATATCGCCCATTTCACGCTGGGACTGACCGATCCGACGGATTACAAGACCCATTATTCCTACGTGATGGAACATGATTACACCGTGGCGGGCTTCCCGGTGGTGGCCGCCGGCACTGAAGTCGAAAATGTCTATTTGATGGTTTACCGTGGTTTTGAAAGCGTCCCGGTCGCACTGTTTTACATCATTGCGGTGGGGTTGCTGTCATTTCACTTGCTGCATGGCATGGAGAGTCTTTTCCAAACCTTGGGCTGGAGTTCGCAGACTTGGGTGGGTGCGCTGCGCAAGGTCGTGGCGGTTTTCTGTCTCCTTTACTTTCTCGGTAATCTGGCAATTCCGGGATCCATTCTAACTGGAGCACTGCAGCCGCATCCGGCGGCGCATGTGCATGCTCCGATGACCGCCCAAAATTAAGCGCCCCCATGGCACAACTCGATTCCAAGATCCCCGCTGGTCCGCTCGCCGAGAAATGGCGCAAGCACAAGATGGACATGAAACTCGTCAATCCCGCCAACAAGCGGAAATACGAGGTTATTGTGGTCGGAGCTGGGTTGGCCGGGTCCTCCTCGGCAGCGACGCTGGCCGAGTTGGGCTACAAGGTTAAAAACTTCGTTTTCCACGACAGTCCCCGTCGGGCGCATTCCATCGCGGCGCAGGGAGGCATTAATGCCGCCAAAAACTACCAGAACGACGGCGACAGTGTTTATCGGCTTTTCTACGACACCGTAAAGGGTGGGGACTATCGTTCCCGCGAGGCCAATGTGCATCGGTTGGCTGAGGTTTCGGTCAACATTATCGACCAATGCGCCGCTCAGGGTGTGCCGTTTGCCCGCGAATACGGCGGCCTGCTCGCCAATCGTTCCTTTGGCGGCGCACAGGTATCCCGCACTTTTTATGCGCGCGGGCAGACCGGCCAACAACTCCTGTTGGGAGCCTACAGCGCGCTTTCCCGGATGATTGGCGCGGGGGCCATCGAGATGCACACGCACTCCGAGATGCTCGACCTGGTCGTGGTTGATGGCCATGCCAAGGGGATTATCGTGCGAGACCTCATCACGGGCGAGATCCGGCGGCACAGTGCCGATGCGGTAATTTTGGCGACCGGGGGTTACGGCAACGTATTCAATCTTTCCACCTATGCCCGTGGATCCAATGCCACGGCCATCTGGCGGGCCTACAAACGAGGGGCTTGTTTTGCCAATCCGTGTTTCACGCAGATTCACCCGACCTGCATCCCGGTCAGTGGTGATTACCAGTCCAAGCTGACTCTCATGTCGGAATCCCTGCGCAACGACGGCCGCATCTGGGTGCCCAAGAAGGCAGAGGATTGCAAAAAGAACCCCGCGGATATTCCCGAGGACGACCGCGACTATTATCTGGAGCGTATTTACCCGAGCTTCGGCAATCTGGCCCCGCGCGATGTGTCCTCCCGGGCGGCGATGCGGATGTGTGAAGAAGGACGTGGCGTGGGAGAATCCGGCCTCGGGGTATATCTCGACTTTGCCGACGCCATCAAGCGACTGGGTGAAGCTGCAGTGCGGGAGCGTTACGGGAACCTGTTCGATATCTACCACGAGATTACCGCTGAAAATGCCTACAAGACGCCCATGCGTATTTTCCCGGCGGTGCACTACACGATGGGTGGACTTTGGGTGGACTACAACCTGATGTCGAATGTCCCCGGATTGTTTGTGCTGGGTGAGGCCAATTTTTCCGATCACGGGGCCAACCGGCTTGGAGCCTCCGCCCTCATGCAGGGTCTGGCCGACGGATACTTTGTCATTCCCTACACGGTAAGTGATTATCTTGCGCAACAGAAACCCGGGTCACGACCGTCGACGGAGGCACCCGAGTTTGTGCAGGCTGAAGCCAACGTGACGGGCATGACGAAGCGGCTCCTCGAAAACAAAGGCACATTACCCGTCAGTCATTTTCACAAGCGTTTGGGACAAATCATGTGGAAGTATTGCGGCATGGCCCGCACGGCCGGCGGCTTGCGCCAGGCGCTGAAGGAAATTCCCGTGCTCCGGGAGGAATTTTGGCAGAATGTCAACGTGCCGGGTTCCGGCGAGACGCTCAATCAGGCCTTGGAAAATGCCGGAAGAGTGGCTGATTTTCTCGAACTCGGAGAACTCATGTGCCGTGATGCACTGACCCGCGAGGAAAGCTGCGGCGGGCATTTTCGGGAGGAACACCAGCACCCGGACGGTGAATGCAAACGCGACGACGAGAATTTTTCACACGCTGCCGCTTGGGAATACCAAGGGGAAGGCAAGGACCCGCTACGCAACGTCGAACCGCTCAATTACGAGACGGTCAAAATGAGCATGCGCAGTTACAAATAGCTTCGAGGAATACCCACCATGGTTGCCGAAAACAGCTCCAAGATTTTTAACGTCACACTCCGCGTCTGGCGGCAGGCCGGACCCGGTCAGCCGGGTCAATTCAAGGAATACCCTGCACGAAATCTCAATCCCAACATGTCGTTCCTGGAGATGCTCGACGTTGTCAATGACGAGTTGGGGTCGCAGGGCGAGGAACCGATTGCCTTTGCGCATGACTGTCGTGAGGGCATCTGCGGCACATGCTCCTGCACCATCAATGGCAAACCTCACGGTCCCGGCCAGGGGATTGCCACCTGTCAGCTTTACATGCGCAGTTTTAAGGATGGTGATGTGATCACCGTCGAACCGTTTCGCGCCGCCGCGTTTCCCCTGATCAAGGATCTGGTGGTCGACCGCAGTGCCTTCGACAAGATTCAACAGGCTGGAGGTTACATCAGTGTGCGCACCGGTGCGGCTCCGGATGCAAATTCGGTCCCCGTGGCCAAGGCGGATGCCGACCTCGCGATGGATGCGGCAGCGTGCATTGGCTGCGGTGCTTGTGT
This sequence comes from Cephaloticoccus sp., assembly GCA_021734075.1. GTDB lineage: Bacteria > Verrucomicrobiota > Verrucomicrobiia > Opitutales > Opitutaceae > Cephaloticoccus. Next base: position 12,344 of record JAIPJW010000045.1, read on the forward strand.
GGCGGCCTGTAAAAACTCCAGTGCAATGTTGTTTGTGGCCGCCAAGGTTTCGCATCTCGGATTATTGCCCCAGGGCCAGCCGGAACGGGAAACCCGGGTTCTGCGCATGGTGCAGACCATGGACGAGGCGGGGTTTGGCAATTGCACCAATCAATACGAGTGCAGCGCGGTCTGTCCCAAACTCATTTCGCACGATTTCATTGCCCGGATGAATCGGGATTACCTGAAGGCCTCTTTTCATAACGCTTTCAAGATGATCTCGGCTCAGGGTGGTGACGGCGCTTGATCGATTTTTGATGGGATAATGGCAAACCCGCAGGGGCGCTTGGCTGGAGTGGGCGGAATTCTGCAACTTTCCTGCCACACCAGTGTTTTCATGGCAACACACCTACCAACCATGAAAACAAATCTATATCTTGGCTTCACCTTGATCAGCGGGATCACCGCTCTGGCGCTTGGCGCCGGCATGATCGCCGCTTTTGCAACCATCTGCGCCGCGGGCATCCTTGGCCTAGCCTGCAATGATTACGCCCCCAACCGGGCAACTGGCTTCGGACCGACGGTTTGATCACCGTCGGTCTGCACTGGAAGCGGTCTCTGCGTGAGTGGAGGCCGCTTTTTTATCGGCCGGCATTTAGCAAGGGCGCGAGGTCGATGCTGCCATTGGTTTCGACATCATATTCATCCTTTTCGTCACCCTGCTGGTAAAAAAGGACACTGGTAAGCCGGTAACTCACCTCGGTGTTTTGACCGAGTCTGGCGAATTGGTTGACCAGTGCCACGTTTTCAAAAAATACGGCGACATCCTGAGTGGTCGTGCTGATGGGCGCCAGGCCCACGGCCTGATTATTGACCGCTTTGCCCACGTAGGTGCCATTCAGATAAAGCTTATGGGTCGAGCCGGAAAAGGCGACGGGGGACAGATTTTCGTTGATAAAGCGCAGGGTCATGATGGCCCGGGATTCCAGCAGGGAACTTCCGGTGGGTTTGAAATCCACCACGGTCACGCCAATCGCACCAATCTTTGAAGTTGTCTGGCAACTCGTCACAAATAGGGCGCTAAGCAACACAAGGCAGGTCAGGTAACGGGCGGAAATCATGGCGTAATGACAACGAATCCGAAGCCGACCGCAAGACTTGGCCGAGAACAATGTTCAGAACACCGAAAGCGCCTTGGCACTTTCAATGACCACCCAGGCAAAACCCACGGCGACCAGCAGCACCAATCCATAACGGAGCATCCGGCGTCCGCGCATGACAGCATCATGGAAATTGGTGTCCAATTTCTTGTGGTTATTCTGCGCCAGAAAACTCACAAAACGCGGATCCCGCAAACCGCCGCGACTATCCCGTGCCATACCCATCCGGATGGCCGGGCGATGCAGGAGATTTTTCAGGGCGCATAACACGAGTCAAATAGGCAAAATTTGCGTTGAATATTTCAAGGTCAATCTCGCCATCCGGGGTTTTTTGACATCATTTTTGCGCAGCTGTCATGCATCACTTCCGCTATACGGATCAAAACCTGCATTGTGAATCGGTCGAATTGGCGGCCGTGGCCCGGCTCTACGGGACGCCGACCTATGTTTACAGTGCGACGACGATGGCCGATAATCTGCACCGGTTGAAAAACAGCCTGATAGGATTGGATGTGCAGGTGTGTTACGCCATGAAGGCCAATTCCAGTCTGGCGGTTTTGCGACACTTGGGGAATTTGGGCGCGGGTTTTGACTTGGTCAGTGGTGGTGAAATTCGCCGGGTTATTGCAGCCAGCGGGGATGTTCACTCCAGTGTGTTTGCCGGGGTCGGCAAGACGGAGGATGAAATCCGACTTGCGCTGGAAAATGGCATTTTCGCCCTTCATGTGGAAAGCGAGCCCGAGTTGGCCCGAATCAACCATGTTGCGGGCACGTTGGGGATTCAGGCGCCAGTTGCCATCCGTATCAACCCGGACGTGGATGCCCAGACACACGCCAAGATCACCACCGGCAAGCAGGGCAACAAGTTCGGCATCTCCCTGGCGCAGGCCAAACTGGTCTATGAAGCTGTGGCCAAGTTGAAACATATTAGCCTCAAGGGGGTGCAGATGCATATCGGTTCCCAACTCGCTGATACTGGGCCGTTTGTGGAGGCTGTTAAGAAAATGGTGCCATTCGTGGAGGAGTTGAAACGTGATTACGGCATCACCTATTTCTCCATCGGCGGCGGCATGGGCATAATCTACCCGGATGCCCTCGCCAGCGGCACCCAGGAATGGTGGGACGCCAAACCCGCGGCTCAGCGCCCGGTAAGTCCAGAAAGCTATGGGGAAGCCCTGACCCCCCTGCTGGCCCCTCTGGATTTGAAAATATTGCTGGAGCATGGCCGATATATCGTGGGCAACGCCGGGGTTTTGGTCACCCGGGTTGAACACCTGAAACGGGCCGGCGGGAAAAACTTTCTAGTGGTGGATGCCGCGATGAACGACCTCATCCGACCCGCGATGTATGACAGTTACCACGAAATTGTGCCCTTGCATCGCGACACATCACGTCGGGCACTCGTCGCTGATGTGGTGGGGCCAATCTGTGAGAGCAGTGACTGTTTTGCCAAGGACCGCCAATTGCAGGAAGTGGGCGAGGGTGAGTTGATTGCCTTGATGAGCGCCGGGGCCTATGGTTTCTCCATGGCCAGCCGTTATAATTCACGATCTCTGCCCGCCGAGGTGTTGGTCAAGGGCAGTTCGTTTGAACTGATAAATGCGCGGGAAACCTTTGAGCAGATGGTGGCCAACGAAAAGATACCGGCGTTTCTCTAGGGGGGGATTTTGACCACGTTGGGGCGCCTTAAAAATTTCCGTGCCGTGGGGCTGAAACCGTGATTAACAGAAGGCATGAATTTCGTGGTCATGGGTGCGGGCGCTTGGGGCACTGCCTTTGCAGTGCATCTGGCGCGCACCGGTCAACCGGTGACCCTGACCCCGCGCCGGGTTGAGCATGCCGTGGCGTTGTTGGCCGCCCGAGAGAACGTGGACTATTTGCCGGGGGTTTCCCTGCCGGACAACTTGCGCATCTCGGCCGATCTCAAAGTGAGTTTGTCTGACGCCGAGGTGGTGATACTGGCCTGTCCATCCCAGGGATTGAGGGACACTTGCATGCGCCTCCGTGATTGTGCCCCCCCGGCGGCACAAATTTCCCTCGTGCTCAGTTTGGTCAAGGGGCTTGAGTTACAAACGCACAAGCGTCCATCGGAGGTCATGGCCGAGGTTATGCCCGATTTGCCCATCGGCTCATTGACCGGGCCGACCAATGCGGAGGAAGTGGCCGGCCGTCTCCCCGCAGCCATGGTTTTGGCGGCCCAACAACCGGAAGCGAGTCTGCGACAGGTGCAAGCTGCGTTGAGCAGTCCAATGCTGCGGGTTTACACCAGCGAAGATCTGCGCGGGGCGGAGTTGGGGGGCTGTTTGAAAAACATTTACGCAATCGCCGCCGGTTGCTGTGACGGTCTCAAACTGGGCGACAACGCCAAAGCGGCCTTGTTAACCCGCACCCTGGCGGAAATGGTGCGGGTGGGGGTGAGCCTGGGAGCTCAACCGGAGACATTCTATGGATTGAGTGGGTTTGGCGATCTGGTGGCAACCTGTCATGGCAGCTGGAGTCGCAATCGCAAATTCGGTGAACGTATCGGTGCTGGTGCCCGGGCAGTCGACTTGATCACGAATCGCAAGACCGTGGTGGAGGGTTACCGGACCACCAAGGCATTTGCCGAACTCTGTGCCGAACGCGGCATCGAGGCGCCCATTTTGCATGAGATGCATGCCATCCTGTTTGAGGGCAAATCGCCGGCCGCTGCACTGCAGGCGCTGATGAACCGCAATTTGAAGAGTGAGTCCTTCTCCCCATTCCCCGGGGTTACGCCCTGACGGATTATTTGACGCGCAGTTCGCGCGGAAAGCGGATATGGGCGACGATTTCCTGGACGTCGGCTGGAGGTGGAGGGGTGAAGCGTGAAACAAGCTGGGCCACGAAGACATTCATCACCATGCCCAGGGACCCGATGCCCTCGGGTGAGATGCCGAACCACCAATGCTCCGCATTACTTTGCTCGGGATGGATAAACTTGAACCAGATGATGTAGGTGGCGGTAAAGACGATGCCCACGACCATGCCACTGATCGCGCCCTCACGGTTCATGCGTTTCTGAAAGACCCCCATGATAATCGCCGGAAAAAATGAGGCGGCGGCCAAACCGAAGGCAAAGGCCACGACTTGTGCGACAAAGCCCGGCGGGTTGATCCCGAAGTAGGCTGCAACCACCACGGCCGCCCCGGCGGCCAAGCGGGCGCAGATGAGTTCACCCTTTTCCGTGATACGGGGGTTGACCCAACATTTGACGAAGTCGTGGGCAAAAGCGGAGGAAATAACCAGGAGCAAACCAGCGGCGGTGGAGAGCGCGGCGGCCAGGGCCCCGGCTGCCACCAGCCCGATGACCCAATTGGGTAACCGGGCGATTTCGGGATTGGCCAGGACCATGATGTCGCGATCAATGGTCAGCTCATTGCCCATCCAACCAGCGGCAGTGACCTTGGCCTGGAAGGCGGGATCCAAGTTGCGGTCGTTATAGTATTGGATGCGACCGTCGCCATTCTTGTCACTGAAACTGATCAAGCCGGTTTTCTCCCAATTGGAAAACCACTCGGGGACCTCGGTGTAGGTGGCGTTATTGACGGTGCTGAGAAGGTTGGTGCGGGCGAAGGCGGCAACTGCCGGGGCGGTGCTGTAAAGAATGGCAATGAACAGAATGGCCCAAAAGGCGGAGGAGCGGGCGGCCTTCACGCTGGGCACGGTGTAAAAACGCACGATCACGTGGGGCAGACCGGCGGTGCCCACCATCAGTGCCAGGGTAATGGCGGCCACATCTATGACGGGCCTGACTCCGGAGGAGTAGGCGGCGAATCCCAACTCGGTGCTGAGGCCGTCCAGTTTGTCGAGCAGATGCAAGCCACTGCCGTCGCTCAGGGTGGATCCAAAACCGATCTGGGGGATCACCTTGCCGGTCATCAATATGGCGATGAAAATGGCGGGAACGAGATAGGCAAAAATCAACACGCAATACTGGGCGACCTGGGTGTAGGTGATCCCCCGCATGCCGCCGAAAACGGCATAGCAGAATACGATGAAAGTGCCGATCAGCACCCCGGTGTTGATATCCACTTCCAGAAAGCGGGAAAAGACGATGCCCACACCGCGCATTTGTCCGGCGACATAGGTGAAGGAAATCATGATTGCACAGAGCACCGCGACCACACGGGCAAACTGCGAATAGTAGCGATCGCCCACGAAATTTGGCACGGTGAACTTGCCAAATTTCCTCAAGTAAGGTGCCAGCAACAGGGCCAGTAGAACGTAGCCTCCCGTCCAGCCCATGAGATACACCCCTCCGTCACGTCCCATGAATGAGATCAATCCGGCCATCGAGATGAAGGATGCTGCGCTCATCCAATCTGCGGCCGTGGCCATGCCGTTGTGCACGGGATGCACGGTCGACCCCGAGACATAAAACTCGCTGGTGGTGCTCGCGCGCGACCGGTAGGCGATGTAGAGGTAAAGGGCGAAGGAAAGACCGACGATTATAAAGGTCCAGTGCTGAACAGTCATTAACGGGGCGGTTGGGGTTGGGTTATCGGGGCGGTCGTCGGACTTCAGTCCTCGTGGACGTGATATTTCCTATCGAGGTAATTCATGCGCCAGGCGTAGAAACCGATCAGGAGGACGAACACATAGATCGAGCCCTGTTGGGCCATCCAAAAACCGAGCTTGAAGCCGCCGATTTTAAATTGGTCGAGTTCATCGACAAAGAAGATCGAGCAGCCGAATGAAACAAAAGCCCACACGCACATCAGGCAGACTATCAATCGCAAATTTGCCCGCCAGTGCGCCTGGCGGTTTTCAGGGGTAGCCATACGACGCCCAGCATTGGGCGGGGTCGATGAATCGGTCAACCGTGGAGTAAGCCGAGACTGAACATCGTGAAAATGAATCCGGGCGGCGGCGTGGACCAGCCCCATGAATGATCCTGCAGCCAAACAGGCGCAAACGGGGTCGGAAGGGCGGCTGGCCAGCAGATCAGGTCCTACTGGCAATCTAGACGGGTCAGGCTACTTGGCCTGCTCAATCACAACGACTTTGCCCCCACGGAAAGTAATGCGAATACGATCCTCCACATGTTCGCGATAAACATCAACCCGCACGGGTTCATAGTAGACGATGTAGGTTTTTTTAACCGGGTCGTAGTCGATGATGCGCCGATAACCTGCCGTCTCAGTGCCCCGATATTCGGAAAAATAGGAATTGTAGGTCCAGATTTCCTCGCGGTTCTCTGCAGTTATTTGCGCACTCTTATAATCGGGTTTGCCCAGCGCGATAAAGACCATGTCTGGGGTGTAGCCGATTTCGATTTCGCCCTGACGCAATTTTTCCTGAGTCGCCGTTTCGAGTTGGGAAAATACGGCCGCTTTTTCCTTGGAACGTTGCTCAAAAGTGCTGCATCCAGCGAAGCCCAGCAGCGCAAGTGCAAATAGAAGACGGGAGTTCATAAATTGTTGTTGGATTCAACATGGCAAATTACCTGCCAAGTGCAAATGCGTCTTGGCGTCTGCCACCTTGAGGGCATGATGGGCGATATGATTTCTCCCGGGCTAGTTTCGGTCACTTTTCGCAAGCTTGCGCCTGCGGACATCGTGGCTCTGGTCCGACAGGCCGGACTGCTCGCCATCGAATGGGGCGGGGATGTGCATGTCCCGCATGGGGACTTGGGTCGGGCCCGTGAGGTGCGGGAACTGACCCACGAGGCCGGACTGGCCGTGGCGGCCTACGGCAGTTATTTCCGGGTCGCCCACAGCGAGGATGACGGCTTGCCCTTCCAACAGGTTCTGGCCACGGCCTTGGAGTTGGGGGCCCCGATAATCCGGGTATGGGCGGGCACGACCGGTTCAGCCGAAATGGCCGAGGATATGCGCTGGCGGGTCGTGACCGATTTGCGACGTATTGCCGAACTTGCGGCCAAGGTTGGGGTGCAAATCACCACGGAATTTCACGGGGGCACCCTGACCGACACAAATGAATCGGCCAGTCGTTTGCTGGTGGAAGTGGATCATCCCAACTTATATTCCTACTGGCAGCCGTTGATGGGGATGAGTGACGACATTTGCCTCGAGGGGTTGCACCAGCTGGCTCCACGTCTGGCCCACTTGCACGTTTATCATTGGGAAACGACGCCTCAGAATCGACGGCCGCTCGCGGAGGGGAGGGAACGCTGGCAGAAATTTTTAACTGTAGCGGCGGGGATATCAGGGAATCGATGTGCGATGTTGGAATTTGTGGAGCACGATGACCCGGCAAGCTTTCTGCGTGATGCGGCTGTCCTTCAGGAAATGCTGAAGGGCCTGGCATAGCGCTGGCAGGGTGGGCCCCTTTTGCCTTCGGATGAAGACCACCTTGGGCGTTTGCGCGGCGCCTTTCTATCGGGCAGGTTTGCGCGGCGGGTCGATCAGCCCCACCGCTTGACGGGGAGGAACGGCCAGGCGCGTGCGATTTTTTTGGACGGTTATGATCACCACCGAAGTGATGATGATGATCGTGGCCACCGCCGTGCGGGCATTGAGCGTTTCATCCAGGAGCCACCAGCCCAGAAACACCGCCACAACCGGGTTGACGTAGGCGAAAGTGGCGGCAAGGGCGGGGGGCACATTTTTGATCAACCAGACAAAGGTGGAAAAACCGACGAATGAGCCCATGACGATGAGATAGACGAAAGCGATCCATGAGTGAGTTGAAATGGCACTCAAGTTCACGCGGGAAAAATCCCCCGTGATCAGGGCGGTCAGGCCGAGAGAGACTCCCCCACACAGCATTTGTAATGCGGCGGCCATAAACGGGTTTGGGCTGCTTTGGGCGTGGCGGGAAAATATGGAGCCAATGGCCCAGCAGACACAGGAAATGAGGATGACCAGCACGCCCATTTTGTGCAGTCCGCCGGTTGGGTTGTCCTGCCAGGGAGAGGCAAGCCAAGCCACCCCGACCAGGCCCAACACAAGCGCACCGATGGTGGGCAGGGTGGGACGCTGCCCGTCGGGCCAGGCCCATTCGGTCAACACGATGAACAGTGGTCCGACGCCGATCAGCAACGCGGCGATGCCGGATGGGATGTATTGTTCGGCCCATACCACCAGGCCATTGCCACCGAGGAGCAGCAGAGTGCCGATGATACTGTTGTCGAACCATTGTCGGGGCGTAGGCCACGCGGCCCCCCGCAGTTTGAGAAAAGTCAGCATAACGACCCCGGCAAAGAGAAAACGGATCGCGGCCATGGCAAAGGGGGGCATGGTCTCAACGGCGACCCGGATGGCGAGGTAGGTGCTGCCCCACACCAGGTAGATTGTGGTCAGGGCGATAACAACGGCAGTGCGGGAAGCGGTGCTGGTCACAACTGGATATCAAGGGTTATCTTGATCGCACGGCAAGGAATGCTTGGGTTTAGGTCTTGAAAGCCTTTGGGGCCTCTCATCTGCTGTGCGATATGCCGGTAAGAACAGTCATCATCGAAGACGAAACCGTATTTCGTCAGATGCTTGGACTCGCGTTGGGCCGGGTCGCCGGATTGCAACTGGTGGGTGAATTTTCCGATGGGCGGGAGGGCATGGAATTCTGTCTGCGCGACAAGCCACATCTTTTGGTCGTGGATTTGTTTTTGCCCGGAATGCACGGTTTGGAGATCATCAAGATCGTGCGGGAAAAGCTACCCGCCACCCGCATCCTGGTTTTAACCAGCCACCCCGACGGTGAATTACCCGCTCAATTGATCCGGCAGGGCGTGCACGGGTTTGTGGACAAATCCGAGCCACTCAACTATGTCCTTCAGGCGGTCGAATCGGTGATGAAGGGGGGGATGTTTTTTGCGACCAACGTTTCACCACGCTCCAACGCCGAGGTCAATCAAGCCACGCCGACACGCCCGGCGCCCCAGGAACAACCGCCTCCGGCCGCACCGTCACTGGCCGCGGGCAAGACCTTGACGCCCCGGGAAATCGAAATTGCGCGCTTGGTGAGCGAGGGGCTCTCCTCCAAGGAAGTCGCGGCGCAATTGAATCTCAGTGTGCGCACGGTCGAAAAGCATCGCGCCAACATCATGGAAAAACTTGGGGTGCGTGAAGTGGCCAGTTTGGTGCGCTATTGCATGCAGACCGGCATTGTTAAGGGCTGATTGTCGCCTGAATGCCGTGATGCTTTCC